>NZ_JBEXNN010000006.1:0-304201 GCF_040611115.1 Streptomyces sp. NPDC003038
TGGCTGCACACCTACAATCACCACCGCGGACACACCGCCCTCGCAGGCAAACCACCCGCCAGCCGCGTCCCCAACCTCACAGGGCAATACACCTAGGCGTCTCTTTCGGATCTCGCCGGACGCGCCCCCGGGTCCGGCGCCCCCATCCTGCGCCGACGACTCCGTGGCTGCGGCGGTGTAGTCCGCGTCATCGCCGGACGGACTCGTTCGGGTGGCCCCGTCGCGCGCCGTACCCGGCCGCGTGGCGCTCGCTGGTAAGCGATGGTGGATGCAGCTCACCTCCCCCCGCCTGCGCGCCGCCCTGCTCGCCGCGGCATCCCTCACGCTCGTCGCCGCCGTCCTGCCCCCGCCGCAGCCACTGGGCATCGGCGACCCGCTCTTCCCGGAGCTCGGGAACCCCGGGTACGACGTGCTCTCGTACGACCTGTCCTTCACGTACAAGGACAACCGCAGCCCGCTCGACGCGGTCACCGTCATCGACGCCCGCGCCCTGCGGCCGCTGGAGCGGATCAACCTGGACTTCACCCACGGCAAGGTGGCGTCCGCCGAGGTCAACGGCCAGGCGGCCCGGTTCGAGAGCGTCGGCGAGGATCTCGTGCTGACGCCCGCCCACGCGGTGGCGGACACCACGCCGCTGCACATCACCATCCGGCACACCAGCGACCCGCGGGGCCGCGGCGACGGCGGCTGGGTGCCCACCGAGGACGGCCTGGCGATGGCCAACCAGGCCGACGCCGCGCACCGCGTGTTCCCGTGCAACGACCATCCCGCCGACAAGGCGTACTTCACCTTCCGGATCACCGCCCCCGCCGCGCTCACGGCCGTCGCCAACGGGGTGTCGAGCGCACCGCCGGCCCACCGCCCGGCGGCGAACGCGACGACGTGGACCTACCGGACCCTGCACCCGATGGCCACCGAGCTCGCCCAGGTCTCGGTCGGCGACTCCGCCGTCGTCCACCGCACCGGACCGCACGGCCTGCCGCTGCGCGATGTGGTGCCCGCCGCGGACCGCAAGCGGCTGGAGCCCTGGCTGAAGAAGACCGCGGGGCACATCGAGTGGATGGAGAACCGGGTCGGCCGCTACCCCTTCGAGAACTACGGGGTGCTGATCGCGCGTGCGAAGACCGGCTTCGAGCTGGAGACGCAGACCCTCTCGCTCTTCGAGCGCAACCTGTTCTCGGGGGAGGGCTACCCGGAGTGGTACGTCGAGTCCGTGATGGTCCACGAGCTGGCCCACCAGTGGTTCGGCAACAGCGTCTCCCCGCGGACCTGGTCCGACCTGTGGCTCAACGAGGGCCACGCCACCTGGTACGAGGCCCTGTACGCGGACGGGCTCGGCAAGTACTCCCTGGAGCGGCGCATGCGCGAGGCGTACCAGCGCTCCGACCAGTGGCGGGCGGCGGGAGGCCCCCCGGCCGCCCCGAAGCCCGCCGCCCCGGGCCAGAAGATCGGGCTGTTCCGGCCGGCGGTCTACGACGGGGCCGCGCTGATCCTGTACGCCCTGCGGCAGGAGATCGGCACCGCGGCCTTCGACCGGATCGAGCGGCGCTGGGTGGTGGAGCACCGGGACGGGGTCGCGGGCACGGCGGACTTCGTACGGCTCGCGTCGCAGGAGGCCGGCCGGGACCTCGGGGCCTTCCTGGAGCCGTGGCTGTACGGGACGACGACTCCGGCGATGCCGGGCCATCCGGAGTGGGGCGGTCCGAGGAAGGCCTGAGCTGCGATGTCGTTGCGCTGACGTGCGGGGACGCGCGACGACGTGCGCGGACGCGCGCGGACGGGCACCGGGGCGTGCGGTGACGGGCCCCGGACGCCCGAAAAGGGTGTGACTGGCGAGGAATGGGCATGTCACCATCGACGAGGCCGTTCGGGGAATCCCCCGGCGGTGTGAAACGTTGGACATGGCAGTGTTAAGGGACGCGCGGCAGCGGCTCCGGCCGGAGCTGACGCGGACGCATTCGAAACGACGTAAGGATCCAATGACCTCCTCTTCTTCCCCTTCCCAGGACGCGCGGGACGCACAGGACGTGCCGGACCCGCAGAGCTTCACCGAGAGCCTTCGGGCCGATGCCCTGATGGAAGAGGACGTCGCCTGGAGCCACGAGATCGACGGAGACCGGGACGGCGAGCAGTACGAGCGCTCGGAGCGCGCGGCTCTGCGTCGCGTGGCCGGCCTCTCCACCGAGCTCGAAGACGTCACCGAGGTCGAGTACCGCCAGCTCCGCCTGGAGCGCGTCGTCCTCGTCGGTGTCTGGACCTCCGGCACGGTGAGCGACGCGGAGAACTCCCTCGCGGAGCTCGCGGCCCTCGCCGAGACGGCAGGTGCCCTCGTGCTCGACGGTGTGATCCAGCGTCGAGACAAGCCCGACCCGGCCACCTTCATCGGCTCCGGCAAGGCCCGGGAACTGCGCGACATCGTGATGGAGAGCGGCGCCGACACCGTCGTCTGCGACGGTGAACTCAGCCCCGGCCAGCTCATCGCCCTCGAAGACGTCGTCAAGGTGAAGGTGGTCGACCGGACCGCTCTCATCCTCGACATCTTCGCCCAGCACGCCAAGTCCCGAGAGGGCAAGGCACAGGTCGCGCTCGCGCAGATGCAGTACATGCTGCCGCGCCTGCGCGGCTGGGGCCAGTCGCTGTCCCGGCAGATGGGTGGCGGCGGCGGTGGCGGCATGGCCACCCGAGGCCCCGGTGAGACCAAGATCGAGACGGACCGGCGACGGATCCGCGAGAAGATGGCGAAGATGCGCCGGGAGATCGCGGACATGAAGACCGGCCGCGACATCAAGCGGCAGGAACGGCGCCGCAACAAGGTGCCCTCGGTCGCCATCGCCGGGTACACGAACGCGGGCAAGTCCTCGCTGCTCAACCGCCTCACGGGCGCGGGCGTACTGGTGGAGAACGCCCTGTTCGCCACCCTCGACCCGACCGTGCGCCGGGCCGAGACGCCGAGCGGCCGGGTCTACACCCTGGCCGACACGGTCGGCTTCGTCCGGCACCTGCCGCACCACCTGGTCGAGGCGTTCCGCTCCACGATGGAGGAGGTCGGCGACTCCGACCTCATCCTGCACATCGTGGACGGCTCGCACCCGGCTCCGGAGGAGCAGCTGGCGGCGGTGCGCGAGGTGATCCGTGAGGTCGGCGCGGTGAACGTGCCCGAGATCGTGGTGATCAACAAGGCGGACGCCGCGGACCCGCTCGTCCTGCAGCGGCTGCTGCGGATCGAGCGGCACTCGATCGCCGTCTCGGCGCGCACAGGCATGGGCATCGAGGAACTCCTCGCGCTCATCGACTCCGAGCTGCCGCGGCCCGAGGTCGAGGTGGAGGCCATGGTGCCTTACACGCGCGGCTCGCTGGTCGCCAAGGCGCACACCGAGGGCGAGGTGATCTCCGAGGAGCACACCCCGGAGGGCACCCTGCTCAAGGCACGGGTCCACCAGGAACTGGCGTCGGACCTGGCTCCGTACGCGCTCGCGAAGCGGTAACACGCGTCGACGCACCACGCGTCGCGCATGTGGCGTGATGACGGAGGGCCCCCGGCAGATCGGCAGATTCCAGGGGTCGTAGCAACGCATGGTCGGTTTGATTAGGCCGCGAGCAGTTTAGACAGGCGCTCGGCTGGGGTTTCCCAGCCGAGCGTTTTGCGTGGGCGGCTGTTGAGTTCGGCGGCGACGGCGGCGAGGTCATCGCGGGTGTGCCGGGACAGATCGGTGCCCTTGGGGAAGTACTGCCGCAGCAGGCCGTTGGTGTTCTCGTTCGAGCCGCGCTGCCAGGGGCTGCCCGGATCGCAGAAGTAGACGGGGACGTCGGTGGCGATGCTGAACGCCCGGTGTGCGGCCATTTCGCAGCCCTGGTCCCAGGTCAGGGAACGCTTGAGCTCGGGCGGCAGGCCCTTGACGGTGTCGACCAGGGCCTGGCGGACGGCGGCCGCGCTGTGTCCGGTCGGTAGGTGGACGAGCATGAGGTAGCGGGTGCTGCGCTCGACCAGCGTGGCGATTGCTGAGCGCGATGTGGGGCCGACGATGAGGTCGCCTTCCCAGTGGCCGGGCACGGCTCGGTCATCGGCTTCCGCGGGCCGGTCACTGATCATCACCATCGGGTCGGCGAACCGGGGCTGTCGGCGTGCTGCGTGACGATGGGGCCGGCGGAGGGCTCGGCCGGTTCGCAGGGCTCGGGTCAGCTCACGCCTTAGTTCTCCCCGGCCCTGGACGTAGAGGGCCTGGTAGATCGTCTCGTGGACCACGTGCATCTCCGGCCGGTCGGGGAAGCGCCTGCGCAGAGCGTGGCAGATCTGTTCCGGGCTCCACCGCCGGGCCAGGTGCTCCTGGATGAAGTCCCGAAGCTGCGGTTGTGGCCTATCTCTCCCGTCTTGGGACGGGGGCGGCGCCGCTCGGCTCGGCGCTGGGCGGCATGGGGCCGGTAGCGCGAGCGGCCGTTGGCCTCGGTGGTGCGGTTGCGGCGGATCTCTCGGCTGATGGTCGAGGGGCTGCGGCCCAGCTCGGCGGCGATGACCCGAACACCCGCGTTTTCCCGGAGGCGGTCGGCGATGTGAATGCGCTCGGTTTCGTTCAGATACCGCGATGGGGCCGGCGGTTCAGGCACAGGCAGCGGCGCCACCGAGGTGATCGGTGGCGCCGCCCTGTTCGTGCCGGAGGCGCTGCGGCCGTTGCGCCATCGCTTGCCCGTGCGCTTGTTGATGCCCACGAGGCGGGCCGCTTCGACGTAGCCGATTCCTTGATCCACAAGCCGGAAGTATTGCTCCCGCTCGTCGATCAGCTTCCGAGGACCCTGCGGCTTCCTGCTGTCCCGGATCTCGAAGTCCATCGCATCCCCTGAGCTGGGGCGTTGCGACGACCACTAGAACCTAGGGGTGCAGGGGGCCCTCCGTCGTGCGCGCTCTCGTACGGCCGGGGCACGCGACTACTGGGACTAGTCGGCCTACTCGGACGGCCTACGCGGACTACTTGAACTTGCCGCTGACGGCGTCGAAGATGCCCTTCGCCTCCGGGCCCAGCCGGGGTCCTGCCAGCCAGCCCGCCTTGGCCGGACCGATCGAGGTGTTCGACACCAGCGCCGGCTTGCCGTCGGCGCCCGCACCGACCCAGCCGCCGCCGGAGGAACCACCGGTCATGGTGCAGCCGATGCGGTACATCACCGGATCGGTCGCGTTCAGCGACAGCCGTCCCGGCTTGTCGGTGCACTGGTAGGCCTTCTGCCCGTCGAACGGAGCCGCCGCCGGGTAGCCCGTCGCCGTCATGCCCGCGACCTTGGGCACGGCCGGGGCGTTGAACTCCACCGGGAGCGCCGAACCGACCGTCTCCTCCAGGGACTTGCCCGTGCCCTTCTCCGGGGTCACGTGCAGCACCGCGAAGTCGTACGGGGCACCCGCACCGCCGGTCGGACCGCCGGTCGCGATCCACTGGTCGGAGGTCTGAGCCCAGTCGCTCCACCAGACGCCGTACGGAGCCACCTGCTCGCGCGGCGCGCCCTTGAGCTGCGCCGCCGGCTTGCCCGCGTTGTTGTAGGAGGGGACGAAAGCGATGTTGCGGTACCAGCCGCCGGCCTTACCCGCGTGCACGCAGTGACCTGCCGTCCAGACCAGGTTGGACTTGCCGGGGTGCGCCGGGTCCTTGATCACGGTCGCCGAGCAGACCATCGAGCCCTCGGGCCCGTCGAAGAAGACCTTGCCGGCCTCCGGAACGCTCTGGTGGTAGGTCGGGTTCACCGCCTTGGCGGCCACCGGCGCCGGCGCCGGGTCGGTGACGCCCTGGTCCTTGCCCGCGTCCGGGTCGACGGACGGGCGTTGCGGCTGCTCGGCGTCACGCATCCGGTCCGGGTCCCACAGGCCCTCGATGATCGGGTTGATGTAGTCGCCCGCCTCGCGGAGCCAGTCCTCCTTCTTCCAGTTCTTCCACTCACCCCCCTTCCACTTCTCCAGGTCTATGCCGCGCTCCTTGAGCTTGTCCTTGAGCTGGTCCGGGATCTTGATCCCGTCGACTCCGGACGGAAGGCTCGCCGCCACGGTCGGCTTGGCGTCGCCGCCGGCCTCACCGTCGCCGGGTCCGCAGGCCGCGGCGGTCAGCGCGAGCGCGGCCGCGCACAGGATCGCGGTGACCGGTCGGTTCGGTCGCATGTCGTCAGTCCCCCTGGTGGTTCTGAGTGGTGGGTGGTGGCTGGTGTGCGGTGGCTGGTGGTGGAAGTGAGGTGCGGCCCAGTTCCGAGGAGTCCCGGGAAGTCCCGAGAAGTCCCGGGAGTCAACGTGGTGTCTCCCAGAGCCCCGAGGAGTCCCGAGCGGTCCAGCCGAGTGCAGCCCCCCACTATGCCGCTGCCGACCAGGACGCCGACGCCCGGGGCGGCGGTTCCGGCTCTCCGTACCCTGCCGGGCAAGGATCTTGCGCCCACCCGTGATCCGCCGCCGTCACCGTCGTTGGTACGTACGGGGGACGGGGGAGCAGTGTTCACGTTCGAGGCGCAATCCGGAAGAGCATCCGTGCGGGAGGACCGACACTCGTGGCATTGACCGAGCCGGCCGCAGTCGAGGCCGAGGCCCAACCCGCGGCAGACATCGCGCCGCAGATCCCCCTGGACGTTCCCCATCGGGTTCCGCCGCAGGCCCCGTCGAAGGGCAACCGGGGGCCCGGAGCAGCCGCAGGCCCCGCCGGGTCGGCGGCGACCGAGGGCATCCTGCGCAGGCAGGCGCAGCGGGAGTCCGCCGCCCGGACGTACGCGCGCTCCCTTCCCATCGTCCCGGTGCGTGCCCGCGGGCTGACGATCGAGGGCGCCGACGGACGGCGCTACCTCGACTGCCTTTCCGGCGCCGGCACGCTCGCCCTCGGGCACAACCACCCGGTGGTACTCGAAGCCGTCCGGGGCGTCCTCGACTCGGGGGCTCCCCTGCATGTGCTCGACCTCGCGACGCCGGTCAAGGACGCCTTCACCACCGAGCTGTTCACCAACCTGCCGCCGGCGCTGGCCGCCGACGCCCGCATCCAGTTCTGCGGGCCGGCCGGCACGGACGCCGTGGAGGCCGCGCTCAAGCTGGTCCGCACCGCGACCGGCCGCTCGGGGCTGCTCGCCTTCGCCGGCGCCTACCACGGCATGACCGCCGGGGCCCTCGACGCGTCGGGCGGTGCGACGGACGTACGGGTGACCCGGCTGCCGTATCCGCAGGACTACCACTGCCCGTTCGGGGTCGGTGGTTCCGAAGGCGCCCGGCTCGCCGCCCACTGGACCGAGACCCTGCTGGACGATCCCAAGGGCGGGGTGCCCGCGCCCGCCGGCATGATCCTCGAACCCGTGCAGGGTGAGGGCGGGGTCATCCCGGCCCCGGACGACTGGCTGCGCAGGATGCGCGAGATCACCGCGGCGCGGGGGATCCCGCTGATCGCCGACGAGGTGCAGACCGGTGTCGGCCGGACCGGTGCCTTCTGGGGAGTCGACCATGCCGGGGTGGTGCCCGACGTGATGGTCCTGTCCAAGGCGATCGGGGGAAGCCTGCCGCTCGCGGTGATCGTGTACCGGGGCGAACTGGACGTGTGGGCCCCCGGGGCGCATGCGGGTACCTTCCGCGGCAACCAACTGGCCATGGCTGCCGGTACCGCCACGCTTGCCTTCGTACGCGAGAACCGGCTGGCCGAGCGCGCGGCGGCCCTGGGCGAGCGCATGCTCACGGCGCTGCGCGGCCTGGCCGCGGCGCACCCGTGCATCGGGGACGTCCGGGGCCGGGGACTGATGATCGGCGTCGAACTCGTGGACCCGGACACCGGGGCGTGTGCACCGGCTCTCGCCGCAGTCGTCCGCCAGGAGTGCCTGGACCGCGGACTGATCGTCGAACTCGGCGGCCGCCACGGCGCCGTCGTCCGGCTGCTCCCCCCGCTGACCCTCACCGACGAGCAGGCCGCCGCGGTCCTCGACCGCCTGGCCGATGCCATCCCGGCCGCCGCCCGCCGTCTCCACTGACCCGCACCCCGAGGACCCGCGATGCCCGACCAGCACGACGCGACTGCCGCGAGCCCGTCCCCCGAACCCTCCCCCCAGCCGCATACGCCCCCGGGCGGCGCACCCGACACCGCGGCCGGCCCGCACCCGGAGCCGGCCCACGACCCCACCGCCGACCACCGGCCGCCGCGGCCGTCGGCTCCACCGCCCGCCCCGACCCCAAGCCCCGCCAGCACTGCCTACGCGGCGAGCACCCCCCAGCCCGGATCGCCCCCTGCCCCGGCCGCCCCCCGGCCGGGGTCGGTCGATGCCCCGGCCGCCCCCCAGCCGGGGTCGGTCGATGCCCCGGCCGCCCCCCAGCCCGGGTCGCCCCCTGACCCGGCCGTCGCCCGGCCGGGGTCGGTCGAGGCCCGGGCTCAGCCGCAGCCCGGTTGCGCGGCGTCGCCCGACCCCGCTCCCGGGGGTTCCGAGGAGCGCACGGCGTCGCGGACGCCCGGGTCCGCCGAACTCCCCCGCCGGGTCACCGGCCCCGGGCAGGGGGCCGCGTCGGCCGCCGCAGCCGCCAGCCCCGACGACACGGCGCACGGCTCCGCCGGCCCGGCCAACGGGCCCCGCTTCGGTACGCCGACCGAGCCCGAAGAGGCCGCGCCGGAGCACCCGTCAGGCCCGGGGCAGCCGACCGGTCGGCCGGGCGACCAGGGAGGCGAGTCCACCGGCGAGATCCCGGCGCAGCAACTTCCCTCCGTCCGGGTCGGGGCAGCGCCGACCGTGCCCCGGCAGAAGGACGGCACACCCAGACCGTGGGCAGGCTGGACCGGTCCCCTCGGCCCGGAGCCCGCCGCACTGCCCGACCTCCTGGACCACCCCGACCCCGCCGTCGCCGCCGAGGCCGCGGCGGTGGAGAACCTGCTCAGGTGCTGGGTCCGCGAAGCCGGGATCGGCCGACCCGACGGCCCCGCCGGGACCCTGCTCCGCGTCCCCCTCCCCGCATCCGGCATGGCCCTGCTCGTCGCCGTCCGGCACTGGTCCCCGGCCGGCTGGCACCGCTTCGCGCCCGCCCGGATCGAAGGCGCGCCCGCCGACGCCCCCGCCCTGGACGCCGTCACCCTCGCCGCACTCATCGCCCGTGAGGGCACCGGCGGTGGGCGCGGCGGCGCCGACCTCGTCGGCAGGGTCGCCGACTCGGTCCAGCGGACGGCACAGTTCCTCGCGGACCGGCGCTGCCGTCCCACCGCCCCGGCTCCCGTCGCGGGGGACCACTTCCTGACCGCCGAACAGTCCCTCCTCCTCGGCCACCCCCTGCACCCGACACCGAAGAGCCGCGAAGGACTCTCCGACGCCGAAGTGCGCCGCTACTCACCCGAACTCCACGGCTCCTTCCCCCTGCACTGGCTCGCGGTCGACCACTCCGCCCTCGCCACCGATTCCGCCTGGACCGAGCGCGGCCGCCCGGTCTCCGCCGCTCAGCTCCTCGGCCGGCTCGCCCCCGGGCTTCCGCTGCCCGACGGCGCCACTCCCCTTCCCCTGCACCCCTGGCAGGCTCGTGACCTGCTCCAGCGCCCCGCCGTCGTCGCCCTGCGCGATGCGGGACTTCTGCACGACCTGGGGCCGTACGGCGACCCCTGGTACCCCACCTCCTCCGTCCGCACGGTCCACCGCCCGGGCGCTCCCGCCATGCTCAAGCTCTCCCTGGGCCTTCGCATCACCAACTCCCGCCGCGAGAACCTCCGCAAGGAACTCCACCGTGGTGTCGAGGTGCACCGGCTGCTCCGCGCCGGCCTCGCAGAGCAGTGGCAGGCGGCCCACCCCGGTTTCGACATCGTCCGCGACCCCGCCTGGGTCGCCGTCGACACCCCGGACGGCGCCCCCGTCCCCGGCCTCGACGCCCTCCTGCGCCACAACCCCTTCCGCTCCCACGACGACGCCGTATGCATCGCCGCACTCACCGCTCCCCGGCCCTGGCCCGGCCGCACCACCATGCGCTCCCGGCTCGCCGAGATCGTCTCCGCTCTCGCCGCCGCCACCGGACGCACCACGTCAGCCGTCGCCGCCGAGTGGTTCCTGCGCTACCTCGACCACGTCGTCCTGCCGGTCCTCGCCTTCGACGCGCTCGCCGGTGTCGCCCTCGAATCGCACCAGCAGAACACCCTGGTCCTCCTCGACCCGGCCGGCTGGCCGATCGGAGGCCGCTACCGCGACAACCAGGGCTACTACTTCCGCGAATCCCGCCGCGCGGAACTGGAGCACCGGCTCCCCGGTATCGGCAGCGTCAGCGACACCTTCGTCTCCGACGCCGTCACCGACGAACGCTTCGCCTACTACCTCGGCATCAACAACGTGCTCGGCCTCATCGGCGCCTTCGGATCCCAGCGGCTCGCCGACGAACGCGTACTCCTCGCCGCCTTCCGCCGCTTCCTCGGCAAGGCCGCAGGCCTCGGTCCGCTCCCCGCGCAGCTGCTCGACTCACCGACCCTGCGCTGCAAGGCGAATCTCCTCACCCGCCTGGGAGGACTCGACGAGCTCGTCGGCCCCGTGGACACCCAGTCCGTCTACGTCACCATCGCCAACCCCCTTCACGATTGACGCGTCACTACCGACGCGGAGAAGAGCCACCCGATGCCCTCCACCGATACCCCTGCCGGCTCCGCCGTCGACGACACCGTCGAACTGCTCCTGCCGCCCGAGCTGTTGCCCCTGCTCGCCGAGGCCGATCTCCTCGATACACCTGCCGCTTGGGGCAGCACCATCACCCCCGCCGGAGTCTTCCGTCTCGAACCCGTACGACCGGGTCGTGACCTGGAGCTGCTCACCCGGTGGATGAACGACCCCGAGGTGGCCGCCTTCTGGGAGCTCGCCGGCCCCGCCGCCGTCACCGCCGCCCACCTGCGAGCCCAACGGGACGGGCACGGCAGCAGCATCCCCTGCCTCGGCCTCCTCGACGGCACGCCGATGAGCTACTGGGAGATCTACCGGGCCGATCTCGACCCCCTCTCCCGGCATTACCCGGCGCGCCCCCACGACACGGGTATCCACCTGCTCATCGGAGACGGCGCGAACCGCGGCCGCGGCCTGGGCACCACACTGCTGCGCGCCGTCGCCGACCTTGTGCTCGACAACCGCCCCCGCTGCACGCGCGTCATCGCGGAACCGGACATCCGCAACACCCCCTCCGTATCGGCCTTCTTGAACTCCGGTTTCCGCTGTTCCGCGGAAATCGACCTCCCCGAGAAGCGCGCCGCCCTGATGATCCGGGAGCGCGTGCTCCGCGGTCTCCTCTGACGGCCGTCCAACAGATCCCGTACGTCCCGCATCTCCACCGCCTCCCGCATCTCCACCGCCTCCCGTCCCCGCGGTATTCACCGCCTCAGCGCCTCAGCGTCGTCCTTTTCCTCTCGCGCCTCTCCCTTCGAAAACTCTGCGTCGCGCAGCAAAGTTCCCGATCTCCGAGGAGTCCCGTGCCGAATTTCCCCACAGCCCCCGACTCCACGGAAACCGCCATGCCCCCGTCGCCGCAGCACCCCTGCACGCCGCCCGAACTCACCCGCGCCACCTGGGACTTTGCCGCCCGCCGCCTGCTCGCCAAGATGCTCTCCGAGTTCGCCTACGAGGAGATCATCCGCCCCACCCCCGCCCCGTCCACCGCCGGCGACGCGTGGACCCTGACCCTCGACGACGGCAGCAGCCTCGGCTTCCGGGCCCGCCGCCGGTCGTACGGCAGCTGGCACGTCACCCCCGAGACCATCACCCTCACCCCTCCGCCGTCGCCCGGCCCGCAGCCGCCGACCGCCTTCGGGGACCCGTACACCTTCCTCATCCGCGCCCGCACCCTCCTCGGCCTCGACGGAGCCACTCTCGGCCACCTCGTCCGCGAGCTCAGCGCCACCCTCGCCGCCGATGCCCGCATCGACCACAACGCGCTCACCGCCGACGTACTCGCCGACCTCGACTACGCCGCCCTCGAAGGCCACCAGACCGGCCACCCCTGGCTCGTCCTCAACAAGGGCCGCATCGGGCTGTCCGCCTCCGACACCGCGGCCTGGGCTCCCGAGTCCCGCACCCGCCAGCGGCTGCCCTGGCTCGCCGCCCACACCTCGCTGGCGGCCTACCGCGGCACCGCCGGCCTGGAAGACCCCGCCCGCCTCTACTGCGCCGAGCTCGACCCCGTCACCCGCGCCGCTTTCGACCGGGCCCTGCGCGAGCGCGGCCTCGACCCGCGCGGCTCCTGTACTTCCCGGTCCACCCCTGGCAGTGGGACGAGGTCGTCCTCCCCCTCTTCGCCCCGGCCCTCGCCTCGGGCGCCCTCGTCCCGCTCCCGGCCGACCCCGACGTGCGCCTGCCTCAGCAGTCGATCCGTACCTTCCTCAACCTCACCCGTCCCGACCGGCTCAGCGTCAAGCTCCCGCTCTCCGTCTTCAACACCATGGTCTGGCGCGGTCTGCCCTCCGCCCTCACCCTCGCCGCCCCGGCCGTCACCGCCTGGATCCACTCCATCCGCGACGCCGACCCCTTCCTCCGCGACGAATGCGGGGTCATCCTGCTCGGAGAGGTCGCCTCCGTCACCGTCCGCCATCCCGTCTACGACGAGCTCCCGGAGGTTCCGTACCAGTACAAGGAGCTCCTCGGCGCGATCTGGCGCGAGCCCCTGGCCGGCCGCCTGGCCCCCGGCGAGCGCGCCCGTACGCTCGCCTCCCTCCTCCACACCGACCGGCGGGGCCGGTCCTTCACCGCCGAGCTCGTCGCCCGTTCCGGACTCACCCCCTCCGTGTGGCTCCAGCGCCTCTTCGCCGCCCTACTGCCACCGCTGCTCCACTTCCTCTACCGCTACGGCACCGTCTTCTCGCCGCACGGAGAAAACGCCATCGTGATCTTCGACGGGCACGACGTCCCGGTCCGGCTCGCGGTCAAGGACTTCGTGGACGACATCAACATCAGCGGGGAACCGCTGCCCGAGCTCGCCTCGCTCCCCGCCGAGGTCCGCGCGGTCCTGCTCACCGAGCCCGCCGATTTCCTGCCGCAGTTCATCCACTCCGGGCTCTTCGTCGGCGTCTTCCGCTATCTCTCGGCCCTGTGCGAGGACCGCCTCGGTGTCCCGGAGAGCGAGTTCTGGTCCCTCGTACGGGCGGAGATCGTGCGCCATCAGGTCCGCTTCCCGGAGCTCAAGGACCGCTACGAGCTCTTCGACCTGCTCGGCGAGCGCATCGGACGGCTCTGCCTGAACCGGAACCGGCTCTACGAGGACGGCTACCGCGATCGCCCCGACCGTCCGCACGCCGTGCAGCACGGCACCGTGCCCAACCCTTTGTACCGGCCATGAATCCTCGTCGGTGCGGTCGCTGTCGGTGGCGCCCCGTAGGGTTGGCAGTGCTATGACGAAGCCCTCCCTCCCCGACCTGCTGCACGCCGCCGTCTCCGCCGTCGGCGGCACGGAGCGCCCCGGCCAGGTGGCCATGGCCGAAGCCGTCGCCGAAGCGATCGACGACAACTCCCACCGCCTCATCCAGGCCGGCACCGGCACGGGCAAGTCCCTCGGCTACCTGGTCCCGGCCCTCGCCCACGGCGAGCGCGTGGTCGTGGCCACCGCGACCCTCGCCCTCCAGCGGCAGCTGGTCGAGCGCGACCTGCCGCGTACGGTCGAGGCACTGCACCCGCAGCTGCGCCGCCGGCCGCAGTTCGCCATGCTCAAGGGCAGGTCGAACTACCTGTGCCTGCACCGGCTGCACGAGGGTGCGCCGCAGGACGAGGAGGAAGGCCTCTTCGACCAGTTCGAAGCGGCCGCCCCGACCAGCAAGCTGGGCCAGGACCTGCTGCGCCTGCGCGACTGGGCGGACGAGACGGAGACGGGCGACCGCGACGACCTGACCCCCGGTGTGTCCGACAAGGCGTGGAGCCAGATCTCCGTCTCCTCCCGGGAGTGCCTGGGCGCGACGAAGTGCGCGTACGGGGCGGAGTGCTTCGCCGAGGCCGCCCGCGAGCGGGCCAAGCTCGCCGACGTGGTCGTCACCAACCACGCGCTGCTCGCCATCGACGCCATCGAGGGCGCCCCGGTGCTGCCGCAGCACGAGGTGCTGATCGTGGACGAGGCCCACGAACTGGTCTCCCGGGTGACCGGCGTCGCCACCGGCGAACTGACCCCTGGGCAGGTCAACCGGGCGGTCAAGCGTGCGGCCAAGCTGGTCGACGAGAAGACGGCCGACGCCCTGCAGACCGCTTCCGAATCCTTCGAGCGGGTCATGGAGCTGGCCCTCCCGGGCCGGCTGGAAGTGCTCCCCGAAGACCTCGGCTACGCGCTGATGTCCCTCCGGGACGCCGCGCGCAATGTCATCTCCGCGATCGGCTCGACCCGCGACAAGTCCGTCCAGGACGAGGACGCGGTCCGCAAGCAGGCCCTGGCCGCTGTGGAGAGCATCCACACGGTGGCGGAGCGGATCGCCAACGGCTCCGAGTACGACGTCGTCTGGTACGAGCGCCACGACCGGTTCGGCGCCACCCTCCGGGTCGCCCCGCTGTCGGTCTCCGGCCTGCTGCGCGAGAAGCTGTTCGAGGACCGCTCGGTGGTCCTGACCTCCGCGACCCTCAAGCTCGGCGGCGACTTCAACGGCGTCGCGGCCTCGCTGGGCCTGTCCGCCGAGGGCGTCGAGGGGGAGGACGTACCGCTGTGGAAGGGCCTCGACGTCGGCTCACCGTTCGACTACCCCAAGCAGGGCATCCTCTACGTCGCCAAGCACCTGGCCACCCCGGGCCGTGAGGGTACCCGCGGCGACATGATGGACGAACTCGCCGAGCTCATCGAGGCGGCCGGCGGCCGCACCCTCGGACTCTTCTCCTCCATGCGCGGCGCCAAGGCCGCGGCCGAGGAGCTGCGCGGGCGACTCGACCACCCGATCCTGCTCCAGGGCGAGGAGACGCTGGGCGAGCTGATCAAGGCATTCGCGGCCGACCCGCAGACGTGCCTGTTCGGGACGCTGTCGCTGTGGCAGGGAGTGGACGTGCCGGGTGCCAGCTGCCAGCTGGTGGTCATGGACCGCATCCCGTTCCCGCGCCCCGACGACCCGCTGATGAGTGCACGCCAGAAGTCGGTCGAGGAGCACGGCGGGAACGGCTTCATGGCCGTCGCGGCCACGCACGCGGCCCTGCTGATGGCCCAGGGCGCGGGTCGCCTCGTACGCGCCATGGGCGACCGGGGTGTCGTCGCGGTGCTGGATCCCCGGCTGGCCACGGCCCGGTACGGGAGCTTCCTGCGGGCCACGCTGCCGGACTTCTGGTACACCACGGACCGCAACCAGGCCCGCCGCTCCCTCGCCGCCATCGACGCATCCGCGAAGGCCGACGGCAAGTAGCGGTTGGCCGTACATAGCGGTTCCGACCGCGACCGACAACGCGGGATCCCGGTGGTGATCAGCCACCTCGCCGAAGCGGCGCCGGTTCAGGGGTACGGAACAGCCCCGGGACCGGCGCAGTGGATCCCGGGGCTGGATGGAGGCGGCGGGGGTCAGACCCGTCGCAGTACGGCGACGACCTTGCCGAGGATGGTCGCCTCGTCGCCGGGAATCGGCTCGTAGGCGGAGTTGTGCGGGAGAAGCCAGACGTGGCCGTCCTCGCGCTTGAAGCGCTTGACCGTGGCCTCGCCGTCCAGCATCGCGGCGACGATGTCGCCGTTCTCCGCGACCGGCTGGCGGCGGACCGTAACCCAGTCGCCGTCACAGATGGCGGCCTCGATCATGGAGTCACCGACGACCTTGAGCACGAAGAGCTCGCCGTCGCCGACCAGCTGGCGGGGGAGCGGGAACACGTCCTCGACCGATTCCTCGGCGAGGATCGGGCCGCCGGCCGCGATCCGGCCGACCAGGGGGACGTAGGAAGCGGCGGGCTTGCCGGTGGTGTCCGTGGGCTGCGAGCTCGGCTGGTCGGAGCCGCGTACCTCGTAGGCCCGGGGGCGGTGTGGATCGCGGCGCAGGAAGCCCTTGCGCTCCAGGGCCATCAGCTGATGTGCGACCGACGATGTGCTGGAGAGGCCGACCGCCTGACCGATCTCGCGCATCGACGGCGGGTAACCCCGGCGCTGCACGGAGTCACGGATGACCTCGATGACCCTCCGCTGCCGGTCCGTGAGGCCGGAGCTGTCGGCGCGGATGCCTGGAGGTCGACCTGGCAGCGAGCGTGCGGGGCGTACGGGCTCCGCCTCCGGGTTCAGGTTTACGTCATTCATGGCATGCACCGGCTCAAGTCGGCTCTGGGAGCGGTTCTGGGCAGTGATGGTGGCACTGTCTGCGGTGGTGGTCACGTCGGCCCCTCTCGAAATGTTCTCCCTAGCTGGACAACGGTAGTAGCTTTCGAAAGGTTGCGCCAAACACACGTTCGAGTGAAAAATCGCAGATCATCCATCGTGACCACATCGGGGGGTGTATGGACGATCGGTTTGGCGAACGTGGGTTCGGTCCCGCGTCCGCCGCTTACGGTACCCTTCCCGCTCGGGTCGCCACCGTGCGGGTCCAGGCTCAGTCTGGCACCGGCAAGCCCCGTGATCACCCATCCGGCGCCGCGACACGCGGAGCCGTGTGAATCCACCACAACCCAAGATCTAGTGGTTGGATGGGCGCTGCCACCCAGAAGTTGTGGTCCTCGGTCTGCCGGGGCACCCGGCATCGCATATGCTGGTGGCTGCTTCGCAAGCCCCCGGCAGAGACCCGTCTCTGCCGTGCCGGGGCCTTGTGAGGTGATTCAGTCGTGCCAAGAGGGAGGGTGAGGGAACCATGCACTGCCCCTTCTGCAGGCACCCCGACAGCCGCGTCGTCGACAGCCGCACCACGGACGACGGGACGTCGATCCGTCGGCGCCGTCAGTGCCCCGACTGCTCCCGTCGTTTCACGACGGTGGAGACGGCCTCGCTGATGGTGATCAAGCGCAGCGGGGTGACGGAACCCTTCAGTCGCACCAAGGTCATCTCCGGCGTGCGCAAGGCATGCCAGGGGCGGCCGGTCACCGAGGACGCGCTCGCCAAGCTCGGCCAGCGGGTCGAAGAGGCGGTGCGCGCCACCGGGAGTGCCGAACTGACCACCCACGATGTGGGTCTGGCCATACTCGGTCCGTTGCAGGAGCTCGACCTGGTCGCGTACCTGCGGTTCGCGTCCGTCTATAAAGCATTCGACACCCTTGAAGACTTCGAGACCGCCATCGTGGAACTGCGCGAGCGGCGGCCTCACCCCGAAGAGCGCGAGCCCGGTGGGACCGGTTCGGTCCCCGTGCCCGCCTCCGCCGCCGACTGACCGGACGGCCCGCACCGCATCGCACTCGGATCGCGGCGCGGCCGGTCAGCCAGGCGAAGAGAACGAACGTAGAAACAGGACACAGCACCGTGCCGCGGAATAACGCTGGCACTTTAGGGCGTTTTTGCCCGCATATGGGAGGCGGCATGACAGAGACGGCGAGCAGCTCGGCACGTGGTTCCCGCGCCAAGGGGACCAAGGGCGCCAAGGGCGGCCTGCGTATCGAGCGCATCCACACCACCCCCGGCGTGCACCCCTACGACGAGGTGAGCTGGGAGCGCCGTGACGTCGTCATGACCAACTGGCGCGACGGCTCGGTCAACTTCGAGCAGCGTGGCGTCGAGTTCCCCGACTTCTGGTCGGTGAACGCGGTCAACATCGTCACCAGCAAGTACTTCCGCGGTGCGGTCGGCACCCCGCAGCGCGAGACCGGTCTGAAGCAGCTGATCGACCGGATCGTGAAGACGTACACGAAGGCCGGCGAGGACTTCGACTACTTCTCGTCGCCCGCCGACGCGGAGATCTTCGAACACGAGCTGACCTACGCCCTCCTGCACCAGATCTTCAGCTTCAACTCGCCGGTGTGGTTCAACGTCGGCACGCCCCAGCCGCAGCAGGTCTCCGCCTGCTTCATCCTTGCCGTCGACGACTCCATGGAGTCGATCCTCGACTGGTACAAGGAAGAGGGCATGATCTTCAAGGGCGGCTCCGGCGCCGGCCTGAACCTCTCCCGCATCCGCTCCTCCAAGGAGCTCCTCTCCTCCGGCGGCAACGCCTCCGGTCCGGTCTCCTTCATGCGCGGCGCCGACGCGTCCGCAGGAACGATCAAGTCGGGTGGCGCCACCCGCCGCGCGGCCAAGATGGTCGTCCTGGACGTGGACCACCCGGACGTCGAGGCCTTCATCGAGACCAAGGTGAAGGAAGAGGAGAAGATCCGCGCCCTGCGCGACGCGGGCTTCGACATGGACCTGGGCGGCGACGACATCACGTCCGTCCAGTACCAGAACGCCAACAACTCCGTCCGTGTGAACGACGAGTTCATGACGGCGGTGGAGAACGGCACCACGTTCGGCCTGCGCGCCCGCATGACCGGTGAGGTCATCGAGGAGGTCGACGCCAAGGCGCTCTTCCGCAAGCTGGCCGAGGCCGCGTGGGCCTGCGCCGACCCGGGCATCCAGTACGACGGTGTGATCAACAACTGGCACACCTGCCCCGAGTCCGGCCGCATCACCGCGTCCAACCCCTGCAGCGAGTACATGCACCTGGACAACACGTCCTGCAACCTCGCCTCGCTCAACCTGATGAAGTTCCTCAACGACGACGGCAAGGGCAACCAGTCCTTCGACGCCGAGCGCTTCGCCACGGTCGTCGAGCTCGTCATCACCGCGATGGACATCTCCATCTGCTTCGCTGACTTCCCGACGCAGAAGATCGGCGAGAACACCCGCGCCTTCCGCCAGCTGGGCATCGGCTACGCCAACCTCGGCGCCCTGCTGATGGCCACCGGCCACGCGTACGATTCGGACGGCGGCCGTACCCTCGCCGCGTCGATCACCTCGCTGATGACCGGTACGGCGTACAAGCGCTCCGCCGAGCTGGCCGCCATCGTCGGCCCGTACGACGGCTACGCCCGCAATGCCGAGTCGCACAAGCGCGTCATGAAGCAGCACGCCGACGCCAACGCCGTCGCACCGCGCACCGAGGACCTGGACAACACGATCTGGGCCGCGGCCACCGAGGCCTGGCAGGACGTCCTGCGCCTCGGCGAGAAGAACGGCTTCCGCAACTCCCAGGCCTCCGTCCTCGCGCCGACCGGCACCATCGGTCTCGCGATGTCCTGCGACACCACGGGTGTCGAGCCGGACCTGGCCCTGGTCAAGTTCAAGAAGCTCGTCGGCGGCGGCTCGATGCAGATCGTCAACGGCACCGTCCCGCAGGCTCTGCGCCGCATGGGCTACCAGGAAGAGCAGATCGAGGCGATCGTCGCCCACATCGCCGAGCACGGCGTTGTCGTCGGCGCCCCGGGTCTGAAGACCGAGCACTACTCGGTCTTCGACTGCGCGATGGGCGAGCGTTCCATCTCCGCGATGGGCCACGTCCGCATGATGGCCGCGATCCAGCCCTGGATCTCCGGCGCGATCTCGAAGACGGTCAACATGCCGGAGACGGCGACCGTCGAGGAGATCGAGGAGATCTACTTCGAGGCCTGGAAGCTCGGCGTCAAGGCGCTCGCGATCTACCGCGACAACTGCAAGGTCGGCCAGCCCCTCTCCGCCAAGAAGAAGGAAGAGGAAAAGGTCGAGGTCACCGCCAAGGCGGAGGAGACCATCCGCACGGCGGTCGAGAAGGTCATCGAGTACCGCCCGGTCCGCAAGCGCCTCCCCAAGGGCCGCCCGGGGATCACCACCTCCTTCACAGTCGGTGGCGCCGAGGGCTACATGACCGCGAACTCCTACCCGGACGACGGTCTGGGCGAGGTCTTCCTGAAGATGTCCAAGCAGGGTTCGACCCTCGCGGGCATGATGGACGCCTTCTCGATCGCCGTCTCCGTCGGCCTGCAGTACGGCGTCCCGCTGGAGACGTACGTCTCGAAGTTCACCAACATGCGCTTCGAGCCGGCCGGTATGACGGACGACCCGGACGTGCGGATGGCGCAGTCGATCGTCGACTACATCTTCCGCCGCCTGGCGCTCGACTTCCTGCCCTTCGAGACCCGCTCGGCCCTGGGCATCCACACCGCCGAAGAGCGTCAGCGCCACCTGGAGACCGGCTCCTACGAGCCGCTCGACGGGGAGGAGCTCGACACGGAGACCCTGGCGCAGTCGGCCCCGCTGGCCGCGGTCCCCTCGGTTCCGAAGCCGGCCGCGACCACTCCGGTCCAGGTCCCGGCCCCGAAGACGGCGCACAGCAACGCCGAACTGGTCGAGATGCAGCTCGGCGTCTCCGCCGACGCCCCGCTCTGCTTCTCCTGCGGTACGAAGATGCAGCGCGCCGGCTCCTGCTACATCTGCGAGGGCTGCGGCTCCACCAGCGGCTGCAGCTGACAGCCGGGCGGAATTGCGCGGGATGCGACATCCGACGTAGCCCGCACAGGTAGCTGACCAGCAGCTCACGAAGGGGACCGGCCGAAGGCCGGTCCCCTTCGCCGTGCTGTGACCTGCACCAAGGACCGAGGTGGTCCGTCATCCCGCTCGAACCCGTACGCCCACCCGTACAGGAGGCCGGGACGATGTCAGCAGCTTTGTGGCTTCTGCCAGTACGACGGTCTGCCCGGGTGCGAAAGACTGCCCGCCAGAGGCTGCGGCACGTCCCGGGGACGGGGATGGCCCGAGGCCAAGAACATGACGAAGTGTGGGGGAGACAGCACTGTGAGCATGCAGCAGTACGACGAGATCGGTGAGGCGTACGAGGGGTTCAAGGCCCTGCCCCTGGAGCAGTACGCGGTGGTGCCCAGCTTCCTGAGCATGGTCGGGGACGTGCGCGGCAAGTCGATCCTCGACCTGGCGTGCGGCACCGGCTTCTACAGCAGGGAGTTCAGGCGGCGCGGCGCCGGAGAAGTGCTCGGGATCGACATATCCGGCGAAATGGTCTCCGTGGCACAGCAGTTGGAGGATCGTGACCCGCTGGGTGTGCGCTACGAGGTGGGGGACGTGGCCGAACTGCGGCCCTTTGAGCAGCGTTTCGACATCGGCTTGGCGGTCCAGTTGCTCAACTACGCGGAGGACATCGCCACCACGGAGCGGATGTGCCGCAACGTGCACCGAAGCCTGAAGCCCGGCGGCGAGTTCTTCGTGCTCTGCCAGTCGCCCGACTACCGGTTCGACGGGCCGACCCCGGAGAAGTACGGCTTCCGCACCGAGCTGACCGGCGAGGAGGCCGAGACCGGGCCGCAGGTCCGGACCACGGCGCTGCTCGACCCGCCGGTCTCGTTCGTCGCCAACCGCCCGCGCCGCGAGGTCTACGAGAAGAGCCTGGGGGCGGCCGGCTTCAGCGAGGCGACCTGGGTCCCCATGGAGGTGTCCGACGCAGGCGTGCGCAAGTTCGGTGCGGACTTCTGGGCGGACTTCCAGGCCAACCCCCCGCTGGAGATGCTGCGCTGCCGCGCCTGACGACCGACCGGACAGCCCGTTGGACCGGCCTCTGAGGAAGCCCAGAGGTCGCACGACAGCTGGTTCACCAGCAGCGCTTCTCGGAAGCCGTCCAGGGGGCTGTCCCTGCGGGAGGGCGCGGAACTGGTGCGGATCCACCGCTCCGGGGACTGACCCGGGCCGCGCCGGGACCGTACGATGGCGCCGTGCTGGTCAAGTGGATTCGCTGCACGGTGACGGACCGACGCGGGTTCGAGCGGGGGCAGCGCAAATGGGCGGGGCTACCTGGCGAGCCGGGCTTCCGGGGGCAGGGCGGCGGCTGGAGCCGGGGGCGGCAGGGGGTCGCGCATGTCTTCACCTTCTGGGAGAGCCGTTCCTTCTACGACTCCTTCATGGCCCGCTCGCACGACCGGCTGGCCGCCGCGCAGAACGGCACCTACACCGCTCTGCGGGCAACGCTCTTCGATCACCGCTTCGACGTGAAGACCGGATTCGAGCCGCGCTTCACTGACGCCGACGTCGTCCGGGTCGCGCACACCCGGGTGCGCGAGGGCCGCGTCGACCATTTCGCCCTCATGCAGGAAAAGGTGTGGAATCCGGCCATGGCGGGCTCTCCCGGTATGGTCCGGGGGCTCTTCGGGGAGGCCCCCGGCCGGGAGTTCCTGGTGCTGTCGATGTGGCAGGCGGCCGCCGAGCACGGCAAATACCGGCAGGAGCGGGTCGAGCGGCTTTCCCTGCGTGCCCAGATCCAGGCCGACGTCGAGGCCCTCACCGGTGACGTCGTCGACCTCGAACCTTCCTGGACGGTATGACCGTACGATGATCGCCGGGGTGTTTCGGCGTGCCCGGTCGGCGGGCCGCCGATGGCCGAATAGGGTCGTGGGATGGTCCGACCACGGCGCATCGTTCTTGTCCGGCACGGCGAATCGGAGGGTAACGCCGACGACTCGGTGTACGAACGGGAGCCCGACCATGCCCTGCGGCTGACACCCAAGGGCCGCGAACAGGCCGCGGCGGCCGGCGTACGGCTGCGCGAGCTCTTCGGTGACGAGACCATCAGCGCCTACGTGTCCCCCTACCGCCGGACCCTGCAGACCTTCAGGGAACTGCGGCTGGACCCGTCCCGGGTCCGGATGCGCGAGGAGCCGAGGCTGCGCGAGCAGGACTGGGGAAACTGGCAGGACCGGGACGACGTACGACTCCAGAAGGCCTACCGGGACGCGTACGGGCACTTCTTCTACCGCTTCGCGCAGGGCGAGTCGGGAGCGGACGTCTACGACCGGGTCGGGTCCTTCCTGGAGAGCCTCTACCGCAGCTTCGAGGCCCCGGACCACCCCGAGAACGTGCTGCTGGTGACGCACGGCCTCACGATGCGGCTGTTCTGCATGCGCTGGTTCCACTGGTCGGTGGCCGAATTCGAGGCCCTGTCCAACCCAGGGAACGGCGAATTCCGGGCGCTGGTACTGGGCCCGGACGGCCGGTACCGGATGGACCGCCCGTTTGAGCGGTGGACCACACCGGAGCCTTATGACCTGGACGGCTAGAGTGACCCGCGATGACCCCTGACTCCTCTACCGAACGGCGCTACGCACGCGCCATGGCCAGTCTGCGAGGACTGGCCCTGGGTGACGCCCTGGGCTCCCAGTACTTCGTCCCCGTCAACTACCCGCTGCTCAAGCGGCGCGAGGTGCCGTCCGGCACCGAGCCGTGGCAGTGGACCGACGACACCGAGATGGCCTGCTCCGTGGTGGCCGTGCTCGCCGAGCACGGACGCATCGACCAGGACGCGCTCGCGAGCTCCTTCGCCCACCACCACGACTTCGACCGCGGCTACGGGCCCGCCGTGAACCGCATGCTGCGCCTGGTCCGGGAGGGCCAGGACTGGCGCACGCTCGCCGCCGAACTGTTCAACGGGCAGGGCTCGTGGGGCAACGGTGCGGCCATGCGGATCGCACCGCTGGGCGCCTGGTACGCGGACGACCCGGAACAGGCCACGCATCAGGCGGAGATCTCCGCCTACACCACCCACCAGCACCGCGAGGCCGTGTGCGGGGCGATGGCGGTCGCCGCGGCGGCAGCGCTGGCCGCGGATCCGGCCGGCCCGCCGAAGGCCGCCGACCTGCTGGACGGAGTGATCGCCCTGGTGCCGCGCAGCGCGGTGGGCGCCGGGCTGCGGCGGGCGAAGGACATGCTGGACTACGGCGACGCGACGACGGTCGCGGCGGTACTGGGCTGCGGGCGGCGGACGAGCGCCCATGACACCGTGCCCTTCGCCCTGTGGTCGGCGGCTCGGTCGCTGGACGACTACGAGCGGGCGTTCTGGACCACCGCGCAGGTGGGCGGCGACGTCGACACGACCTGCGCGATCGTCGGCGGGGTGCTCGGCGGGCGTGGGGAGTCGGTGCTGCCCGCCGCGTGGCTGGCGCGTACGGAGGCCCTCCCGGCCTGGCTGCCGGAGGCGGCGGCGCGCTAGCGGGTGCCGCCGGGCCGACGGAGGAGCCCGGGCGGTCCCGAGGCGTCCCGGGCCGACGGAGGAGCCCGGGCGGTCCCGAGGCGTCCCGGGCCGGCGGGGTCATCTCGGGCGGGGCACGGTGTATCCCGTTGGGATTGTCACGGTCCTGCCACAGGCACCCCGGGCGACTGGCAGAAACCGCACGTCACGGGCCTACTCTGTCCGCTTCGCCGCCCCAGGAAGTCCGGGGACGGCCGGCAGGGGAGGGGAACCCGATGTCTGAAAACACCGACGGGATGGACCACGGCGAGGCCGAGGACGCGACCGAGGACGCGACCGAGGGCGCGAGCGAGCAGGCGGCTAGGGCAGCGGCCGAGGACTCCGCCGAGGATGTGGCGGAGGGCGCGGCCGCGGAAGGGGCGAAGACGGTTCCGGCAGGGGCCGGGTCAGTGCCCGCCCCGGCCGATCCGCCCGGTCCGCCCGCCTCGGCCGGTCCGCCCGGTCCGCCCGGAGCGCGAGAGGCCACCGCGTCCGCGCCGGTTCCGGCGCCGCCCGCTGCCTGGGCCGGCGGTCCCGCCGGGGCTCCCGCACCGGGCCGGCCCGTAGCCGGTGGTGCCGTAGCGGGTCATGCCGTAGCCGGGCCCGGCCTGCCGTCCGGGGCGCCCGCCGACGTCGCCGCCTGGCAAGCCTGGCAGGCGCCGCAGCAGCGTGAACGGGCCGCCGCCGGGGCCGCCGCGCCACCCACGTGGGCCGTACTGGTGCGGCCCGCCGAAGCCGCCCCCGTCCGTACCGCCACACTCGTCGCCGCCCTCGTCGCCGGTCTGGCCGCCGCCCTGTTCCTCGCCGACGGCCTTGGTCCGGGTCTGCTGCTCGCCGTGGTGCCCGCCGTCGTCGCCGCGTACCCCGCCGCCCGCACGGCCCGTCGTACGGCCCGCCCTTGGACCGTTGTCTGGGCGCTCGGCTGCGTCGCCCTCCTCGCCATACCCGCCCTGCGCGACTCCGTGTGGCCGTCCGTGCTCGCCCTCCTCGCCGCCGTCCTGCTGGGCGCGCTGGCCCTGCACGGCAGCCGCACCTGGCCCGGCGTCCTGCTGAGCCCGCTCGGCTTCTTCGACGCCGCCGTCTCCGGCGTCGGATGGGCCTGGACCGGTCTGCGCTCGCGCGGCGGGGTGAACAAGGACCGCTGGCTGCCCGTGGCCAAGGCGGCCGCCGTGGCTGCCGCCCTGCTGCTGCTCTTCGGCACGCTGTTCGCCTCCGCGGACGCGGCCTTCGCCGATCTGCTCGGGGGCCTGGTACCGGACGTCTCCGTCGGCGACGGCCCGATCCGGATTCTCCTCTTCCTCCTCGGCGCAGTCCTCGCGCTCGCCGCCGCCCGCGCCGCCGCGGCTCCTCTGCGCTGGGACCGGATCAAGGTGGCCCCCGGCAAGCCGCGCTCCCGCGTGGAATGGGCCCTGCCGCTCGTCGTGCTCAACCTCCTCTTCGCCGGCTTCAACGCCGTTCAGCTGGCTGTCCTCTTCGGTGGCTACGACAAGGTCCTGGACAGCACCCGCCTCTCCTACGCCGAGTACGCCCGGCAGGGCTTCTGGCAGCTGCTCTGGGTCACCCTCTTGACCCTCGCGGTGATCGCGCTCGCCCTGCGCTGGGCCCCGCGCGCAGGGGCCGGCGACCGGCGCTTCGTACGGATCGTCCTCGGCCTGCTGTGCGCGCTGGCGCTGGTCGTGGTCGCTTCCGCGCTGCGCCGCATGGACCTCTACGTGGATGCGTACGGGCTCACCCGGCTGCGGGTGTCCGTGGCGGCGATGGAAGTGTGGCTGGGGCTGGTCATCGTACTGATCATGGCGGCCGGGGTGTTCGGCGCGCGCTGGCTGCCGCGCGCCGTCGCGGGGAGCGTGGCGGCCGGTGTCCTCGCCTTCGGCCTGATGTCCCCGGACGGGATGGTCGCCGAGCGCAACGTGACCCGCTACCAGGACGACGAGAAGATCGACCTGGCGTACCTCCAGTCCCTGTCGGCGGACGCCGTACCCGCCCTGGACCGGCTGCCCGAGCCCCACAGGTCCTGCGCCCTGCGGGGGATCAACAACGACCTGGCGAGGGCCGGCCACGTGCCCTGGTACGCGATGAGCCTGGGCGAATACCGGGCCCGGCAGATCCTGCGCGAGCGCCCGGTGACGGCCTCGTACGAGGTGTGCTCGCTCCTCGGCGCCTTCGGCGAGCGCACCGAGTACGAGCGCACCGAGGACGAGCGCACCGAGGACGAGCGCACCGAGGACTAGGGAGTCGTCGAAGTACCGCCCGTCCGCACGTCGGGCCGTCCGCCCGTCGGCCGGACGGTACTTGGACGACACGGCGTAGGGGAGCGCCCGTGGATGGAGCCGCCGTATGACTCCCCGCGGCCGGCTTCACGAATGCGACCACGCCGCTGGCGAGCGCTTCCGCGGAGTCGCTGGTCCTTGCGGCACGAGCCGGGGCGAGGGGCTGATCCGAGCGCTTGTTCGCCGGGCAATCCCATGGGGTGGCGTCCGGCCGGATGCGCATGCTCCGTCCCAGGCCGATGTGATTGCGGCGATGCCGACCCACCGCACGAAAGTACGCGGGAGCGAATGGGGTGGTGCCCGGACGTGGGGGAGCGGTCGACGAGGTGATGGTGCCGCCGCTCAGGGCAGGAGGGCGGCGATGCCGGGGAGTTGGCTCCGCCGGGCGTGCGGCGCGGGCGGGGTGGCGTTGTGCGGCGGGGGCCGGCCGGCGGTTGGTCGGGGCTGGCCGGCGGTCGGCCGGGCGGTCGGTCGGCGGCTGGTCGGCGGCTGGTCGGCGGCTGGCTGGCGGTCCCCGCGCGAGCCGGACCCGGGCCGGGGTGTGCACGCGGCCCGGGGCGGCGTAACCTTGCTGGCGCCATGCCGTACGAAGAACCCACCCACGCCGTCGAACGCTCCATCCGCGCAACCACCGGCGCCAAGATAATCGCCGGGGTCGACGAAGTCGGACGAGGGGCATGGGCCGGTCCCGTCACGGTGTGCGCCGCGATCACCGGCCTGCGCCGGCCGCCCGCCGGACTCACCGATTCCAAACTGCTCACCGCCAAGCGGCGCGATGCCCTCATCGACGTCCTGGAGGACTGGGTCACGGCGCATGCGCTCGGACACGCCTCCCCCGAGGAGATCGACGAACTCGGGATGACCGCGGCCCTGCGGCTCGCGGCGGGCCGCGCCCTGGACGCTCTGCCGGTGCGGCCCGAGGCCGTCATCCTCGACGGCAAGCACGACTATCTCGGCCTCCCCTGGCGGGTCCGTACGGTGATCAAGGGCGACCAGTCCTGCGTCGCCGTCGCCGCGGCCTCGGTCATCGCCAAGGTCCGGCGTGACCGGATGATGGCCGTACTGGGCGGAGGTGGCGGCTTCGAGGATTTCGCCTTCGCCGACAACGCCGGATACCCCTCGCCCGTGCACCGGGCGGCGTTGCAGGAACTGGGGCCCACCCCCTACCACCGGCTCTCTTGGTCGTACCTCGACACGCTGCCCCGATGGCGCCACCTCAAGAAGGTGCGCCGCAGCGAGGAATCGATGGAGCTGGAAGACGGAGGCCAACTCGGCTTCGATTTCTGATCGCGCCCACGTCCCACCGGCCGGTACGTTTCGTACCGGTGTTTGATAGAAATCAACTCATGCCTCTCACCCCCGCCATCGAGGAGCCTCAGATTCACGAGAGTGCCCAGGGTCCCCGCGTCACGCCGGCCGCAGGCCGCGCCGCGCAGACCCCCCGCCCTGTACCTGGTCCGCGTCCCGCCGCCGTACCGCGGCCCGGGCGCCCCGGTCCCGTCCGGCCCGCACCGCCGGCGCAGCGTGCGCCGCAGGCCACCCCCGGACCCGTTCCCGCAGCCCCAGCAGCCCCCGCAGGCCCCGCCGCGCCGTCCGTCTCGGCGGCGGCGCCGCAGATCCAGCTGATCCCGGCCTCCGCCGAGGGTGCGCTGGACGCGGCCGAAGAGGCCGTCGACCTGCTGCTCGACACCGGGCGCGCGCCCGGCGACATCCTGGTGCTCACCACCGGCGACCCGCACCCGTGGGCCGCACACGAGCTGTCCTTCGGCGAGGCCGCCTACTGGGCGCTGCACGACGCCGCGGACGACGTCTTCTACGCGGACGCGGCGCAGGCCCAGCGCGCTGCCGGCCGCCCCGTCGTGGTCTTCGCGGCCAATGGCGGACCGGTCGACGCGCTGGCCGGCGCCCTGCCGTCCGCGCTGACGCGGGCCGGTGCGCTGCTGATCGTCTGCGGCGATCCGCAGCAGATCAACTCCGTGCTGGGTGCGGGCGTCTGACGTCCCGTTGCCGACGAGGGTGGGGGGCGGGGCGGGCGATGAGCCGGCCCCGCTGAAGCCCAGGGCCTGACCTGCCGTACCCCGTTCCCGGGAGTACGGCTGTGAGGCCTGCCCGGGGAGGGATCGGCCGGGGAGCGGCGGTCTGCCCCGTGTGCCCGGCGCTCTCGCCCGCAGTGCTGTGTCCGTGGCGCCGCGCCCGTACGTCCGTCCGCGTACGGCGCCGCGTGCCCGGCCGGGACCCGTGAAGGCTGTGGCGGACGGCCTGTTGTGGCTGAGGCCGGGCCCGGCCCCTCGCCTCGCCTTGACCTGACCTGACCTGACCTGACCTCGCCTTGGTCTGTTGCCCAGGCCGTACGAGGGTCAGCGCGCGGCGGTCCGGCGCAGGGCCTCGGCCGCGCCGGGGCTGCTGCGCAGGGCGAGCGGAGGGAACTCGCCCGAGGTGTCGCCGAGATGCTGCGGCCGCGACTCCGAGCTGGGCCGACGCCCGCCCCGGCCCTCGCCCAGCACCTGCCAGCCGCTGCGGGTCAGCGTGATGTACGCGCCACAGCGCAGCCCGTGGAGGGTGCAGGCGTCCCGCAGCCCCCACATCCAGGCCCCGTCCTCCTCGGTCCACCGCTCGTCGCCGTCGCGGCAGTAGAGCAGCACCGCCGTGCGCACCGGACTCCGTCGACGCAGGTCGTGCGGCAGAACCCGACGCAGCCGGGACAGCAGGGCGTTGCGGTACTCCCAACCGTCGGCCGAGGCCGAACGCTGCACGAACGATGCGCTCGCCACGAGCTGTTCCTCCGGGCCGAGGACGGCGATCACCGCGGTGGAGGGCACGGGACTGTGCCGCGAATGCAGGCCGCTGACGACCTCACGGGGATTGCGCAGCAGCGGAATGCCGGCCGCCGTCCATGCGGCGGGCTCCAGCAGTCTGCCGTGCCGGCTGACGCCGCCGGTTGCCGTTGTCAGGGACGTGGTCGAGGGCGGGGCGAATCCGAAGGTCACGGTCCTCCCTTCGGGGACACGCCCGCGAACGGGCACGGCTGGAGTGCGGGCGCGCCGCGGCGCGGCCCAGGTGAGTGCCGAGGAGCGGAGCGGGAGCACTCCAATTCTCGCGTGGCTCCGGAGCATGCGGCAACGAGCAATTGGCGCCGCCGACCGGAATTCGCCGGTATGCCGTTCATATCCTTGCCCCGCCGCGCCGAAGATGACGCATTCGGCTACGGCTGGAGCGCCAGCACCAGCGGGAACACCCCCTTCGCACCGGCCCGACGGAGCAGCCGGGAGGCCACTGCCAGAGTCCATCCGCTTTCCGCCCGGTCGTCGACCAGGAGCACCGGACCTGCCGCCTCCGCCAGTGCCGCGGCCAGGGCGGGCGGCACGGTCAGGGCCTGGTGAAGGCCGCGCACCCGCTGGGCGCTGTTCGAGGAGGGCAGGCCGAACTCCGGGACCTGATCCGTGTACGCGACCGTCCCCAGCAGGGGCATCCGCCCGACCTCCGCGATCCGGGCGGCCAGCGAGCCCACCAGCTGGGGGTGGCTGCGCGAGGGCAGGGCCACGACGCCCACCGGCCTGGACGGGGCGTCCGCCGCTCCCGAGGCCCAGCCGCCCGGGCCCCTCGCCCAGTCGGCGAGGACCGCCACCACGGCCTGCGCGACATCGTCCGGGACCGCCTGGTCCGGAGCTTGCGGAGCGAGCATCGGGCGCAGCCGGTTGCCCCAGCCGATGTCGGACAGACGGCCCAACGCCCGTCCCGTCGACGCTTGTTCGCCGGCCGGGATACGGCCCTTGAGGTCGACGCCGACCGCCGCGAGCCCGGTCGGCCACATCTTGCGCGGCTCCAGCTCCACGCCGGGGCGGCCGAGCTCGCCACGGGCGGTGTCCAGTGCCGTGGCGGAGACGTCCGCGGTGAACCGGGCGCCGGCGCAGTTGTCGCAGCGGCCGCAGGGAACTGCCTCTTCGTCGTCCAACTGGCGGCGCAGGAACTCCATCCGGCATCCGCCGGTCGCCGCGTAGTCGCGCATGGCCTGCTGCTCAGCGGTCCGCTGGCGGGCCACCCAGGCGTAGCGCTCGGCGTCGTAGGTCCACGGCTCGCCGGTCGAGGTCCAGCCGCCCTTCACCCGGTGCACGGCGCCGTCGACGTCGAGGACCTTGAGCATCGTTTCCAGTCGGGTGCGGCGCAGGTCGACGAGCGGTTCCAGGGCGGGCAACGACAGTGGCCGCCCCGCCTGGGCCAGGACGTCGAGGGTGCGGCGTACCTGCTGCTCCGGCGGGAAGGCGACCGAGGCGAAGTACTGCCAGATCGCCTCGTCCTCCCGGCCCGGCAACAGCAGGACCTCGGCGTGCTCCACGCCGCGGCCGGCCCGGCCGACCTGCTGGTAGTAGGCGATGGGGGAGGACGGCGAGCCCAGGTGGACCACGAAGCCCAGGTCGGGTTTGTCGAAGCCCATACCGAGGGCCGAGGTGGCCACCAGGGCCTTGACCCGGTTGGCCTGGAGGTCGTCCTCCGCCTGCTGGCGATCGGCGTTCTCCGTCTTGCCGGTGTACGAGGAGACCGTGTGCCCGCGGTGGCGCAGGTAGGCGGTGACCTCCTCGGCAGCCGCCACGGTGAGCGTGTAGATGATTCCGGAGCCGGGCAGCTCCTTGAGGTGGTCGGCCAGCCAGGCCAGTCGGTGCGCCGCGTCCGGCAGGGTCAGGACCGCCAGACTCAGGCTCTCGCGGTCCAGCGGGCCGCGCAGCACGAGCGCGTCGGTGCCGGCGCCGGTGCCGAGCTGTTCGGCGACGTCGGCGGTCACGCGGGCGTTGGCCGTGGCGGTCGTGGCCAGCACGGGGACGCCCGGAGGCAGGTCGGCCAGCATGGTCCGAAGCCGCCGGTAGTCCGGGCGGAAGTCATGCCCCCAGTCGGAGATGCAGTGGGCCTCGTCCACGACGAGCAGGCCGGTCGCGGCGGAAAGCTTGGGAAGGACCTGGTCGCGGAAATCCGGGTTGTTGAGCCGCTCCGGGCTGACCAGCAGGACGTCGACCTCGCCCGCCGCGACCTCGGCCTGGATCCCCTCCCACTCCTCGGGATTCGCGGAGTTGATCGTGCGCGCGCGGATCCCGGCCCGGGCGGCGGCCTCGACCTGATTGCGCATCAGCGCGAGGAGCGGGGAGACGATCACCGTGGGACCGGCGCCGCTCGCCCGCAGCAGCGAGGTGGCGACGAAGTACACCGCGGACTTGCCCCAGCCGGTGCGCTGCACCACCAGGGCCCGGCGCTTGTGCGCGACGAGGGCCTCGATCGCCCGCCACTGGTCCTCACGCAGCCGAGCGGTGCCCGTGGGGTCACCCACGAGACGGGCTAGTACGGAGTCGGCCGAGGACCTGAGGTCTGGGTTCATGCCCCCATGCAACCTGATGCCTCCGACATTGCGCCAATGCCGCTCACCACCTGTGGATGTTGAATCGTAAATAGTTATCCACAGGGGTTTCCGGATCGGATCATGCACGGGACCTTCGGGACATGACGAACAACGACGCATCACGCACCCCGTCCGGCCGGCCTTCCGTCAGCTCGACCGGATCCGCCATCGACCCGCAGATCACCCTGCGCAGCCCGACCGAGCTGGCCGACGCGCTGCCCTACATGCTCGGCTTCCACCCGACCGACTCCCTCGTCATGGTCGCCGTGCACGGCGAGGGAGGCCGCTTCGGGGGCAGGCTCCGCGTCGGCATCCCCACGAGCCCCGGGGAGTGGGAGGACACCGCCCGGCAGGTCGCCGAGTGCCTCGTCCGGGGCAGCGAACGGCGCGGCGGCAAGCCCGACGGCATCGTCGTCTTCCTCTGCCAGGACCCACGGGGAGAGGAGAGCGGCCAGCGGGTGATGACCCGGCTGCGGCCGTTCGCCCAGCGGATCCGGCTGGCCTGCGGAGCGCTGGACGTGCCCGTCCTGGAGGCCCTGTGCCTCTCCGGCGGCCGGTACTGGTCCTACTGCTGCCCCGACGAGCGCTGCTGCCCGGCAGAAGGGACCGTGCTGGCCGCGGTCGGCACCTCGGTCATGGCCGCCGCTGCCACCTTCGCGGGGCTTCAGGTCCGGGGCTCCCTCAAGGAGATCGAAAGCCGACTGGCACCGCTGGGAGGAACCGTGGCACACGAGATGGAACGGGCGCTGGACCGGGCGGCCACCACCCTGGTGCCGAAGATCCTCGACGGGGCCACCCGGGAGGAGGTCGGCGCCGAGACCATCACCCTGGCCCGGGCCCTGATCCGGCGCATGACCCTCGCCCCGCCCGTCGAGGGTGGCCCGTGCGCCGATGACTGGGACGACGCGCTGCTCGGCCACGACGAGGCCGCCTCGCTGATCCTCGGCCTCCAGGACCGCGAGATCCGGGACATCGCGGCCGAGTGGATGGAGGACGAGGAGGCCGCCCCCGCCCTGCGACTGTGGCGGGCACTGTCCCGGCGGTGCGTCGGGGCCTACGGCGAGCACGCGGCGGCTCCGCTCACCCTCGCGGGCTGGGTCTCCTGGTCCACCGGTGACGAGCCCACGGCCCGGATCGCGCTCGGGATGGCCCTGGAGGCGGATGCCGAATACCGCTTCGCACAGCTGCTCCACCATGCTTGCAATGAAGGCATCGACCCCGAGGGGCTGCGGCAGTGCCTGCGGGAGGAGCGCCGGCGCCGGGAGCCCCGTCGCAAGCGCCCGACGGCCGGCACACGTCCTCCGGGCCGCCGGGGCCGCACGACCCGCCGCGAGCCGCGCCGCACCGCGGGGAGCGACCAGTGAGCGCGCGCCCGTCCTGTCCGCGCAGTGATGCCGTGCGGTGGCTCCGGGACGCCTTGGGACCGATCCCGCGTCGGCGGCTACGCCCCGGGGTCGCGCAGCCGGCCCACGCGCCCGTGACCCGCGCGGGGGCCGGGACGTTCAGCTGGGGGGAGGTGGGGGCCCGGCCGCGCCGCCACCGCCCAGCTGAACCGACCGGAGCGCAGACAAGGCGACGCATGTCTCACCCCGCACCTCCCCGCCCCCCCGGCGTACCGGCCGCCCGCAGGCCCGAGCTGCCGCCCGTGCACGGCGCCCTCATCTGCGTCGCCGCGCCCTGTCTGGTCATCTCGCCGGAGCACGGCCAGCTGACCGGGCGGGGAATCGACGGGATCTACCGCTCCGGGCGCAGACTGCTCTCCCGCTGCGTGCTGCGCGTCGGCGGGCGGGACCCGGTAGCCGTCCAGGGGCGGAGCCTCGGAGCCGATCGGGCCGCCTTCACCGCGACGGTCCGCAGCGGAGCCGAGCCCGGCCCCGATCCGGACATCGGGGTGGAGCGGGTCCGGCACGCGGACGGTACGGAGCGGATCACCCTGCGCAGCTTCGCGGCCCGCCCGATGCGTCTTCCGGTGGAGGTCACGCTCGGCACCGACCTGGCCGAGCTGGCAGCGGTGGCCGCCGGCCGGGGCGGGCCGGAGCTGCCCGCCGGGGTGCACGCCGCCGGCCTGCGCTGGAGCACCGGCGAAGCGCAGGCCGTGACCGCCGCCGAGCCGCCCCCGGATGACGCACTGGCCTCGGCCGGGCTGTTGCGCTGGCAGCTGGAACTGGGGCCCGGCGAGTCCCGGACCATCGAGCTGCGGACCACACAGGACCGCACCGCGCGGGCTCCGGCCGGGCTCGTGGCCAACCCCCTGGCCGACGCCCGCGCCGAGGGGGACGACCCTAGGGTCGAGGCATGGTTTCGCACCAGCGTCGACGACCTGAAGGCGCTGCTCCTGAGGGACCCGGCGGAGCCGGGCGACGCCTTCGCTGCCGCGGGGGTGCCGTGGCGGCTGGGACTGGCCCCGGCGGAGTCGCTCTGGGCCGCCAGGATGGCATTGCCGCTCGGAACCGGGCTCGCCGCGGCCACCCTGCGCATTCTGGCCCGGACCCAGACGGATGAGCGGGGCCCTGACGCCGGGAAGATCCCGGGCCCCCTGCGTGGCGCGGGACCGCAGCTTCCGCCGGGGTGCACCGGCACGGAGGCGACCCTCGCCTTCGTGGCCGTGCTCGCCGAAGCCCGGCTCTGGGGGATGCCCGAGGGAGAGGTGGCGCAGCTGCTCCCGGCCGCGGAGCGATGCCTCGGCTGGCTGCGCGGCGCTCTGGGGGAGGACGGCTTCCTGGCCGATCCCGAGCCGGGGCCGCGGCGGTGCGAGACGCAGGCCCACGCCCACCGGGCCGCGCTGCTCGGCGCCGACCTGCTGGCCGGGTGCGGGCTACCCGGTGCCGAGGAATGGCGCGACCGGGCAGCCGCGCTGCGCGAGAGGTTCCGGGCCGCGTTCTGGATCGAGGGCCCCGACGGCGGCCGTCCCGCCGCCGCCCTGCACCCTGACGGGCGGCCACTGGCCCGGCTGACGGGGGCCGCGGCCCACCTGCTGGACACCGGGCTGCTCGGCGGCGGCCGACTCGCCCCGGGGCTGCTGGACCGGATCCACACCGAGCAGCTGGCCCGGCTGCTCGGCGCCCCCGGTATGAACTCGGGGTGGGGGCTGCGGAGCATGGCGGCCCGGGAACCGGGGCACAACCCGTTCGGTCACCGCTCCGGCGCGGTGCGGGCGTACGAGAGCGCGACCGCCGTGGCCGGCCTCGCCCAGGCAGGCCATGAAAAAGAGGCCGCAGCCCTGCTCACGGGTCTGCTGGACGCGGCGGAGACGTTCGGGTACCGCCTGCCGGAGATGTTCGCGGCCGACCAGCGCACCACCGGCAGCGTGCCCGTCCCGCATCCGGCGGCCTGCCGCCCCGCCGCGGTGGCCGCGGCGGCCGGAATCCACGTACTGACCGCCATCGCCGGAATCCGCCCCGACGCCCCCGGGGGCACGGTCGCCCTCGCCCCCCTTCCGGGAGCCCCTCTCGGCGCCCTCAGGCTGTCGGGGCTACGGGTGTCGGGACAACCCTTCGCCGTCCGGATCAGCCGGCTCGGTCTCGGAATGGTGGAGGAGGCCGCCGATGCGCTCCAACTGGGAGGTTAACCGCCGGACCCGAGTCTTCGAGGTCGGCAAAGCGCTGTTTATCGTCAGGCAGACGACTATGATCGCGGCATGTCGCCCTACGACCCGTCGGCCTTTCCGCCCTTCGCCGTCACCGTCGACCTGGTCGTGCTCACCGTGCGGCGCCACGCGCTCTGCGCGCTGGTCGTCCGGCGGGGCGAGCAGCCGTTCCAGGGGCGCTGGGCACTGCCCGGCGGTTTTGTGCGCGGGGACGAGGACCTGGCGGCGGCCGCGGCCCGGGAACTCGCCGAGGAGACCGGGTTGTGCGCGCACGACCCCGCCGTTCCGGGCGCCGGTAACGGGGCCCATCTGGAACAGCTGGCGACCTACGGCGATCCGAAGCGGGATCCGCGGATGCGTGTCGTCAGCGTGGCGCACCTGGTGCTGGCTCCGGACCTGCCGGCGCCGCGCGCGGGAGGAGACGCCAACAGCGCGCGCTGGGCCCCCGTCGACGAGCTTCTGGCCCCGGACGACGAGACCTCCGCGGGGCTCGCCTTCGACCATGCGCGGATCCTCGACGACGGCGTGGAGCGGGCCCGTTCGAAGATCGAGTACTCCTCTCTGGCCACCGCCTTCTGTCCGGCCGAGTTCACCGTCGGCGAGTTGCGCAGGGTCTACGAAGCGGTCTGGGGAGTGGCGCTCGACCCGCGCAACTTCCACCGCAAGGTCACCGGTACCCCCGGCTTCCTGGTTCCGGCCGGAGGGACGACGACCCGTCAGGGCGGGCGTCCGGCCCAGCTGTTCCGGGCGGGCGGAGCCACCCTGCTCAACCCGCCGATGCTGCGCCCGGAAGTCTGACGCCGAGGCACCTGCCCTCGACCCCGCCCCTTCTGTCTCCGTTCCCTCTCTCTCCCTATCCCTCCCCGTCCCCGTCTCCGTCTGCGTCGCTTCCTACACGACGGCGCCGCGACGACGCCCCGGGGCGAGCTCGCCGGCCGTGGCGGACCTGACGGCGATATCGGCATTCCATCGGACCGGTTGCGTCGAAAATCGGACATATCGCGTTATCTTGCTTGCGGTACTCACCCTGCCGCAGAGCGGTCTCACCCCCCGCGAGAGAAGCGATGCTCCAGGCCATCGGACTTACCAGCGCCCCCCGTCGAGACGCCCCGCCCCTCGTGGACGACCTCACCTTCGAGGCCCGCCCGGGGTACGTGACCGCCCTGCTCGGTGAGCCGGGATCGGGCAAGACCACCGCACTGCGGCTCATGCTCGAACTCGAACCGGGCCGCGGCGTCACCTACTTCCGCGGCCGTCCCCTCCACCGGATCCCGCATCCCGGCCGGGAGGTCGGCGTACTGCTCGGCGATGTCCCCGGCAATCCGTCGCGGACCGTCCGCAACCAGCTGCGGATGCTCTGCGCCGCCGCCGGCGTGCCGGCCTCCCGGGCCGACACCATGCTGGAGGTCGTCGGCATGGCGGGTCTGCGGGACCAGCGCCTCGGCTCGCTCTCGCTCGGCATGGAGCGCCGGGTCGGGCTGGCCGCGGCGCTGCTCGCCGACCCGTGCACCCTCCTCCTGGACGAGCCCGCCGCCGGGCTCTCGCCACGGGAGCGCGGTTGGCTCCACAGCCTGCTGCGCGGCCATGCCTCCCTCGGCGGAGCGGTGCTCTTCACCACCGACGACGCGAAGGAGGCCGCGCGCAGCGCCGACCGGGTCGTCAGCATCGAGGCGGGCCGGCTCGTCGCCGACCAAGACGCGACCGAGTTCGCCCGGACCCGGCTGCGGCCGAGGGTCGCCGTGCGCACCCCGCACGCGGCCCGGCTGGCAGACGTACTGGGCCGGGAGGCCCGGGCGGCCCAGCGCTCGGTGGAGATCGTCGAGGAGAGCGGCAGTCGCCTGTCCGTGTACGGCAGCACCTGTGCGGAAATCGGCGAAGCGGCGTTCCGGCACGGTGTGCTGGTCCATCAGCTCGCCGATGAGACGGGAGACGCCGGTTCGCCGACGTCACCGGTCCCGCGCGCCCGCGCCACAGCAGGCACCGCCTCCCCGCGCGGTGAGATGCCGGGCGAAGGCCCGGGCGAGGGCCCGGGCGAGGGCCCCGGTGAGGCGTCCGGCGGGCGCTTCCGGCGTGCCGACTCCCGACGGCCCGCATCGGCGGTGCGTCGCGTCGGAGGTCCGCTGCGACCGCTGCGCTACGAGCTGCTTCGGGTCTTCGGCACCGCCACGCCCGCCCTCACCGCGCTTCTCGTCGTCGTCGCCTCCGCCCTGACCGCCCTGGTTCTGGCCCGGGCCGGCCAGACCCCGCAGCACCGGCTGCTCGCCGCCTGGCCGGAGCTCCTGCCGCTGCCGCCCGCCGCCCTCGGCGCCGGACTGCTCGGCGCCCTGGCCTTCGGTGAGGAGTACCGCTACCCCGCCCTCGCCGCCGACCGCGGCACCGTGCCCCGGCGGATGGGCCTGCTCGCCGCCAAACTCGGCGTGTGCGCCGTCCTCGCCCTGCTGCTGGGCGCCCTGGCCGTTGCCGCCGACGCCGCCGCCCTGGGGCTGGTCTTCGGCACCGGCCCACTGCGCCTGCCCGCGGAGTGGCTGCCTCCCGCCGTGAGTTGGGCCGGACTCCTCATCGGCTGCGCCTGGGCCGGCGTCCTGGCCTCCGGCGTCTTCCGGTCCGCCACCGCGGGCCTGGCCGCGGTACTCGCCGTACCGGTGATGGTGGTTCCGCTGGTGCGCAAGGCGCTGGACGGCCCGTCCGCGTACCCGATGACCGGACTCGGGCCCCGGCTGCGCGGCCTGTCCTGGGCGCAGTGGCCCCCGGAAGCGGACCGGCTGGTCCTGGGAGCCCTGCGGGTGATGACCCAACCGGTCGCGACGGCACTGCTGTTGTCGCTGACGGTCTTGTTGTGCGCCTATGGGTTCACGGGGCTGCGCAGCCGCGTCCGTTGGTGATCATTCCGGTACCGGAGAACGCTCCGGGAAGACCGTTGGCGCCCTCCTCGTGTGAAGCGGACCGCAACTCCCCGTAAAAGGTCCGGTTATTTACGATAAGTCGTCAATTGCGTAGGTGGCACCGATCACCCTTTCGTGTGCTTTTCACCAAAGACCTCAAGGGTCAAGGAGGCAAGGCCGACAAAGGATTCGTGAGTACCCTTGCGCACACCATGATGACCGCCGCCCGCCACGCCGACTCCGGCCTCGCCGGCCCGGGCGAACTCGACCGCTACCCCTACACGGAGACCGCGGGGTCCGACCGTGTCGGAGTGCCCCACTGGGACGGCGCCGACGTCGAGCTGAGCCGGGTCGGCCGCCGCGCCGCGGGCAGCCGCGGCCGCGGACTGCACGGCCAACTCGTCCAGCAGCTCGGCCAGATGATCGTTTCCGGCGACCTCGGCGCGGACCGCCCGCTGGTCCCCGAGGAGATCGGCCAGCGCTTCGAGGTCTCCCGTACGGTCGTCCGTGAATCCCTGCGGGTCCTGGAGGCGAAGGGCCTCGTCAGTGCCCGGCCCAACGTCGGCACCCGGGTCCGCCCGGTCGCCGACTGGAACCTGCTCGATCCCGACATCATCGAGTGGCGGGCCTTCGGGCCTCAGCGGGACGACCAGCGTCGCGAGCTCAACGAGCTCCGCTGGACCATCGAACCGCTCGCCGCCCGTCTCGCCGCCGGCCACGGACGTCCGGACGTCCAGCAGCGCCTCGCCGACATGGTCGAGATCATGGGCCACGCCATCAGCCAGGGTGACTCGATCACCTTCACCCGTGCCGACAACGAGTTCCACGCGCTCCTCATCCAGCTGGCCGGGAACCGCATGCTGGAGCACCTCTCCGGCATCGTCTCCTCCGCCCTTCAGGTCTCCGGCAGCCCGATCACCGCCTGTGACCGCCCCAGCGAGACCTGCGTCGCCCACCACGCGCGGATGGTCGAGGCTCTGGCAGCGGGTGACGCGCTGGCCGCCGAGAACGCCATGCGTCAGCTCCTGACGGTGCACCCGGAGGTCGAGCGCGTGGTCCCCGCCCCGCGCGAGCACTGACGGACGGACGCGCGGGGGCGCGGGGGTGTTACGACGTGTCGCCGGGCCCGGTCGGGTCCGGCGACACCGGCGTCCGGCTCCGTTCGCTCCGCCGGATCGGGCCGGGCCGGAATCACCCGTATGACCCTATGACCGGCAATGGCGCATACGGGGTGTGACTCGGGCCACGAAGATTGGGCGTAACGCTCCGCGAGGTCACGCGATGACCTAAGAGGTGATGGCCGACGGAGGGAAACAGCAGCCCCTGCGGGTGCTGTGCAGCTCCCCGGCCCCTGCCCGCGCCGCCGGCCCATCCCCAGTCGGTGGTCGTCGGCTCCGGTCCAGCACCACGAGGCCCGGGGTCGGAAGCCGTTTCCATCGTTCCGAGAGGTTGTTCGTGTCGGCCAGCACATCCCGTACGCTCCCGCCGGAGATCGCCGATTCCGAGTCTGTGATGGCGCTCATCGAGCGAGGCAAGGCCGAGGGGCAGATCGCCGGCGATGACGTGCGTCGGGCCTTCGAGGCTGACCAGATTCCTGCGACCCAGTGGAAGAATGTTCTGCGCAGCCTCAACCAGATCCTCGAGGAAGAGGGTGTGACGCTGATGGTCAGTGCCGCGGAGTCCCCCAAGCGCACCACCCGCAAGAGCGTCGCAGCGAAGAGCCCGGCCAAGCGGACGGCCACCAAGACCGTGGCGGCGAAGACGGCGGCCGCGCAGCCCGCCGGCACCACGGACCCGGCGGCCGAGACGGCGGACCCGGGTATCGCGGACGCTCTCGTGGAAGAGCCCGGGACCGAGCCCGCCGCCAAGAAGACGGCGGCGAAGAAGACGGCGGCCAAGAAGGCCGCGCCCGCCAAGAAGACCGCTGCCAAGAAGACGGCGGCGAAGAAGACGGCCGCCAAGAAGGGCGCCGACGACGCCGCCGACGACGAGACCCCGGACGAGGGTCCCGACGCCGCCAAGGCCGACGCCGACGAGGAGGAGGAGGGCGGCGAGAACAAGGGCTTCGTCATCTCCGACGACGAGGACGACGCCCCCGCCCAGCAGGTCGTCGTCGCCGGCGCCACCGCCGACCCGGTCAAGGACTACCTCAAGCAGATCGGCAAGGTCCCCCTCCTCAACGCCGAGCAGGAGGTCGAGCTCGCCAAGCGCATCGAGGCGGGTCTGTTCGCCGAGGACAAGCTGGCGAACTCGGACAAGCTGGCGCCCAAGCTCAAGCGCGAGCTGGAGATCATCGCCGAGGACGGCCGCCGCGCGAAGAACCACCTGCTGGAGGCCAACCTCCGCCTCGTGGTCTCTCTCGCCAAGCGCTACACCGGCCGCGGCATGCTCTTCCTGGACCTGATCCAGGAGGGCAACCTCGGTCTGATCCGCGCGGTCGAGAAGTTCGACTACACCAAGGGCTACAAGTTCTCCACGTATGCCACCTGGTGGATCCGGCAGGCGATCACCCGTGCCATGGCCGACCAGGCCCGCACCATCCGCATCCCGGTGCACATGGTCGAGGTCATCAACAAGCTCGCGCGGGTGCAGCGCCAGATGCTCCAGGACCTGGGCCGGGAGCCCACGCCGGAGGAGCTGGCGAAGGAACTCGACATGACCCCGGAGAAGGTCATCGAGGTCCAGAAGTACGGCCGCGAGCCGATCTCCCTGCACACGCCGCTCGGCGAGGACGGCGACAGCGAGTTCGGTGACCTCATCGAGGACTCCGAGGCGGTCGTCCCGGCCGACGCCGTGAGCTTCACGCTCCTGCAGGAGCAGCTGCACTCGGTGCTTGACACCCTGAGTGAGCGCGAGGCCGGCGTGGTCTCGATGCGCTTCGGCCTCACGGACGGCCAGCCCAAGACGCTCGACGAGATCGGCAAGGTCTACGGCGTGACGCGCGAGCGAATCCGTCAGATCGAGTCCAAGACGATGTCCAAGCTGCGTCACCCGTCCCGGTCGCAGGTCCTGCGCGACTACCTGGACTGACCGGTTCGGGTCCGCGCCGGTGGCCGCGCGGGTGCGCACGGCCACCGGGCATCCCACTCTGGGTGGAGTCATGCACACCCGGAGTCAGGAGGCCCCATGCGTCGTCCCTTTACCCGTGCTCTGGCGGGCGCGCTGACCCTGGTGGCGGGAGCGGCCGCGGCGCCGCTGGCCCAGGCCCCGCGGGCAGCCGCGGACAGCGTGGTGATCGGCGGGAAGCCGGTGAAGGTGGCGGACAGCCCCTGGGTGGTGGCCCTGGCCAGCCGTGACCGGTTCGGGGGTACGCGGGGCGGACAGTTCTGCGGGGGTGTCATCGTGGGCCCGAAGAAGGTGCTGACCGCGGCCCACTGCCTCAGTCGCCAGGTGCTGGGCGGCGCAGTCGACTCCGTCGCGGATTTTCGGGTCGTCACCGGGCGTACGGAGCTGCAGGCGGCCGAGGGCCGGGAGATCGCCGTGCGCTCGGCCCGGGTCAACCCGGCGTACGACCCCCTGAGCAACGCCGGGGACCTCGCCGTGCTGGAACTGGACGAAGCCGTGCCGGCGCACTACGTCCTGCCCATGGCCGGGGCGGGGCATGCCGCGTACCGGGCGGGCACGGACGCGGCCGTGTACGGGTGGGGCGACACGAGCGGCTTCGGTGACTACGCGTATGCGCTGCACGCCGCGCCGGTCACGGTCCTGGCGGACGACGTCTGCCGTCGCGCGTATCCCGGAGACAGCCAGGGGCAGTTCCGGGCGGAGTCGATGGTGTGCGCGGGCGACGGCGCGGGCGACGGCGGCAAGGACGCCTGCCAGGGCGACAGCGGGGGTCCCCTGGTCGCTCAGGGGCGGCTCATCGGGCTCGTCTCCTGGGGGCGCGGTTGCGGACGCGCCGACAGCCCGGGGGTGTACACGCGGATCGCCCCGCTGGTCGGCTTCGTGAGCGGCCCGCAGAGGGCCGCACACTAGGGCCGGGTGCAGGAACACCACCGGTGGCTTCCGGAGTCCTGTGAGCCCCGCACAAGGCCCCTGCGGGGGTGTCGTAGGGACGACGTGCCCGTCCGAGAGCCGGTGACGGCCCCGAAGGGCCGGGCCGCGGCGGCGGGGGGACCGCCGGCGGGCGGAGCGCCGGTGGGTCCGGGCATGAGGACGGGCGGCGCCCCCGGATCTCGGAGGTGCCGCCCGTCGACCGGCTTGGCCGGTCCTGGCTCGTCGGATGCGAGGTATAGGCCTGTGTCAGCGGTCCTCGGGTTCGGCATTGGCAGCCGGAGCAGACGTAAGCCGCTCGGTTTCATCCTGTATTTCCGCGGCGATCTTCTTGAGTTCCGGCTCGAACTTGCGTCCGTGGTGGGCGCAGAAGAGCAGTTCACCGCCGCTCAGCAGGACGACGCGCAGATATGCCTGGGCGCCGCAACGGTCGCATCGGTCAGCGGCCGTCAGCGGGGTCGCGGGTGTCAGAACAGTAGTCACGTCGCCTCTTCTCTAGCTCGACGAGCTGTCGTACCAGGGTCAACATCCAACCAGGCCGAAAACGTTCCCGCTCTCGGCTTTTCCTCGAAACTTCCTTCCGAAGCTGGCCGGCTGTTGCCGGTTGGCGGCGAAGGAGCCGTATTGCGTCGCTTTACGGTTTCGCGCTGTCAGTCGTTCGCTTGTCGCAGTTCCATCCTCCCCCGGCTGAGCGCCAGGTTGTTCATGAGGACGTGCCCGAACCCTAAATGGTTCATGCCTGGAAGGGAACGTGATGTTTCCTTCACCCCTCCGGGGGATCGAACATCCGTGCGGATCTGCACTAGGCTGATGAAGCCGCGAGGGTGGCGTTGCATCGGCTCTACCTGGCCTCGGTACCCTTCGAGCGGCACCCGAGCCACCCCTGCGCCCCACGGGCCAGAAAAGAAATTCAGCGAGGAGCGAACTGCGTGACCGCCGACACGTCCGTGCCTTCCAGCGCGCTGCTGTCCGGAGCAGACCGGGACGGTTCCAACTACACCGCGCGGCACCTGCTCGTCCTCGAGGGTCTTGAGGCCGTCCGCAAGCGGCCCGGCATGTACATCGGCTCGACCGACAGCCGGGGCCTCATGCACTGCCTCTGGGAGATCATCGACAATTCGGTCGACGAGGCCCTGGGCGGCTACTGCGACCACATCGAGGTGATCCTCCACGAGGACTCCTCCGTCGAGGTCCGGGACAACGGCCGCGGCATCCCCGTGGACGTCGAGCCCAAGACCGGCCTGTCCGGCATCGAGGTCGTCATGACCAAACTGCACGCCGGCGGCAAGTTCGGCGGTGGCTCGTACGCGGCCTCGGGCGGCCTGCACGGCGTCGGTGCCTCCGTGGTCAACGCCCTCTCCGCCCGCCTGGACGTCGAGGTCGACCGCAACAGCGCGACCCACGCCATCAGCTTCCGCCGCGGCACCCCCGGGTTGTTCACCGAGCAGGGCCCCGACAGCCCGTTCGACCCCGCCAACGGCCTCCGCAAGATCAAGCGCGTACCCAAGGGCCGCACCGGCACCCGGATCCGCTACTGGGCCGACCGCCAGATCTTCCTCAAGGACGCCAAGCTCAATCTGGAGACGCTCTACCAGCGCGCCCGCCAGACGGCCTTCCTCGTGCCCGGCCTGACCCTGCTCGTCCGCGACGAGCGCGGCATCGACGGGGCCGGCAAGACCGAGGAGCTCTTCCGCTTCGACGGCGGCATCAGCGAGTTCTGCGAGTACCTCGCCCAGGACAAGGCCGTCTGCGACGTGCTGCGCCTGACGGGCACGGGCACCTTCAAGGAGACCGTCCCGGTCCTCGACGACCGCGGCCACATGACCCCCACCGAGGTCACCCGCGAGCTCGGGGTGGACATCGCCCTGCGCTGGGGCACGGGGTACGAGACCAACGTCAAGTCCTTCGTGAACATCATCGCCACCCCCAAGGGCGGTACTCACGTCTCCGGCTTCGAGCGCTCGATCACCAAGACCGTCAACGAGGTGTTGCGCTCGGCGAAGCTTCTGCGCGTCGCCGAGGACGACGTGGTCAAGGACGACGCGATGGAGGGCATGACCGCCGTCGTCACCGTCCGCCTCGCCGAGCCGCAGTTCGAGGGCCAGACCAAGGAGGTGCTCGGCACCTCCGCGGCCACCCGCATCGTCGCCGCCGTGGTCGCCAAGGAGCTCAAGGCATTCCTGACCTCCACCAAGCGCGACGACAAGCAGCAGGCCCGCGCCGTGATGGAGAAGATCGTCGCGGCCGCCCGGACCCGGATCGCGGCCCGGCAGCACAAGGAGGCTCAGCGCCGCAAGACCGCGCTGGAGACCTCCTCCCTGCCCGCCAAGCTGGCCGACTGCCGCAGCGACGACGTGGACCGCAGCGAGCTCTTCATCGTCGAGGGGGACTCCGCCCTCGGTACGGCCAAGCTCGCCCGGAACTCGGAATTCCAGGCGCTGCTGCCGATCCGCGGCAAGATCCTCAATGTCCAGAAGTCGTCGGTCTCGGACATGCTCAAGAACACCGAGTGCGGCGCGATCATCCAGGTCATAGGAGCCGGCTCGGGCCGGACCTTCGACATCGACGCCGCCCGGTACGGGAAGATCGTCCTGCTCGTCGACGCCGATGTGGACGGCGCGCACATCCGCTGTCTGCTGCTCACGCTCTTCCAGCGGTACATGCGGCCGATGGTCGAGGCGGGCCGGGTCTTCGCGGCCGTGCCGCCGCTGCACCGGATCGAGCTGGTCCAGCCGAAGAAGGGCCAGGACAAGTACGTCTACACGTACTCGGACAACGAGCTGCGCCAGACCCTGCTGGAGTACCAGCGCAAGAACATCCGGTACAAGGACTCGATCCAGCGCTACAAGGGCCTCGGCGAGATGGACGCGGACCAGCTGGCGGAGACCACCATGGACCCCCGCTTCCGTACCCTGCGCCGGATCAACATCGGCGACCTGAACTCGGCCGAGCAGGTCTTCGATCTGCTCATGGGCAATGAGGTGGCCCCGCGCAAGGAGTTCATCACCAGCTCCGCGGCGACCCTCGACCGCTCGCGCATCGACGCCTGACCCGCGGGGAGCCGACCGGCACCACGGCACACCGGCGCTCTTCGCTCCATCACCTGAAGGAGTGAAGAGCGCCGGGAGACCAGTCCGGAAAGCGACCATTGCGCACATCCTTGTGGACACGCGGCCAATGCGGCGGCGGGCAAGGAGAGTTCGGTGGACAAGCACGACGGTCGTGATGCCGGAACGATCCGGCTGGACGACCCCTGGTACGACGCGCTGGCCGTGGGCTGGGGCGAGGGCGAGGGTGGGAGTGAGGGTGGGGAAACGTCACCGCCCGCCGCGGCCACCGGCGGACGACCGGCGCCCGGCGCATCCGACATCTACCTCGAAGTGCAGCGCAGCCCCGCCTTCCAGGAGGTTCGCCGCCGCTACCGCAGGTTCGTCGTCCCGGCGACCGCCGGATTCTTCCTCTGGTACGTGGCCTACGTGGTCGCCGCCACCACGGCGCCCGGCATCATGGCCCGGCCCGTGGCCGGCTCGGTCAATGTGGCGCTGCTTGCGGGGCTCGCCCAGTTCCTCAGCACCTTCCTGCTGACCTGGGCGTACGCGCGGCACGCGCGGCTGCGCCGGGACCGGGCGGCCCTCGACCTGCGCTGGACCGTCTTCGAGCAGAAGCGGGACCAGGAGCGCACCCGGTCGCGGGAGGCCGGATCGTGACCACCGAACACCAGACCCTCGCCCTGATCCTGTTCAGCGTCTTCATCGCGGTCACCCTGGGCATCACCACGTGGGTCAGCAGGAACCGGCACGGCTCGGCGGAGGAGTTCTACGCCGGCGGGCGCTTGTTCTCGCCCATGGAGAACGGTTTCGCCATCGCGGGCGACTACATGTCGGCCGCCTCCTTCCTCGGCATCTCCGGTCTGATCGCCCTCTTCGGCTACGACGGCCTGCTCTACTCGGTGGGCTTCCTCGTCGCCTGGCTGGTGGTGCTCTTCCTGGTCGCCGAACTGGTCCGCAACTGCGGGCGCTTCACCCTCGCGGACGTGGTCGCCGCCCGGATGAGCGAGCGACCGGTGCGCATCGCGGCCGGGACCTCCTCGGTCGTCGTCTCGGTGCTCTACCTCGTGGCGCAGATGGTCGGCGCCGGCAGCCTGGTCGGTCTGCTCCTCGGGAGTTCGAGCGCGGCGGCCCGGACGCTGGCCGTGGTCGGGGTCGGCGCGCTGATGGTCGTCTACGTGTCCTTCGGCGGAATGCGGGCCACCACCTGGATCCAGATCGTGAAGGCCGTGCTCCTGATGGGCGGGGCGGTCACCCTGACCGTGCTGGTGCTGCTCCGCTTCCACGGAAACTTCGACCAGTTGCTCAGCACGGCCGCCGACCGCAGCGGGCACGGGGCCCGCTTCCTCACTCCCGGCCTCAAGTACGGCGGGGACTGGACCGCCCGCTTCGACTTCGTGAGCCTGGGCCTCGCGCTGGTCCTAGGGACCGCAGGGCTGCCGCACATCCTGTCGCGCTTCTACACCGTGCCGACCGCGCGGGCGGCGCGCCGGTCGGTGGTCTGGGCGATCGCGCTGATCGGCGGCTTCTACCTGATGACCATCGTGCTCGGCGTCGGTGCGGCCGCGCTGGTGGGCCCCGACGAGGTACGGGCCTCCAACGCCTCCGGCAACACGGCGGTTCCGCTGCTCGCGGCCTTCCTCGGCGGGGGTGCCGGTTCCACCGGAGGCGCGGTGCTGTTCGCCTTCGTGGCCGCCATCGCCTTCGCGACCATCCTCGCGGTGGTCGCCGGGATCACCCTGGCCTCATCGGCGTCCGTCGCGCACGACCTGTACGCCTCCCTCAAGCGCCGGCGCTCCAAGCAGCGCAGCGAGGTCGCGGTGGCCCGGGTCGCGGCCGTCGGCATCGGAGCGGTGGCCATCGTCCTCGGGCTGTTCGCCCAGAACCTCAACGTGGCCTTCCTGGTGGGGCTGGCCTTCGCGGTGGCGGCCTCCGCGAACCTGCCGGTGCTGCTGTACTCGCTCTTCTGGCGCGGCTTCACCACCAGGGGCGCGGTCTGGTCGGTGTACGGGGGGCTGGTTCCCGCGGTCGTTCTGGTCGCGCTCTCCCCGGTGGTCTCCGGCAGTCCCGATGCCCTCTTCCCGGGCGCGGACTTCCAGCTCTTCCCGCTCCAGAACCCGGGGCTGGTCTCGATCCCGTTGGGCTTCCTGGCGGGCTGGCTGGGCACGGTCACCTCCCGCGAGCTGGCCGACGAGGGGAAGTACGCGGAGACGGAGGTCCGTTCGCTGACCGGCGCCGGAGCCGTCTGAGCACGCCTCGGTCCCCGGGTCTCAAGTGCCGTTGGACTCACCCGTCGTGGTCTCACCTGTCGTGGACTCACGTGCCGTCCGACGGGAGCCAGGTGTAGCGGTGTTCAGGTCGTCCGGTCTCGCCGTAGCGCAGGGCGAGGGAGACGCGGCCGGTGCGTTCGAGGAGCTTGAGGTAGCGCTGGGCGGTCTGGCGGCTGATGCCCGCGCGTTCCGCGATCTGCTGGGTGGAGAGGGGACCGTCGGCGGACCGCAGGACCTGGCGGACCACTTCCGCGGTGGTGGCGGAGTGCCCCTTGGGGAGCTCGTTGGGGGAGCCGGCGGTCGCGAGGGCGCCGAAGATCCGGTCCACCTCGGCCTGTTCGGCCTCGCCCCCGGTGTCCAGGGTGCGGCGCAGCGCCCCGTACGCCTCCAGCCGGCTGCGCAGGCCGGCGAAGGTGAAGGGTTTGACCAGGTACTGGAGGGCGCCGAGGCGCATGGCGGCCTGGACGGTGGACAGGTCACGGGCGGCCGTGACCATGATCACATCGGTGCGGTGGCCGAGCTGGCGCAGCCGGCGGACGAGGTCGAGGCCGTTCTCGTCCGGCAGGTAGTGGTCCAGCAGCACCAGGTCCACCGGGCGGGCCGTGAGGAACTCCAAGGCCTCGGCCGCCGAATGGGCCTGCGCGATCACCCGGAAACCGGGAACCTTCGCCACGTACGCCGCGTTGATCCGGGCAACACGCATGTCGTCGTCGACGACCAATACGTGAATCGGGGTCTCGTTCATCGCAGGGCCTCCGGGAGTACGACGGAGAATTCCGCCCCTCCGTCCGCTGCTTCACCGGCCCGGGCGCTGCCGCCCTGCCGCTCCGCGAGGCGGCGTACGAGGGCGAGACCCAGCCCGCGCTCGCGGTGGGCCTTGGGCTGCTTGGTCGAGCAGCCCTCCGTGAAGATCTCCTCGCGGCGCGCGGCAGGGACCCCGGGGCCACTGTCGCGCACCAACAGCACGGCCGTACGGCCTTCGGCGCGCAGCTCCACCTCGATCAAGGGCGCCGGAGAACCGGCGGCGGCGTCCAGGGCGTTGTCGACCAGATTGCCGACGATGGTGACGAGGCCGCCCGGGTCCACCAGGCGGTCGGGGAGGAGGGTGGTTCCGGCCAGCCGCAGAGGGACGCCGCGCTCGGCGGCGACGGTCGCCTTGCCCACCAGAAGGGCGGCCAGCAGTGGGTCGTGCACCTTCTCGGTGACCTGTTCGGCGGTGGTGCGGTGCACTCCGACGACCTCGGTCACGAATTCCACCGCCTCCTCGTGCAGGCCCAGCTCCAGCAGGCCGAGGACGGTGTGGAGACGGTTGGCGTGCTCGTGGTCCTGCGCGCGCAGGGCGTCGATCAGGCCCCGCGTGGCGTCGAGCTCGCGGCCGAGGTGTTCCAGCTCGGTGCGGTCGCGCAGGGTGGCGACGGCGCCGCCGTCCTCGGTGGGCATCCGGTTGGCCACCAGGACCCGCGGGCCCTGGACGGTGAGCAGGTCGCGTCCCGTGACGCGGCCGGAGAGGACGTCGGTGGTGCGGCCCCCACCCAGTACGTCCTCCAGCGGGCGCCCGGCGAGGAGTCCCGCGGAGTCGGGGGCGAGGCCCAGCAGGCGGGCGGCCTCGTCGTTGACCAGGCGGACGCGGCCGTCGCGGTCGAGGGCGATCACTCCTTCGCGGATGGAGTGCAGCATCGCCTCGCGCTCGGCGAGCAGGCCGGCGATGTCGGAGAACGCCAGGTCCCGGGTCTGGCGCTGGATCCTGCGGGAGACGAGGTAGGCGGCCAGCGCTCCGGCCGCCAGGGCGCCGCCCGCGTAGGCGAGCAGGCCGGGGATGGCGCCGAGCAACCGGTCGCGGACGCTGTCGTAGGCGATGCCGACGGAGACGGCGCCGACGATCTCGCCGTCGGCCGCGATGAGCGGGACCTTGCCGCGGGCGGAGCGGCCCAGGGTGCCCTCGTCGATCTCCATGACCTCCCGGCCCGCCAGCGCGTCGCTCGGGTCGGTTGAGACGGGCCGTCCGATCCGTTCGGCACTGGGGTGCGAACGGCGGATGCCGTCCAGGTCGATGACGACGACGTACTCGGCTCCGGTGGCCCGGCGGATCCGCTCGGCCGAGGACTGCACCGGGCTGTCCGCCGAAGCCCGGGAGGCCAGGAGATCGGCGGCCAGCGACGGGTCGGCCGCGGCGCTCTGGGCGATGGCGAGGGCGCGCCGCATGGCCTGGTCGTCGAGCTGCGCGCTCAGCGGAGCCAGGAAGAGGCCCGTGGCGAGCAGGACGACTCCGGCGGCGATGGCCAGCTGGGTCAGCAGGATCTGGGAGACGGCCCGTCTGGGCAGCCCGAGGCGCCGAGCGCTCATGAGGGGGAACCGCATGACTAGCACCGTAGGCGGGCGCGGGCATAAGCGGAATCCCGGCAGGATCCACATCGACGGCCGTGAGGTGCGGGCGACTGGTTCCGCGGCCGGGAACGGAGCGCTTGGGGCGTCCCGGCCTGGTCGTCGTCGCCCCTGGTCAGACGCGGTGGGCGGGGCGGGCCCCGGCAATTACGGCAATGGCTGGGGCGGGCGGGGCCCCTGGTAGTGGCCGCTCGGACGCATCCGCAGCGGCCGTTCCTGGTACTTCTCCAGCGCGTGCGCCATCCAGCCCGCCGTACGGGCCACCGCGAAGACGGTCTCCCCGGCCTCCGGTCCCATCCCGCAGGACACCGTCAGCACTGCCAGCGCCAGGTCCACATTGGCGTGCAGTCCGGGCCGGCGTGCGGCGGTGGTGGCGACGACATCCCGGGCGGCGGCCAGTGCCGGCCCGGCCTTGGGCAGCGTCTCCAGCCGTGCGAACAGGGCCCGGGCCCGCGGGTCCTCGCCCGGGTACAGCCGGTGTCCGAGCCCCGGAACCCGCCGGCCCGCCCGCAGGTGGTCCGCGACCACGGGCGCCGCGCCGCCCCGCTCCAGCGCCTCGGCCAGCATCCGGTGCGCCAGCCGCCCGGCCGCGCCGTGCAGCGGCCCTTCGAGCGCGCCGAGTCCGGCCGACACCGCCGCGTACGGATGCGCCCGCGCCGACGCGGCCACCCGTACGGCCAGCGTCGAGGCGGCCAGGTCGTGGTCGATGAGCAGGGCCAGCGCGAGGTCGAGGGCGTCCAGGGCCGCCGGATCCGGCTCCCTCGCGGTCAGCCGGCACCACAGCTGCCAGGCCGTCGGTCCGGTCCCGCGATGGTCCTGCCCCGCCGTCGGCAGGGCGCCGACCAGCGTCGGGATCAGGCAGCGCGCGGAGCCCAGTACGGCCTCCGGTGAGAGGTCGAAGCGCAGCGGGTCCGCGACGGCCGGGGCGGCGGTCGCCACCCGCAGTCGGTCGATCGGCCCGCTGTGGTCGGGCAGTGCGGCGACCGCCCGGCGAGCCGCGGCGAGGGACTCCGGGGGAGCGGTGAACCGGGCACCGCGTGGCAGCGTCCCGGTCCAGAGCCACTCGGCGACCTCTTCGTAGGGGTACCGCGAGGCCAGTTCCACGGCGTCGACGCCGCGGAAGAAGTACCGGTCGGACTCGATCAGCGTGAGCGAGGTCCGTACGGACAGCTCCCCGACGGGAGCCGCCGCCTCGCGTCGGCTGCGCCGGGCCAGCGCCTCCACCTCGCGCGCGTCGAAGCTGCTGCCGCGCCCGACGGGATGGCGTCGGCTCGTGAGCTGGCCACGGCTGACGTACGCGTACACGGTCGCGGGCGCCCCCGTCCCCGTCCCCCGCGGCCTGTCCGGAGTCGTCGTCACCGAGACCGAGCTCGGTGACGTCCGAGGCCGTGAAGGCTTCTACCACTACCGCCAGTACTCGGCCGTCGAGCTCGCCGAGAGCCGCGGCTTCGAGGACGTGTGGCACCTGATGTTCCGCGGCGCCCTGCCCGCCGACGCCGTCGAGCGGGCCGGCTTCGCCGCCGAGATCGCCCCGCTGCGCCGGCCGCCCGACGAGGTACGGGAGGCCCTGCCCGCCCTGGTCCGGGCCAGCGCGCGCTCCGGCCCGCTCGCCGGACTGCGCACGGCGCTCTCACTGCTCGGGGCCTGCGCCGGCTTCCGCCCGGTCTACGACCTCGACCCCGGCCGCCGGGCCGCCGACGCGCTGGCCGCCCGCGCCGCCGTACCGACCCTGCTCACGGCGCTGTACCGGCTGGGGCGGGGCCTGGACCCGGTCGAGCCGCGCGATGACCTCCCGTACGCGGCCAACTACCTCTACATGCTCACCGGCCAGGAGCCCGACCCGGTCAAGGCCCGCGCGGTCGAGCGGTACCTGATCTCCACCATCGACCACGGTTTCAACGCCTCGACCTTCACCGCCCGGGTCATCGCCTCCACCGGCGCCGATGTCGCGGCCTGCCTGACGGGCGCGATCGGCGCGCTCTCCGGCCCGCTGCACGGCGGCACGCCCAGCCGGGCCCTGGACACCCTGGACGCCATCGGCACCGCGGACCGCATCGAGCCGTGGATCCGCGAGCGGGTCCTGGCGGGGGACCGGATCATGGGCTTCGGCCACCCCGTGTACCGCACCGAGGATCCGCGCTCGCGCATGCTGCGTGACATCGCCCGCGCCTTCGGCGGGCCGCTCGTGGACTTCGCCGTCGAGGTCGAGCGCCGGGTCGAGGAGATCCTCGCCGAGCTCAAGCCGGGCCGCGAACTGCACACCAATGTGGAGTTCTACGCGGGCGTCGACATGGAACTGTGCGGGCTGCCGCGCGAGATGTTCACCCCGACCTTCTGCGCGGCCCGTGTGGTCGGCTGGAGCGCGAACGTCCTGGAGCAGGCCGCCGATTCGAAGATCATCCGCCCGGCCGCCCGGTACACGGGCCCCGTCCCGCCCCAGCAGGTGCCCCCGCTCGCGTGACGGCGCCTGGTTACGATCGGCCGGGTGAACAGCAGGCAGCCCATTCCCGTCGTCGTCCTCGCCGGATTCCTCGGATCCGGCAAGACGACCGTGCTCAACCACCTCCTCGCCCACCGGGGAGGCACCCGTATCGGAGTCGTCGTCAACGACTTCGGATCGATCGAGATCGACGCGATGTCGGTGGCCGGTCACGTCGGAGACTCCATGGTCTCCCTCGGCAGCGGCTGCCTGTGCTGCGCCGTCGACGGCAGCGAACTGGACGCGTACCTGGAGAAGCTCTCCGCACCCGCCCACCGGATCGACGTGATCGTCATCGAGGCGAGCGGGCTGGCCGAGCCCCAGGAGATGATCCGGATGCTGATGGCCAGCGAGAATCCGGACGTCTGCTACGGCGGCATGGTGGAGGTCGTGGACGCCGCAGAGTTCGACGCGACCCGGGCCAGGCATCCGGAGACCGACCGGCACCTCGCCGTCGCGGACCTGGTGGTGCTGAACAAGACCGACCGGGTGGACGCCGCCGAGCGGGCCCGGATCGAGGCGGAGCTCGCCGCGCTCTGCGCCCCGGGCACCCCGGTCGTGTGCGCCGACCACGGGCGGATCGACCCGGAACTCCTCTTCGACCGCCGGCCCTGGACCGAGACGCGCGGGCAGCTCTCCTTCGAGGACCTGCTCGCGGAGGCCGGCGGCCACGACGGCCACGCGGGCCATGACAGCCACGCGCACGCGGCGTACGAGAGCACCGAGTTCACCAGCGGACAGGCACTGAGCCCCCGCCGGTTCATCGACTTCCTCGACCGCCGCCCGGCCGGGCTCTACCGGATCAAGGGCTTCGTCTACTTCGGCGTCCCCGGACACGAGGAACGGTACGAGGTCCACGCGGTCGGCAGATTCCTCCGCTTCGCCCCGGGGCCCTGGGGGTGGGGGGAACCGCGCCTGACGCAGCTCGTACTGATCGGCTCCGGCACCGACGGCCCCGCTCTGCTGCGCGAACTGGAGGCCTGCCGCGAACCGGCGCCGCAGGAGACGCCCCCCGAGAGCATGTGGGGCGTCCTGCGGTACGTCGCCCAGCCGGGCCTCGGGCCGCGGCCCGGACCGGATGGCGAGGCGGCCGACGCCGACCAGGAGTACTGATCGAAGTGGCGCCCCTCCCGGTCACCGCTGCGAGGGGGGGCAGGACCCCTACTAGGCCACTTCGACGCCGTGCTCCCGCAGCAGGTCTTCCAGCCCGCCCCGGTAGCCCTTGCCGCCGATCACGAAATCCCAGTCGCCGTTCGGCCGGCGCCGGAACGAGCCGAGGACCAGGGCCGTCTCGCCCGCCCGGCCGTCGGAGACCTCCAGGCGGCCCAGCTCCTCCCCGGCCGCGCCCAGCAACCGGATCCGGGCGTCGGTGAACCCGGCGAGGTCGGCATCGGGATTGATCTCGGGGTCGATCGCCGCCACGAGGACGAGCCGGTCGGCAGGCAGCGGCAGGGCGTCGAAGGTGACCTCGACCGCGGCCTTGTCGGGGGCTGCGTGCGCCCGCGTCCGGACCGAACCGTCCGGAGTGCGCGGGTTGTTGAAGAAGACGAAGTGGTCCTCGCTCAGCACCCGGTTGCCCTCGCAGACCAGCGCGCACACGTCCAGCGCGACCTCGCCCGACCAGGACATGCCGAGCACGTTGTGACCCACGGGCGGTTCCTCGGACTCGGGCGGGCGCTGCGCCGGGACGGCGGCGGGACCGCTGCCCAGCCGCCCCAGCAGGCCGTACTGGTGCAGCAGCGCCACGAGTTCGGTGCCGGGAACCAATTCCAGCGGCTTGCCGTTGGCAAAGGTGTACGACCCCGGTCCGAAGGACGAGGTGGTGACCAGCACCCCCTTGTTCGCCCCCGCGTCCTGGACCGTGCCGTACAAGTCCCGTACCGCCGTAGGCGGCACGGTGTTGCGGTAGCGCTTGACCTGCACCACGATCCGCCCGCCCCGTATCGGGGCCGGGTCCAGCGCCTCGACGTCCACGCCGCCGTCTCCCGACCGCTGGGTGGTCACCGCCTGCATGCCCATCGCCCGGAACAGGTCGGCGACCAGGTTCTCGAAAGCGATCGGGTCCATCGCGAAGAGATCGGGCTCCTCCGCGCTCCCGTGCGTGCCGCCGTGGGTGACCACCCCGCCGCCGACCTCGCCCGGCACGCGGATGGCCCGTACGGCCGTCAGCTGGTCGGGGCGCGCCGACAGCTGCCCCCGCAGGCCCTCGACCAGGCAGTCCACCGCGCTCACCTGTTCCAGCCGCAGCCCGGAGAAGGCGGAGCGGGCGGCCGACACCGTGGCCAGCACGATCTGGGCCTCGCGGCCCGTCACGGGATCGTGGTCGTCCACGAAGCCGTTGACGACGACCGAGTCCAGCACGCCGAACTCGTCCGCCGCGTACAGCTCACGCACGACCAGGAGCACGCACTGCGCCAGCAGGTCCCGGTACAGGGCGCGGCGCTGCGTGGCGGGCCGGGCCGTCTCCTTGTCCTGGTCCGTACCGGGCATGTACCGCACCGACTTGGCCTGCGGCACCACGTCGTACCGCGGCAGCTCCCAGTCCAGTACCAGCTGCCGCCCCGCTTGGTCGTAGGCGGCGCTCACCTGCCGCGGCAGTTCCTCGGGCCAGGCCGTGGAGGCGTACAGGGCGGCGGAGAAGTAGTCCACCACGGCGGTCGCGTCTCCCGAGCGCAGCGTGCCGGCCAGCTCGGCGAGCCCGCTGTTGTGCCGGCGTATCTCGGCGAGCTGTTCGGCGGCCCAGCGGTCGTACTGCCCGCGGTACGCCGCCAGCTGCCGCTGCCGCTGCGTCTCCGCCGCCTGCGCGGCCTGCCACGCCTGGGTGTAACGGGCATGCGCCTCGCGTTCCGCCTGCGCCCGCCGGTTGGAGCCGAGCGTCCAGCCGGCCTGCTGCTGGAACTGCTCGATGCGCGGCATCGGCACGGGGTGCGCCAGGGTGCCGGGGGAGAAGGGTTCGAGCTGCTCGGAGCGGACCAGCGCCGCCATCCGGAACGCCGGCGCCCGGCAGCCCGCGGCCAGCAGGCCCTGGAGGGCCGCCACCTCGGCGTCAAGCCGCTCGGTACGCCGTCGGGCCTCGGCCTCGCGGTGCTGCTTGTACGCGGCCTGGTGCTCGCGCCGGCCCCGCGCGAGCTCCCGCTCGTACGCCCGCTGCCGGCTCTCCGCCTCGCGCTGCTGGATCAGCTGCGCCCGCTGCTGCTGCCGCTGGGCCTCGGCCCACACCCCGATCATTCCGCTGGACCGACGACTCATCAGTTTTTCCCCCGCCCACCCGCAAGCACCGAAGGGAAAACACTAATCGGAATGCGGGGCTTCCGACCCGAGGACCGTCCACCCCGCATGCCCCACTCCTACAGCTCGGCCCCCGCCAGAGCCGCGACGACGGCGGGCAGTGCGACCCCCGAGCCGTCCCGGCGCGGGTCCACCGGCGGCAGTTCGGCCGGATTGCCGTTCGCCCCCGCCGCCCGGACGGGACTGTTGCCCGCCCAGGCCAGGACCAGCACGTCCTCGCCCTTCAGGAACCGCTGGCAGCGCACGCCGCCGGTGGCCCGGCCCTTGCGCGGGTACTGGTCGAAGGGGGTCAGCTTCCCGGACAGCATCGAGTCGTCCAGGGTTCCGTGCGAGCCCGCCACCGAGAACACCATGGCGTCCCGGGCCGGGTCGACGGCCGAGAAGTGGATCACCTTGGCGTTGCCGGCCAGCTTGATGCCCGCCATACCGCCCGCCGGGCGGCCCTGCGGGCGCACCTGGCTCGCCGGGTAGCGCAGCAGCTGGGCGTCGTCGGTGATGAAGACCAGGTCCTCCTCGCCCGTGCGCAGTTCGACCGCGCCGACGATCCGGTCCCCCTCCTTGAGGGTGATGACCTCCAGCTCGTCCTTGTTGGCGGGATAGTCCGGCACGACGCGCTTGACCACGCCCTGTTCGGTGCCCAGCGCCAGGCCCTGCGAGGTCTCGTCCAGCGAGATCAGGCAGATCACCTTCTCGTCTGCCTCCAGCGAGGACAGGAACTCCGTGACCGGTGCCCCGCCCGCCAGGGTCGGCGCGGCGGCCGTGTCCGGAAGCTGCGGCAGGTCGATCACCGGCAGCCGCAGCAGGCGGCCGGTGGACGTGACGGCGCCGACCTCGGCCCGCGCCGTCGCCAGGACCTGCGAGACGATGAGGTCGTGCTTGGCGCGCTTGCCGTCGGCCTCCGCCAGCGGCTCGCCGGTCACCGTGCGAGCCAGCAGACCGGTGGAGGAGAGCAGGACCCGGCACGGGTCGTCGGCGACCTCCAGCGGAACCGCCGAGACGCTCGTGCCCGCCGACTCGAGCAGCACGGTGCGCCGCTCGGTGCCGAACTTCTTCGCCACCGCGGCCAGTTCGGAGGAGACCAGCTTGCGCAGCTCGTTGTCGGACTCCAGGATCCCGGTCAGCTCGTCGATCTCCCCGGTCAGCCGGTCGCGCTCCGACTCCAGCTCGATCCGGTCGAACTTGGTGAGCCGGCGCAGCGGGGTGTCCAGGATGTACTGGGTCTGGATCTCGCTGAGCGAGAACCGCTCCATCAGCCGGGCTTTGGCCTGGGCGGAGTTCTCGCTGTCCCGGATGAGCCGGATGACCTCGTCGATGTCGATGAGCGCCACCAGCAGGCCCTCGACCAGGTGCAGCCGGTCGCGGCGCTTGGTGCGGCGGAACTCACTGCGCCGCCGGACGACCTCGAAACGGTGGTCCAGGTAGACCTCCAGCAGCTCCTTGAGGCCCAGCGTCAGCGGCTGCCCGTCGACGAGTGCCACGTTGTTGATGCCGAAGGACTCCTCCATCGGCGTCAGCTTGTAGAGCTGCTCCAGCACGGCCTCGGGGTGGAAGCCGTTCTTGATCTCGATGACCAGGCGCAGACCGTGCGACCGGTCGGTGAGGTCCTTGACGTCGGCGATGCCCTGGAGCTTCTTCGAGCCGACGAGGTCCTTGATCTTCGCGATGACCTTCTCGGGACCGACGGTGAAGGGCAGTTCGGTGACGACGAGGCCCTTGCGGCGCGCCGTCACGTTCTCGACGGCCACGGTCGCGCGGATCTTGAAGGTGCCGCGGCCGTTCTCGTAGGCGTCCTTGATGCCCGCGAGTCCGACGATCCGGCCACCGGTGGGCAGGTCGGGACCCGGTACGAAGCGCATCAGCGCCTCCAGGTCCGCACCCGGGTGGCGGATCAGGTGGCGGGCGGCCGCGATGACCTCGCCGAGGTTGTGCGGGGGCATGTTGGTGGCCATGCCGACCGCGATCCCGGACGCGCCGTTGACCAGCAGGTTCGGGTACGCAGCGGGCAGCGCGACCGGCTCCCGCTCCTGACCGTCGTAGTTGGCGGTGAAGTCGACGGTGTCCTCGTCGATCGACTCCGTCATCAGCGAGGTGGCGTCGGCCATCTTGCACTCGGTGTAACGCATCGCGGCCGGCGGGTCGTCATTGCCGAGCGAACCGAAGTTGCCGTGGCCGTCGACCAGCGGCAGCCGCATCGAGAAGGGCTGTGCCATGCGCACGAGGGCGTCGTAGATCGACGCGTCACCGTGCGGGTGGAGCTTGCCCATGACCTCGCCCACGACGCGGGCGCACTTCACATAGCCGCGGTCGGGGCGCAGGCCCATCTCGTTCATCTGGTAGACGATGCGGCGGTGTACCGGCTTCATGCCGTCCCGGGCGTCGGGCAGGGCGCGGGAGTAGATCACCGAGTACGCGTACTCGAGGAAGGAGCCCTGCATTTCGTCGACGACGTCGATGTCGAGGATCTTCTCCTCGAAATCCTCCGGCGGCGGGGTCTTCGTGCTGCGGCGGGCCATCGCTGCGCGGCTCCTTAACCAAGAAAGAGGTGTGCGGTGTGTCTGACGGGTCTGGCGGGTCTGGCGGGTCTGGCGGTGACTGACGGTGGCTAGTGGGGGTCTGACGGGGGTCTGGCGGGGGTTGACGCGGACCATTGTGGCCCGAGGCACCGACAACGCCGACTCCGACCCAGGTCTGACCCGGGAACTTCTCCGGCTGCCGACGCGCTTGCATACAGTGGCAGGTCTGACAGAAATCTCTGCATCGCGATCGAAGGGACCACATGCCCATGGGTCACACGGCCACAGCTCAGGCCGGCTCCGGCGGCCTGACAGCGACCGAGCACCGGCTGGCCAACGGCTTGCGCGTGGTGCTTTCCGAGGACCACCTCACCCCGGTCGCCGCGGTCTGCCTCTGGTACGACGTCGGCTCGCGCCACGAAGTCAAGGGACGTACCGGCCTGGCTCACCTCTTCGAGCACCTTATGTTCCAGGGCTCGCAGAGCGTCAAGGGCAACGGGCACTTCGAACTGGTCCAGGGCGCCGGCGGCTCCCTCAACGGCACCACCAGTTTCGAGCGCACCAACTACTTCGAGACGATGCCGACCCACCAGCTGGAGCTCGCGCTCTGGCTGGAGGCGGACCGGATGGGCTCGCTGCTGGCGGCCCTGGACGACGAGTCCATGGAGAACCAGCGCGACGTCGTCAAGAACGAGCGCCGCCAGCGGTACGACAACGTCCCGTACGGCACGGCGTTCGAGAGGCTGACCGCCCTCGCGTACCCCGAGGGGCACCCGTACCACCACACTCCGATCGGCTCCATGGCCGACCTGGACGCCGCGTCCCTGGAGGACGCGCGCCACTTCTTCCGTACGTACTACGCACCCAACAACGCGGTGCTGTCGGTCGTCGGTGACATCGACCCCGAGCAGACCCTCGCCTGGGTCGAGAAGTACTTCGGGACCATCCCGGCGCACGACGGCAAGCAGCCGCCGAGCGACGGCACGCTGCCCGACATCATCGGGGAGCAGCTGCGCGAGGAGATCGTCGAAGAGGTCCCGGCACGTGCGCTGATGGCCGCCTACCGGCTGCCGCACGACGGCACCCGCGAGTGTGACGCCGCCGACGTGGCGCTGACCATCCTGGGCGGCGGAGAGTCCTCCCTGCTCCACAACCGCCTGGTGCGCCGAGACCAGACGGCCGTCGCGGCCGGCTTCGGCATGCTGCGGCTCGCCGGGGCGCCCTCGCTGGGCTGGCTGGACGTGAAGACCTCCAGCGGCGTCGAGATCCCCGCGATCGAGGCGGCCGTGGACGAGGAGCTCGCGCGGTTCGCCGCCGAGGGCCCGACGGCCGAGGAGATGGAGCGCGCGCAGGCGCAGCTGGAGCGGGAGTGGCTGGACCGGCTGAGCACGGTGGCCGGCCGCGCCGACGAACTGTGCCGCTTCGCGGTGCTGTTCGGCGACCCGCAGCTGGCGCTGACCGCCGTCCAGCGCGTCCTGGACATCACCGCCGAGGAGGTGCAGGCCGTGGCCGCCGCCCGGCTGCGCCCGGACAACCGCGCGGTGCTCGTGTACGAGCCGCTGCCCGCCGGTGACGCCGACGAGTCCGACGAGTCCGACGAGAACGAGGGGGCGGAGCAGTGAGCGACACCGCAGCCGTCACGATGACCTTCCACCCGCAGCCGCAGGCCGGCGAGCCGCAGCCGTGGGCCTTCCCGGCCCCGGAGCGCTCGGTCCTGTCCAACGGCCTGACCCTGCTGCGCTGCCACCGCCCGGGCCAGCAGGTGGTGGCGGTCGAGATCAACCTCGCCGCCCCGCTGGACGCCGAGCCCGAGGGCCTGGACGGGGTGGCGACCATCATGGCCCGCGCCCTGTCGGAGGGCACCGACAAGCACTCCGCCGAGGAGTTCGCCGCCGAGCTGGAGCGCTGCGGGGCCACCCTCGACGCGCACGCCGACCACCCCGGCCTGCGGGTTTCCCTGGAGGTCCCGGCCTCCCGCCTGCCCAAGGCGCTCGGGCTGCTCGCCGATGCGCTGCGCGCGCCCGCCTTCGCCGACGCCGAGATCGACCGGCTGGTGCGCAACCGGCTCGACGAGATCCCGCACGAGCTGGCCAACCCGCAGCGCCGCGCCGCCAAGCAGCTCTCCAAGGAGCTCTTCCCGGCGTCCCTGCGGATGTCCCGCCCGCGGCAGGGCACCGAGGAGACGGTCGCCCGTATCGACTCCGCGGCCGTACGCCGCTTCTACGCGGCCCACGTACGCCCCGCCACCGCCACCGCGGTGGTCGTCGGCGACCTGACCGGCATCGACCTCGACGCCGTGCTGGCGGACACCCTGGGCGGCTGGACGGGCGATGCGGCGGAGCCCCTCCCGGTGCCGCCGGTGACCGCCGACGACACGGGCCGCGTGGTCATCGTCGACCGGCCCGGCGCCGTCCAGACGCAGCTGCTGATCGGCCGGATCGGGCCGGACCGGCACGACCGGGTGTGGGCGGCCCAGGTGCTCGGCACGTACTGCCTGGGCGGCACCCTCACCTCCCGGCTGGACAAGGTGCTGCGCGAGGAGAAGGGGTACACGTACGGTGTGCGCGCCTTCGGCCAGGTGCTGCGCTCCACCGCCGACGGCAAGGGCGCCTCGATGCTCGCGATCAGCGGCTCGGTGGACACCCCCAACACGGGTCCGGCGCTGGAGGACCTCTGGAAGGTGCTGCGCGCCCTCGCGGAGGGCGGCCTGACCGATGCCGAACGGGACGTGGCGGTGCAGAACTTGGTGGGGGTGGCCCCGCTGAAGTTCGAGACGGCGGCCTCCGTCGCCGGCACGCTCGCCGACCAGGTCGAGCAGGAGCTCCCGGACGACTACCAGGCGCAGTTGTACGCGCGGCTCGCCGAAACCGGAACGGTGGAAGCCACTTCGGCGGTCGTGAGCGCCTTCCCGGTCGACCGGCTGGTCACGATCCTGGTGGGTGACGCCGCGGTCATCGAGGAACCGGTGCGCGCACTGGGGATCGGCGATGTGAGCGTCGTCACCAACTGACAACCAACTGGCGGTTTGGCAGGGGGCTCTGGCGGCTTGTCCGTCGGGGCCCCCTTTGTCCGTTAAGTGGTGAGGTTGCTTTTATGTGATGTGGCGTACGCAACAAAAAGGCGTGTCTGTTTGGCGATTGACTGATGATCCGCCTAGCGTCGGCCGTGCTGTTCGTCAGTTGTGCCCGCCGCATCCGCGGCACCGGACAGCAATCGCCGAGTCCCCGTCAGGCGCGAGCCTGGGGAGCCGGGGACCCACATCAGTCCCTGGGGTGAATCGGACCGCCTCGCAAGAGGAGGTCCGTAGGAGACCTTCCTGCTCCGAACCCGTCAGCTAACCCGGTAGGCGAGAGGGAAGGAAAGGATCAATCTCTTCATGGCGTTTGGCAGTCGTGCCGCCGGTAAGCACCGCGGTTCCAGTCGTCTGAGCCGTAAGACCGCCGGCTACGCCGGTATCGCCGCCCTCGCCACCACTGGTGTCGTCGGCTCCCTCGCGGGCCCGGCCTTCGCGGCGGACATCGACAACTCCGCGCAGGACAACGGCCTGGGCGCCGTCGTCGTGGCCGAGGACCTCGTGGGCGACATCGAGGACCAGGCGGACTCCCAGCAGCGTGCCGCCGAGGCCACCGCGGCCAGGGCGCAGGCCGAGGCCGACGCGAAGCAGCGTGCCTCCGAGGCCAAGCGCCTGGCCGAGACCAAGGCGAAGGCCGAGCGTGAGGCCGCCGAGCGCGCCGCCCGTGAGGCCGAGCGCAAGCGCCTCAACACCTTCGTCTCCCCGGTTGCGGGCTCGTACGTGAGCACCCAGTACGGCGCCGGTGGCGGCATGTGGTCCTCCGGCAGCCACACCGGCATCGACTTCCACGCCTCCACGGGCACCTCGGTCCGCGCGGTGGGTCTCGGTACCGTCGTCGAGGCCGGCTGGGGCGGCGCCTACGGCAACAACGTCGTCATCAAGCACAACGACGGCACCTACACCCAGTACGGGCACCTGTCCGCGCTGAACGTCTCCGTCGGCCAGCAGGTCGCCCCGGGCCAGCAGATCGGCCTGGCCGGCTCCACGGGCAACTCCAGCGGTCCCCACCTGCACTTCGAGGCCCGCACCGGCGCCGACTACGGCTCGGACATCGACCCGGTCGCCTACCTGCGCTCGCACGGCGTCAGCCTCTGACGCGTACGGCCGCCCCGCGCCGTCGCTCCCTCTCGCTTCACCGAAGACCCCGGCTCGCCGAGCCGGGGTCTTCGTGTTGTGCAAAAATTCCGGATTTCCGGCCGCTCTCGGAAATAATCGTGTGTTGCAATAGAGTCGCAGGACGCGCACGCGCGTTCATTGACGATGCAGTCGGAAAAAGGGGGAGGTCCGGTCTTGCGTATTCCTGCGCACGCGGTATGCACGGCAATTCGCGACGACATCGTCTCCGGGGTCTTCGAGCCGGGCGGCAGGCTGACCGAGGAAGTGCTGGCCCGCCGGTACGGCGTCTCGCGCGTCCCGGTCCGCGAGGCGCTGCGCACCCTGGAGTCCGAGGGGTTCGTGACCACGCGGCGCCACGCGGGCGCCTGCGTGGCCGAACCGACCGAGGAGGAGGCCGCCGACCTCCTGGAGCTGAGGATGCTGCTGGAGCCGCTGGCGGCCGCCCGAGCCGCCGGGCGGCGCACCGAGGCCCACCTCAAGGTGCTGCGCGGACTGGTCAGGCTGGGGCAGGAGCGGGCCAGGCGGGGCCAGGGCGAGGATCTGCGGGCCCTGGGGAGCTGGTTCCACGAGACGCTCGCACAGGCCTCCGGCAGCCCCGGTCTGATCGCTCTGCTCACGCAGATGCGGCACAAGGTGGCCTGGATGTACGTGGTGGAGGCGCCGGCCCGGCCGGTGGAGTCCTGGGCGGAGCACGGGGCGATCGTGGACGCGGTGGCGCGCGGGGACGCCGAGCGGGCGCGGGCGCTGACGGCCGTCCACGCGGACCGGGCCGCCGGAGCGCACAGGCCGCGGCTGCGCCTCGCGGTGAGGACTTCGCAACCTGCCGTAAACATGTCGAGCGGCCGGCATTAACAGAGTCCGTATACACATGCAGGTGTCGTGCGCCGCTGTCGGAATTCGCGACGTGGCGTGAATTCACTGCCCGGAAATGTGTCGGCGGGTCGGGTGGTCGGGTCGTGCCGAATTTCGACGGCACTGGATTCGGGTGGAATGCGATTTCCGCCGAGCTGGATTTCTGCGGAGCCGTGGATGCCGTGGATGCCGTGGATGCGGTCGGGCCGCGGGTCACGGCATCCGGCCACCGCCACCGGCCCTCCACCGCCGCCGCCCACCGGGATCGGCCGCCTCACGAAACAGCGAAGCCGCGGTCCCCGGCGTACCGGCGACCGCGGCTTCGCCGCGTGACTCGAACCCGAAGGGTCAGACGGTCTCGGGGAGCTCCTCGAGACCCTCGGCGACCAGCTTCGCGAGGCGGTCCAGCGCGACCTCCGCGCCCTCGGCCTCGGACGCGAGGACGATCTCCTCGCCGCCCTGGGCGCCCAGGCCCAGAACCGCCAGCATGGAAGCGGCGTTGACGGGGTCGCCCCCGGACTTCGCGATGGTCACCGGGACGCCGGAAGCGGTCGTCGCACGGACGAAGATCGAGGCGGGACGAGCGTGCAGGCCCTCGGCCCAGCCGACGTTGACGCGGCGCTCTGCCATGGTGATGCCCTTCAGGTTCTTAACGTTGTCTAGACCAGTCTCTCACGACACCCGGAATGCTCGGACCGACCTCCTGCCCGGATCTCCCGCCGTTCGGCCCTCCCCAGCTTGCACTGATTCGCGTCGGCTCGCATGATGCGCCGCGCCAGGACCACCTGACCCGTCCCGGCCTTAAGGTGGCCCCATGACCACCGAGTCGGACCCCTCGTACCCGGCCCACTGGGAGGCGGACGTCGTCCTGCGCGACGGCGGCACCGCCCGCATCAGGCCCATCACCGCCGAGGACGCGGGGCGGCTGGTCAGCTTCTATGAACAGGTCTCCGACGAGTCGAAGTACTACCGCTTCTTCGCTCCCTACCCCCGGCTCTCCGACCGCGACGTGCACCGCTTCACGCACCACGACTACGTGGACCGGGTCGGCCTCGCCGCGACCATCGGCGGAGAGTTCATCGGGACCGTCCGCTACGACCGGATCGGCGCCGACGGCCGGCCCGCCTCCGGCCCCGCCGACGAGGCCGAGGTCGCCTTCCTCGTCCAGGACGCCCACCAGGGCCGCGGGGTCGCCTCCGCCCTCCTCGAACACATCGGCGCGGTGGCCCGGGAGCGCGGCATCCGGCGGTTCGCCGCCGAGGTGCTCCCGGCGAACAGCAAAATGATCAAGGTCTTCACGGACGCCGGCTACCAGCAGAAGCGCAGCTTCGAGGACGGCTCCGTCCATCTCACCCTCGACCTCGAACCCACCGCCGAGTCCCTCGCCGTCCAGCGCGCCCGCGAACAGCGCGCCGAGGCCCGCTCGGTGCAGCGGCTGCTGGCCCCCGGCTCGGTGGCCGTGATCGGAGTCAGCCGCTCCGGCGCGGGCGTGGGCGCCGCCGCGCTGCGCAACCTGCGGGACAGTGGATTCCGCGGCCACCTCTACGCCGTCAACGAGGCGGTCACGGCCGATCTGCTGGACGGCGTACGGGCCTACCGCACGCTCGGCGCCATCGGCGCCCCGGTCGACCTCGCGGTCGTCGCGGTCCCGGCCGACCGGGTCCCGGAAGCGGTGGCGGCCTGCGGTGAGCACGGAGTGCAGGGGCTCGTGGTGCTGTCCGCCGGATACGGGGAGAGCGGCCCGGCGGGGCTCGCCCGCCAGCGCGAACTGGTGCGCCAGGTGCGCTCGTACGGCATGCGCCTGATCGGGCCGAACGCGTACGGGGTGATCAACACGTCCCCGGAAGTGGAGCTCAACGCCTCGCTGACGCCCGCCCCGATGCCCATGCGCGGCCGGATCGGCCTCTTCACCCAGTCCGGGGCGATCGGGATCGCCCTGCTCTCCGCGCTCCTGCGCCGCGGCGAGGGCCTGTCCTCCTTCGTCTCGGCGGGGAACCGGGCCGACGTCTCCGGCAACGACATCCTCCAGTACTGGTACGACGACGAGGCGACGGATGTCGCCCTGATGTACCTGGAAACCCTGGGCAACCCGCGGAAGTTCACCCGCCTCGCCCGCCGGACCGCGGCCGTGAAGCCGGTGGTCGTCGCCCGGGGCGGCCGCCACACCCCGGCCGGGCACGTCGTCCCGGACACCCGGCTGCCCGACGCCACCGTCTCCGACCTGCTGCGGCAGGCCGGCGTCATCCGGGTCGACACGGTGACGGAGCTGGTGGACGTCGGCCTCCTGCTGGCGTCGCAGCCGTTGCCCGCCGGACCCCGGATCGCGATCCTCGGCAACTCCGAGTCCCTCGGGGTCCTCACCTACGACGCCTGCCTGACGCAGGGCCTGCGCCCGCTGCCGCCGCTGGACCTGACGACGGCCGCTTCGCCCGCGGACTTCCGGGACGCCCTGGCCGCCGCCCTGGCCTCGGACGACAACGACGCGGTCATCGTCACCGCCATCCCGTGGGTCGGCGAGCAGGCGCTCGCGGACGACCTGGCCGACGCCCTGCGGGACGCGGTCGGGGAGCACCCCGGCAAGCCGGTGGCCGTGGTCCACGTGGAGCTCGGCGAGCTGGCGGAGGCCCTGTCCGCCGCGCGCGGCCCCGCCCCCGCCCCGCGCCCGCCCGAGACCGCGGACCCGGCTCCCGGGCCCCGCGCCTCGGCCTCCCCCGGCCGCCTCACCCGGCCGCCGCTGGGAGGCGCCCCCTCGGAGCCGCCCCCCGGCGAGGCCGCGACCGCCGCACCGCGGGGAGCCTCGGCCACGCCCGCAGGGGCCCGGATCCCCGCCTATCCCGCCGCCGAGCGGGCCGTCAAGGCCGTCGCCGAGGGCGTGCGTTACCGCCAGTGGCGGCACACCAACGCCGAGGCCGGACAGGTGCCCGAGTACGAGGACATCGACGAGTCCGGAGCCGCCGCGCAGCTGGCCCGGCTGCTCGCCTCCGTCGAGGAGGGGGCCGTGGTCACCCTGGGCGACTTCGACGCCCACACGCTGCTGGAGCGGTACGGGATCCGGGTGCTGCCCACCCTGTCCGCCCTCACCCCCGACGCTGCGGCCCGCGCCGCCCGGGCCCTGGGGTATCCCGTCGTGCTCAAGACCACCGCCCCGCACCTGCGCCACCGCGCGGACCTGGGCGGCGTACGGCTCGATCTCACGAGCGAGTCCGAGCTGAGGCGCTCGTACGACGAGCTGACCGAGACGCTGGGCAAGCCGGCGGAGCTGCTCCCCGTCGTCCAGGCCATGGTGCCCCGCGGCGTCGACACCGTCGTGCGGTCCGTCATCGACCCGGCCGCCGGCGCCGTCCTGTCTTTCGGGCTCGCCGGGGTCGCCTCGGAGCTCCTCGGCGACACCGCCCACCGCCTCGTACCGACCACCGACCGCGACGCCGCCGGGCTGATCCGGTCCATCCGGACCGCTCCCCTCCTCTTCGGCTGGCGCGGCAGCGACCCCGTCGACACCCGCGCCCTGGAGGAACTGCTCCTGCGCCTGTCCCGTCTCGTGGACGACCACCCCGAGGTCATCGAGGTCACCCTGGAGCCCGTCGTGGTCGCCGCCGAGGGGCTCTCCGTGCTCAGCGCCACCGTCCGCGTCGCCCACCCGCCGGCCCGCGGCGATCTCGGGCCGCGGACCCTCCCCAGCTACTGAGCGGCCACCGACCTGACTGACCGGGTACGGAGCGGCCGGGGTGCCCCGTACGGGCCTTAGGATGGACCTCATGGCGAAATCCGGTACGACGACCCAGGGGCTGCGCACGGCGATCGAGCGCAGCGGCTACTACCCGGCCCTCGTGGCCGAGGCGGTGGAGGCCGCGGTGGGCGGCGAGCCGATTTCGTCGTACCTGGTCCACCAGGAGACGACCTTCGACTCCAACGAGGTGCGCCGCCACGTCACCGTGCTGGTCCTGACCGGCAACCGCTTCATCGTCAGCCACACCGACGAGCAGGCCGCCGACGCCGGGTCCCCCTCCCCGTACGCGACCACCTCCACCGAGTCGGTCAAGCTCTCCAGCATCTCCTCCGTGGTGGTGAGCCGCGTCGTCGCCAACCCGGAGTCCTACACCCCCGGCACCCTGCCCCGCGAGGTCGTCCTGACCATCGGCTGGGGCGCGGTCTCCCGGATCGACCTGGAGCCCGCCGCGTGCGGCGACCCGAACTGCGACTCCGACCACGGCTACACCGGCAACTCCACCGCCGACGACCTCAGCCTGCGGGTCAGCGAGGCGGGCGACGGTCCGGAGGCGGTGCGCCAGACCCTCGCCTTCGCGCAGGCGCTCTCCGAAGCGACGGCCGCGACCTCCTCTCCCGCCCGCTGATGGTGTACTCGACAGCGCACGACTGGCAGGAGCCGGAGCTGCTCGACCTCGCCGGCGCCCCCGTCCCGGAGTACGGCAGCGGCTCGCTCGCCGACCTGCTGCCCACGCTCGCGGCCGGCCAGGGCGTACCGGGCTTCAGCGCCGCCATCCCGGAGCTGACCCCGGCCGACCGGAACTGCGTGTTCCTGGTCGACGGCATGGGCTGGGAGCAGATCAAGGCCCACCCGGACGAGGCCCCGTACCTGACCTCCCTCCTCGGCAGCTCGCGCGGCGGCACCGGTCGCCCGCTCACCTCGGGCTTCCCCGCGACCACCGCCACCTCGCTGGCCTCCGTCGGCACCGGACTGCCGCCCGCCCGCCACGGCCTGTCCGGCTACGCCGTGCGCAACCCCGCCACCGGCGAGCTCATGAACCAGCTCCGTTGGTATCCGTGGACCCAGCCGAAGCCCTGGCAGCCGTACCCGACGGTCTTCCAGCTGGCCGACAAGGCCGGTGTGGCGACCGCCCAGGTGTCCTCGCCCGCTTTCCAGACCACCCCGCTCACCAAGGTCGCGCTGAGCGGCGGCACCTTCCTCGGCCGGATGACCGGCGAGGAGCGCATGGACCTCGCGGCCGAGCGCCTCGGGGCCGGTGACCGCTCGCTCGTCTACACGTACTACAGCGAGCTCGACGGCGCCGGCCACCGCCACGGCGTGAACTCGGACGCCTGGCGCGGCCAGCTGATGTACGTCGACCGGCTCGTCCAGCGGCTCGTCGAGCAACTGCCGCCGCGCACCGCCCTGTATGTGACCGCGGACCACGGCATGGTCGACATCCCCCTCGACGAGGAGGCGCGGATCGACTACGACGAGGACTGGGAGCTGGGCGCCGGCGTGGCCCTGCTGGGCGGCGAGGGCCGGGCCCGGCACGTGTACGCGGTGCCGGGCGCGCAGAACGACGTCCTGACCGTGTGGCGCGAGGTGCTCGGCGACCGGTTCTGGATCGCGAGCCGCGAAGAGGCCCTGGAACTGGGCTGGTTCGGGCCGCCGGGGGAGTGTGACGAGCGCGTGCTGGGGCGGATCGGCGACGTGGTCGCGGCAGCCCAGGCCGATGTCGCGATCACCGCCTCCCGCAACGAGCCCAACGAGTCGGCGCTCGTCGGAATGCACGGCTCCATGACGGCGGCGGAGCAGCTCGTCCCGCTGCTCGAAATCCGCTCCTGACGGACTTCCCCGCCCTGCCGCCCCTCCCGACCTCCTGCCCCGGCAGCCGGCCTCCAGACCGGCGCCCGCCCGCTGCCCACGACCCGAAAGGTCTCGTACTTCCCATGCCCGAGCTGGTGTTCTTCTCCGGAACGATGGACTGCGGAAAGAGCACTCTGGCGCTCCAGATCGGTCACAACCGTTCGGCTCGCGGGCTTCAGGGTGTGATCTTCACGCGTGACGACCGGGCGGGGGAGGGCAAGCTGTCGTCCCGGCTGGGTCTGGTGACGGAGGCGGTCGAGGCCACGGAGGGGATGGACCTGTACGCGTACCTGGTCGCCCAGCTCTCGAAGGGTGGCAAGGCGGACTATGTGATCGTGGACGAGGCGCAGTTCCTGGCCCCGGAGCAGATCGACCAGCTGGCGCGCACCGTGGACGATCTCGGCCTGGACGTCTTCGCTTTCGGGATCACCACGGACTTCCGTACGAAGCTGTTCCCCGGTTCGCAGAGGCTGATCGAGCTGGCGGACCGGATCGAGCAGCTTCAGGTGGAGGCCCTGTGCTGGTGCGGCGCTCGCGCTACGCACAACGCCCGTACGGTGGGCGGGGAGATGGTGGTCGAGGGCGCCCAGGTGGTGGTCGGTGACGTGAACCGCCCGGCGGGGGAGATCGGCTACGAGGTCCTCTGCCGCCGCCACCACCGCAAGCGGATGACGAGCGCCGCGGCCCACGCGGGCGCCCTCTCCCCGGACGTCCTCCCGGTCAACCACGCCTGAATCCCCTCCTCGGCGCCCGTGCGTACGGCTCGAACCTGCGGCCAGTGCGTCTTCGCAGGTTGGTGGGTCTGGCTGATGGTGCCGTAGGCGGCGGAACCAGAGGCTGTGAAGCCAAGGCTGCCACCGAGGGCGCCGAGTGTCGCCGACGCGTAGCCTTGATGTGGGGCTCGTCTGATCGTCCGGCTTACGCGCAGGGTGTGCTCGCCCGACTGCCGAGGAACAGTGACCGTCTCATGACTCCCATGCCCGACAGGAGATCGTCGCAGGGCCGCAGTGCCCGAGCTGCCGCGCTGCGTGACCAGGCGAGTGCCGAACGCCGCCGCCGACTGCGGTTCACACTGATCGTGAGCATCGTGGTGGCCCTGGTCATCGCCGGGCTCACGATCGCGGGGCTCTCCACAAGCGGCGGGCCGTCCCCTTCCACGGCTCCCGAGGCCGGCATACCGGCCACTCCGATGAAGACCGCCTCGGGCCGTACGACCAGCCCGCCGTGGGCCGCGCCGAGTGATCCTTCTGCGCGGGTCGCGGCAGCCGGGCTGCCGATGCTGGGGGAGGAGGGCCACGTCGAGCACATCCACGTCCACCTGGACGTCATCGTGAACGGCAAACCGGTGGCCGTCCCCGGGAACATCGGCATCGACCAGAAGACGCAGCAGATCAGCCCGCTGCACACACACGTGGCGAACGGGGTGATCCACGTCGAGTCCCCGGTCAAGGCCGTCTTCTCCCTCGGCCAGTTCATGACCGAATGGGACGTCGCCCTCACCCAGGACTCCATCGGCGGGCTCAAGGCCGACGGCGCCAACGAATTCCACGCCTACGTGAACGGCAAGGAGCGCCCCGGCAACCCGGCCGCGATCGAGCTCCGGGACCGCGACGAGATCGCGCTCGTATACGGGCCGGCAGACCTGAAGGTCGACGTGCCCAGCAGCTACGACTGGCCGAAGCCGAAAAAGGGCAAGTGAGCAGCGGATACGGGAATCCGCACCCTTGATGGTCTGTGCGCCGCGAGACAAAGCAACACCCACGTCCCCGCTTGACGCACGGCCGCCTTCATGCTCGGAGAGTTACCTATCGGTCACTTGGAGTTCCCAGCATGCCGCCGACGCGGCCCCTACCGAGATTGCGTAAGGACGTCAAGTCACGTTCTCCAGTGACATGACGCGTGTTGCCCGGTCGGGTTTATTTGACGTCACGGCCTCACCCCCAACCCCTACCCATAACGAAATACGAGGCCGAGCTTTCAGCTCATTTCCGCGGGGCAAACAGTAACCCCGCAAAACTCGAGGGAGGGTCCGATGAATGGGCATTTCTGGACGCGTCGTCTGTCGATGGCCACGGCCACCCTGGCTCTGGCCGGCACCGTCGTGCTGGTCCCGGCCACGGCCTTCGCATCGCCGACAGTACACACCAAGGCGGTTCCGTCCGTCGCCTGCCGCGCAGCTTAGCGCCGCTGCTTGCTGAGTATCGGCCGCCGAGCCCGCGGCCGATACTTCCCACGGGAAGGAGGGGTCCCCATGCGATATGACCACTGCCTTTAGTTCAAGCAGGTCGGGCCCGGGAGATGCCGGGCCCGACCTCATTTCACTTCATTTCACTTCACACATGATCCGCCGAGACCGAAAACAGGAACGAAGGCCAATGACGACATCCATCAGCTACAACCCATTGGACTGGTCAACGATTGTCGACCCGTATCCGGTCTATGCCGAGTTGCGCGCCCATGCGCCGGTGTTCTGGCACGAGCAGATGCAGTCCTGGGTGCTCACTCGATACGTCGACTGTCGAGACGTTTTGCGCAACCACGCGTTGTGGGCTCGGGACTTGCGCCGAGTCGGCGCCGACGTTCCCGATGAGCGACTGAACATCCAGTACCAGGACCCGCCGGAACAGGCGAAGTTGCGTGCTCTGATCGTCAGCGCCATGCGGACACCGGACACGAGGGACATCTGCCGACGCGCCCGACCCGATCTCGAGGGACATTGCGAACGGCTCGGCGGTCGCGAGGAGTTCGACCTCATGAGCGAGGTCGCGGCCCCACTGGCACTGCAGATCACCTGTGACCTGGTCGGCGTGGAACCGCCGGCGCTGGAAACCTACGTGAGGATCTTCGAAGGGCTGACCCTGCGGATGGACAGCGGGCTCGAGCCGAGCCACGCCGAGCCCGGGGAGAACGTGGGACTCGAACTCCACGCGATGATGAAGGCGTGGTTCGAGAAGACCCGGCTTCGGGGAATGATCGCGAGCCTGCGGGAGAGCCCGCACACGAAGACGATGCCGGACGCATACGTCCGGAACACGGTGAGCGCGGTTTTCAACGCCAGTTACAGCACGGTCTATGCCTCGACCGGAGCCGTCATCCTGACTCTGCTGCAGCACCCGCACGTGCTCGATCAGCTGCGCGATCGCAGCCTGATGGCCACGGGGGTGGCGGAGCTGATCCGTTTCTGCAGCCCGGCCCAGGGCACGAGCCGGGTGGCGACAGAGCGAACGAGTATCGGCGGCGTCACGATCGAGCGGGGTGAGGCCGTCGTGACCCTTTTCGCCGCTGCCAACCGGGATCCGGAGTACTTCGCCCGGCCGGACGAACTCCTTCTCGACCGTTCACCCAACCAGCATCTGGGATTCGGATGGGGTCCGCACGTCTGTGCCGGCGCACAACTCGCAACGGACTGGCTGTATGAGCTCTTGGACTTCCTGCACGAGTGGCCGGCGGCATTGACCTTGGCTGGCGAGCCCAGATACATGCGCTCCGCGACGCTTCGCAATTTGGAAGCGCTGCCCGTGAGCCTTCGCCATTGATCCGAGGCGGGCGCGCAGACGTGGTGCCGAGAACGAATGCGTCTGCTCGACGCAATCGACCCCTATTCACAAGCGAGGAAGGATCTGGACGGCATGGCCAGGAAGCTGATGCTCGACGTGACGCCATTGCGGCAGTCGCCGGCATTCCGCCTGCTCTGGATCGGGCAAGCCGTTTCCGGCGTTGGCGGACAGATGACCGTTTTCGCCGTGGCGCTCCAGGTCTATCTGCTCACGAAGAGCACTCTGGCGGTCGGCGTCATCGGTTTGTGCACCGTGGTTCCCATGCTGTCCGTAGCGCTCGTCGGAGGCACGCTCGGCGACACGTACGACCGCAGGAAGATCGTCCTTTTCGCCGGCTGCGGTCAGGTGGCGGTGTCGCTGGCATTCGCCGTGCAGGCCGTCGCCGGAAACGACCGGCTCTGGCTGCTGTATGTCCTCTGCACCGCCCAGTCGACCCTCGGTGCCATCAGCGTCCCGGCCAAAAGGACCTTCATGGCGCACCTGCTGCCCAAGGACCAGATCCCGGCAGGCGCCGCCCTCACCATGCTCACCATGCATTTCGCCGGGATCGCAGGTCCGATTTTCGCCGGTGCGGTCGCCGGTGTCTGGGGGTTGCAGGTGTGTTACGCCGTGGACGCCCTCAGTTTCATCGCTGCGATCTACGTCGTCGCGAAACTCCCGGCCATGCCGCCGCAAGGATCGATCGCCCGCCCCGGTGCCAAGGCGATCGTCGCCGCCCTGCGCTACATCCGCGTGAACGACGTCCTCAGGGGTGCGTTCCTCGCCGATGTCAGCCTGACGTTGCTCGCGACCCCGACCCCGTTGCTTCCGGCGATCAATGATCTGAATCTGGGGGGCAATGCCGAGACCCTCGGCATGCTGATGGCGGCGCCGGCCGTCGGAGGCGTCCTGGGATCGCTGTTCTCCGGGCGGGCCGGTCGAGTCGCCCACAAGGGCCGGGGCATGCTCCTCGCGGGTGCCGCATGGGGGACCTGCATCGCGATCTTCGGGCTGGTCCAGGTTCCGGTACTCGCGATCGCGCTCCTGGTCGTCGCGGGTATGGCGGACGTCATCAGCGTCGTCTTCCTCACGACGATCGTCCAGACCACGGTGGACGACACCTACCGGAGCAGGGTGAGCGCGGTCGAATTCGTCGTGGGCGCCGGAGGCCCACAGCTCGGCGGTATGCGTGCCGGCGCGCTCGGCGCGATCACCTCACCCGGCCTGTCCGCCGTCATCGGCGGCGCGACATCCGTTCTCGCGGCTGCGTTGCTGGCCGTTGCCCTGCCGAAGTTCGCCCGGTGGGAATCCGAGTCCTCGGACCGGGCCACCGCCGAGGAACTCGCCAGGACGCCATCTGAAATCAAGGCCCATACCGACTCGGAGAGGGATTGACATGACTCTGGAGATTTTTTCGCCGCAGCAGGTGGACATCCGCCCCGACGTATCGAGGGTGACCCCGCCAGGCGCGAGTGCCGGCCCGATCGTCAATTCGTGGAACGAATGGGACCCGCTCGAGGAGATCCTCATCGGCCGCGCGGACGGAGCCTGCTTCGAACCGACCGAATCCGGGTACCGCCCCCAACTCCGCGGAACCCCCGGCGGTCAGCGCTTCCCCACCGGGCCGAAGCCGCCCGATGCGATAGCCCGCGCGAACGAAGAGCTCGAAGGGCTTGCCAAGCTCCTGCGCACGCTCGGGGTGACGGTTCGCCGTCCCGGCGCCGCTGATTACACGACGCCCGTGAAGACGCCGTTCTTCGAGGTCGCGAACCAGTACTGCTCCGTCTGCCCTCGCGACGTCCTCATCACGGTGGGAAACCAGATCATCGAGGCCACGATGTCGCGGAGAGCCAGGTTCTTCGAGTACCTGCCGTACCGGGACCTCGTCTACCACTACTGGACCGCCGACGAGCGCGTGGTGTGGACCGCGGCTCCGAAGCCTTCCATGAGCGACACGATGTACCGCCCGGAATTCTGGGAGCTGACCCTGGATGAGCGGCACGCGAGGATGCACGACTTCGAGTTCTGCGTCACGCAGGACGAAGTGGTCTTCGATGCGGCTGACATCACCAGGGCGGGCCGTGACATCTTCGTCCAGGAATCCATGACGACCAACCGGGCGGGTATCCGCTGGCTGCGCAGAGAACTCGAACCTCGCGGTTTCCGCGTCCATGCCCTGCATTTCCCGCTCGATCTCTTTCCCTCCCATATCGACTGCACATTCGTCCCGCTGCGACCAGGGCTGGTGCTCACGAACCCGGACCGGCCGCTCAAGGCCGACGAGCGGGAGTTCTTCGTACGCAACGGATGGCGACTCGTCGACGCGCCGACGCCGGCGTACGGCAATGACGAGATGCCCCGCTACTGCCAGTCCTCCAAATGGCTGTCGATGAACCTGCTGAGCGTCGCTCCGGACGTGGTCGTCTGCGAAGCGAGCGAGAAGAACCTGCACGAGCTGCTGCGCGGGTTGGGGTTCGAGGTCCTCACGGTCCCGTTCCGCAATGTCTACGAGTTCGGCGGCTCGCTGCATTGCGCGACCTGGGACATCCGCCGGACCGGCGAGTGCCAGGAGTACTTCACCGTTCCGGATGGCACCCCGCGGCGCGCACCCGGCACCGACCTGGGCTCCGGGATTCACCGCGGGCCGATCACCCACTCATGACGGAGGAAGACCATGCACGTTCTGCACATCGGCGCACATCCCAAAGCGATCCGCGGGCTCCACCGCGGCGGCCACGAGATCACGGTGCTGTACGAGGCGGCGGACGGGGACCGGATGTACCGCACCCCCGGGCTCAGGGAACTCGCGACCCGCGCCTGCGCGGTCGATTCCTACCGCCATGTGGAAGCGCTGTGGTCGGCCCTGCACCACCTCGGACCGATACCGAGGGTGGACGCGGTGCTGACGACCAACGAGTACGGCGTTGTCGGTGCCGCCATCCTCGGCAAGCAGCTCGACGCCATCGCCCTGGACCCCGCTGTCGCCCTCGCCTGCCGGGACAAGGCCCTGCAGAAGAGCAAGTGGCAGGAGGCAGACGTCCCGACGGCGAAGTTCGCGGTCCTGCCGGAGGCGGCGGCGCAGTCCGTCGACGCCGTGGACACGCTGCTGGCCGCGGCCGGCCTCGAGTTCCCGGTCGTCGTCAAGCCCCCGGCCGCCGGCGGCGCGGAGGCGGTATCCGTCGCGGAGACCGCCCACGACATCGTGCGGCTCGCGCGCCACAACCCTCAGCTGCGCAGGGTTCTCGTGGAGGAGTTCATCGACGGCCCGGAATGGCACTTCGACGGCTTCGTCCGGAACGGATCGATCGGCAGGTTGATGGTCTCCCGGTACGGCGCACCCTTGCTGTGCACCAAGCGGGGCGAGCCCACCCGGTCGATGGGCCTTCCTCCAGCCAGGCATCGCGGCGCGTACGCCGCCGCGAACGAGTTCGCGACGCGCGCACTCAAGGCGCTCGGGCTGGAGACCGGCGTCTTCCACTTCGAGGCGTTCGGCCACCCAGGCGGGTTCGTCGCCAACGAACTCGCCTGCCGGCCCGGCGGCAGCGGGTTGTGGACGGTTGCCGAGAAGACGATCGGCCTCGACCTGTTCGCCGCCGCCACGCAGCTGTTCACCGGAGACGAGGTGGAAACGCTCACGGCGTCGCCGGACAAGGTCCACGGATGGGTTCACCTGCCGTCGGTGGCCGGGTTCCCGAACACCGTGCACGAGGCCGACATCAGGGCCGTCCCGGGTGTCGACGGTGTCGTTCTCGTGCCCGTGGGCGTGCCGATGCGGGACATGTCCGAGACCTCGTCCGCCGGGATCGGGTACGCGACCGTCGCCGTGGCGGACGAATCCGAGTGCCGGCACGTCATGGCCGAGGTCGTGGCCCGGGTACGAGCGATCCACGACGAGCGCGGCCGCGCCGCACTCCGGGCCGGGAGCGAGGTCGCCTCGGTCGGCGCACCCCTGCGCCTCACGCACCGAGCACCGGCGATGGGAATGCGATGAGACTCCTGATTGCGAACGACATCGACGACACCCTGTTTCTCCGGCCGGATCCCCGAGCGTGGGCGCAACGCGTGTTCTGGTTCGCGGAGGAAGGCGATCTCGTCCTCGTCTCCGACACGCCGGATCCGGCCTTCGTCCGGCACGTCGGCAGGGTCAAGGGCACCGACATGTCCCGGGTGGACGTCCGTCTGTGTCCCGAGGGCCTGCACGGCAGGCGGCGGATCGACTTCCTCGCGCTGTTCGACCGGCGGTTCCTCGACTCGATCGCCCGGGACGTCGCCTGCGTCACCGAGGTGTTCAGCCTGTTCCCGTCCGCCCAGTTGAGCGAGTTCGCATCACGGCTCGGCATCCGGGATCGCCTGCCGGGAGCCGACTTCATCGCCCAGGGCGGCGGTGAGCTGGCCAACAGCAAGGCGACGTTCCGAGCCATGGCCGCAGGTGGCGGGGTGCGCATCGCGGCGGGGTCGGTGTGCCGCAGCCACCTCGAGGCGACTGCGGCGACCCAGTGGCTGCTGGACGCCGGCCACGACGTGATGGTGAAGATGGCGCACCACGGGGCCGGGTCCGGCAACGAGATGGTCCTGCGGCCAGGCCGGCACGCGCCCGCTCACATCGGCGGCCGGACCGTGCACGAGCTGGACGGCCGACAGGACGCCGTGTCGCGGTACTGGCGTGACCGGTGGGACTGGGCCTCCGCGGACGGCAGGTACGCCGTCGTGGTCGAGCAGCTGCTCGATGCCACCGCCAGCTACTACGCCGAGTACTCCCTGACCGATGCAGGGGTCGAGCTGGGGGGCGTCGGCCACCTGTCCTTCATCGACCGGAGGCTTGCCTTGGAGACGTTCCCGGCGCGCTCGCTGACCGAGTCACAACATCTGGAGCTGGTCTCCGGGGCCGAGACCCTTGCCCGTGCCTACCACGGCATCGGATACCGAGGGCAGCTCTGCGCCGACGCGGTGGCCACCGGGGACGGGCGGATCGCCTTCACCGAGGTCAACGCCCGGACGACGACATCCACTCACCTCTACGAGACCATGGCGGGCCTGACGCCCGGCGAGATGACGATGCTCAGCCAGCGGCTCACCCCCGCGACCTGGAAGCCGATCTCCACTGCGGGCTTCCTCAAGACCGTGGCCGATGCCGGCCTCCTGTTCGACCGTGATCGACGGCGCGGCGTGCTCATGACGATGCCCCTCTCGCAGTCATCCGGGAAGGGCGGGTTCCTGTATGTGATCGTCTGCGGCGATCCGGAGGAGGAAGCGGCATACCAACGTGAACTGGAGAGGTTGTTCGATGAGACGTAGCCGTTCGCCGGGCGAGGTCGCCGCGACCCGGCTTCGACACATGACCGCCGTGGGCGATGCGGAGGCCCCGGAGCGGCACGCGGTGCTGGCTGCCGCGCTGCGGGACGTCGCGCGTCCGCGGATGCGCCAGATCAGCTCGGTGCTCGGGGCGTGGGAACCGTGCTCACCGGAGCTCATCGACCTGGTGGAAGGCGACCTGCTCGCCTTCACGCAGCGGGATCCCGCGGCCCACGGCTCATGGCGTGAGGTCGTGGGTTCCTACCGCTGCTTCCGGGCAGTGCTGAGCCATCGACTGGCACATTCGATCCTCGGCACGCCCCTGCGCTCCGATGCCGACGGCATTCGCCGGCGGACGCTCGCGCGCTCCATTGCCGAGCAGGCCACGGTGGCAACGGGGGTAGAAATCCACCCGGCGGCCGCGATCGGCAGGCGATTCGTCGTCGACCACGGCATGGGGACGGTCATCGGCGAGACCGCGAGCCTGGGCGACGACTGCTACGTCCTGCACGGTGTCGTCCTGGGATCGACGGGAATCGCGGACAATCCGCGAGGCCGGCGGCACCCGGCCATCGGCTCGCGAGTCGAGATCGGTGCGTTCGCACGCGTTCTCGGCCCGGTCGAGATCGGTGACGATGCCGTGATCGGATGCCATGCCCTCGTGCAGTGTGACATCCCGGCAGGCGCCCGGGTGAGCGTGTTGAGCCAGTATCAGGAGATCCGAGGCGGAACCACCATCGGCATCACCGCCATCGAAGTGATCGGCGAAGGCCTCCTCCTGGTGCGCGGCAGCGGTCTGGCCCATCCCGGCCTCCGCGTGGAGGGACTGTCCGGCCGCCGCCGGAACGCCACGCCGGTGGCGGTTCTCGACCGCGGCAACCGGCATCTGCTGCTCGAGTTGGACGCGACGGCCGGCAAGCCCCCTGCACATGTCCGGCTGACCGTGCCCGACGGCACCAGTACGTCGATTCTGGTACCCCGCGGCGCCGGTGTCCGGCGAACGCGCGACGGTGGAGCCGGCTCCGCCGCGCCACAGGCCGGGGCGGGGTGATGGACATGGCCACGCCCCTGATCGCCTCATCGGTGCTGGATCTCATCGGCCGCACGCCGCTGCTCGAACTGCGGCGGCTGACCGCCGGCCTGGACCGGACCGTGTACCTGAAACTGGAGATGCTGAACCCGGGCGGAAGCCACAAGGCACGGATCGCGCTCAACATGGTGCTGGCCGCCGAGCAGGAGGGGCTCCTCGTTCGCGGCTCCGGGCAGACCATCCTCGAACCCACCGGTGGGAACACCGGCATCGGGCTCGCGATGGTCGCGGCATCGCTCGGATACCGCCTGGTCCTCGTCATCCCGGACAACTACAGCCCGGCCAAGCAGCGGCTCCTTCGAGCGTTCGGTGCCGAGATCGTGTTGTCCGATCACCATCTGGGCGGCAACTCGCACGGCGAGAAGGCGATGGAGCTGCAGTTCGACCATCCGGACTGGATCCTGCTCAACCAGCAGGCCAACCCCGCGAACCCGGCCGTGCACGACCGGACCACCGCCATCGAGCTGTTGGAGGCATTCTCCGGGAAGCTCCCGGACGTGATGATCGCTGGGGTCGGGACCGGCGGGCATCTCACCGGAATCGGCCGGACTTTGCGCCGACACAGACAGGATCTGCGGATCGTCGCGGTCGCGCCTCCAGGATGCTCGTACACACAGAACAGGTTCACCACGCACCGACTGCAAGGTCTGGCCGTCGGACTGGTGCCCGCCAACCTCGACGTCGCGCTCATCGACGAGGAGATCGTCGTCGCCGAGGACGAGGCCGCGACGATGATGCGGACGCTGATGCGGGTCGAAGGCCTTGCGGTCGGGTTGTCCTCCGCGGCCAACGTCGTCGCCGCACTCACCTGTGCGCGGACCTGCCGTCCCGGCACAAAGATCCTGACCTTTGCCTACGACTCTGCCCAGGACTATCTCGCCGAGCTCGCGGAGCCCGGCGAGACCACTCACCCGAGGAGCACATGATGACCGACATGCTCACCTTCAACGCGGAAGCGGCACGTAGGATCGAGCGGACCTACCGCACACCGGATGTCGTCGCGCAGCGCCACACCGTCCTCGACACCCTCGCGCTGCGGCCCGGCGAGCGGGTGCTCGACATCGGGTGCGGGCCGGGTCTGCTGGCCGCGGAGATGGCCGGGGTCGTCGGCGCACGAGGTCACGTCATCGGCGTCGACGTGAGCGAAAGCATGCTGGCGCTGGCTCGAACCCGGGCCGTCGTGCCGGGCGGGGCCAAGGTCGACCTGCGAGCCGCGGCGGCAGATCACTTGCCGTGCGCCGATGCGAGCGTCGACGTGGCAGTGTCGACGCAGGTCCTGGAATACATCGTGGACGTGGCAGGCGCGCTCGCCGAGATCCACCGGGTGCTCGTGCCGGGCGGGCGGGTCGCGGTGCTGGACACCGACTGGGACTCCCTCGTATGGCACTGCACCGACCGGCCGCGGATGACCCGGATGCTCGCCGCATGGGATCAGCATCTCGCCGATCCGCACCTCCCCCGCACCCTTCTCCCGGCTTTGCGCCGGGCCGGTTTCGAGACGTCCCCACCGCTCGTCATACCGCTGCTCAACGTCGGCTACCGGCGCGACACGTACAGCGCCGGCCTGATCGACATCGTCGCCTCGTACGTCGTCGGGCGCAACGGACTGACCGAGGACGAGGTCGCCGCCTGGTCGCACGAACTACGTGGACTCGGCGACGACTACTTCTTCAGTCTGAATCGGTACCTCTTCACCGCCACGAAGCGTTCCTGAGCCGGGGATGCCGCCTCGGGTCGGGGCAACTGACAAGGGTTCGACAAGGGTTGGCTTCTGGCCAGAGGCGTCCGCGTCCGTTGCCCAGCCGACGAACCTCGCGTCGCGCCCCGGGGCGTCGACCCGGTGCTGGATGTGGTCCCGCCGGCGGGGGACAGCGCTGGAGTCGGCCTGAATTCCCTCCCCGGCGCCCGTGCATACGGCTCGAACCCGGGACCAGTGCGTCTTCGCAGGTTGGTGGGATTGGTCTGGGGTCAGAGGTGCTGAGTACGGTGTCTTCCAGGGGAAGCAAGGCCTGGAGGGGGCGGCGTAGGACGAGATCGAGCAGAAGGCGTGGGGTGACATCTGGCGGGCGGACGTCTACAAGCCGGACTACAGCGCGGAGTCCTTCGAGAAGAGCCGCGAGGACATCAAGCAGACCTGGTCGGACACGGGCGACAAGCTGACGTCCAGCGGGAGGATCGGCTCGCTGAAGGATCTGCTGGACCAGGCCGACCAGGGTGGTAACTGATGGGCTGGAGGGACTTCGTACCGGACTCGGTGGAGGACTGGGCCGAGGACCGGGCCGAGGACGTCGGCGACGCCATCGAGTGGACCGGCGACAAGGTCGCCGACGTCGCGGAGGACGTCGGTCTCGACGGGGCGGGCGACTGGGTCCGCGACAAGAGCCGCTCCGCCGCCAACCAGCTCGGCGCGGACGTCGCGGAGCTGGAGCTGGGTCAGACCGAGGACCCGAGCAAGCTGGTCTACGGCAGCGTGTCGAAGATCCGCGCGCAGGTCTCGCACCTGAACGACTTCAAGTCCTCCTTCACCATGGTCGGCAACGGCCTGAAGGGTCTGGCAGGCGATGGTTTGAAGGGCGCGTCGGCGGACGCGTTCCGGGAGGCGGTGGCCAAGGAGCCTCCGCGCTGGTTCAAGGCGTCGGAGGCGTTCGGCAAGGCCGCTGACGCGATGGGCCGCTTCGCGGAGACCGTGGAGTGGGCGCAGGTCCAGGCCAAGGAGGCCTTGGAGGAGTACAACAAGGCCAAGAAGGTCTCGCAGGACGCGCGCAATGCCTACAACAAGTCGATCGAGGTCTACAAGGACGCGGTCGAGGCGAAGAAGGACACGCTGCCGCCGAGGCCGTCGGACGATTTCACCGACCCCGGCGTCCCGCTGGCCAAGGCCGCTCAGGACAAGCTCGACACCGCGCGCAAGCAGCGCAACGAGGTGGCGGAGACGGCCCGTACGGCGGTCCGTACGGCCCGCGACGCGGCCCCGCCCAAGCCTTCGTACTCCGAGCAGCTCAAAGACGGCACGGACTACCTGGACCTCGCGCAGACCCACCTGGCGGGCGGTGTTCTCAAGGGCACCGCGGGCGTGGTCAACTTCGTCCGCTCGGTCAACCCGCTGGACCCGTACAACGTGACGCACCCGGCCGAGTACCGGACGAGCCTCAACTCGACGGTCGCCGGCCTTGTCGTGGCGGTCAACGACCCCATGGGCGCGGGCAAGCAGATGCTCGACCAGTTCATGAAGGACCCCAGCGAAGGCATCGGCAAACTCATCCCGGAGCTGATCGGCACCAAGGGCCTCGGCGCCTCGAAGAAGGCGGCGTCGGTCGCCAAGGTCGCCGACGACATCACGGGCCCCGGCCGTAAGAGCCTGGACAGCGACGGCCCCCACAAGAGCGACAAGCCCGACTGCGACAAACGGTGCGACGGCACCGACCCGATCGATCTCGCCACCGGCCGGATGTTCTTGCCACAGACAGACATCGTGCTGCCTGGCACCCTGCCTCTGGTCTTCACCCGGCGAGCCGAGTCCGGCTACACCGCAGGTCGCTGGTTCGGCCCCTCCTGGTCATCAACCATCGACCAGCACCTGGAGATCGACCCCGAAGGAATCGTCCTCGTGACTGAGGACGGCCTCGTCGTCGCCTACCCGCACCCGGCCCCCGGCGTGCCTGTCCTCCCCGTGTCAGCGTCAGCGCCGCGCCGTCCGCTGGAGCGAACCCAGGACGGCGACTGGACGCTCACCGACCCCACCACCGGCCAGATACGCCGATTCAGCGCACCGGCCGGCGGCCCGGATGGCGACGGCATCGCGCCAATCACGCAGCTCGAGGACCGCAACGGCAATCTCATCATCTTCGAGTATGACCCGCACGGCACCCCGCTCGGGATCGCCCACAGCGGCTACCACCTAGGCTTCGAGACCGCCAACGGCCGGATCACCGCCCTCCACCTGACGGGCGGCCCCCGCATCCTCGCCTACGGCTACACCGACGGGCACCTCACCGAGATCGTCAACTCCTCCGGTCTGCCGCTGTGCTTCACCTATGACGAGCGCGGGCGCATCACCTCCTGGACTGACACCAACGACCGCTCCTACACCTACGCCTACGACGACGAGGACCGCTGCATCGCGGAACGCGGCACCGAGGGCCATATGAGCCTGCGCGTGTCCTACGAGGCAAGAGACCCGGAGACCGGCTACCGAGTCACCACGACCACCGACGGCGCGGGCCACACCCGCCGCTACCTCGTCGACCAGGGGTACCGGGTGGTCCAGACGGTCGGCGCGCAGGGCGCGGTGACCCGCTCCGCCTACGACGCCCGGGGTCGCCTGGCCTCGCGCACTGACCAGCTGGGCCGCACCACCGTTTTCGGCCGGGACGAGGAGGGCCGACTGGTCTCCGTCGTACGCCCTGACGGCCGGGAGCTGACCACCGAGTATGACGAGGCCGGCCAGCCGGTGCTACAGGCGAAGGCCGACCGCACCGCTTGGCGGTTCACATACGACGAGCGGGGCAACCGCACCTCCCGTACCGGGCCGGTTGGCGGCACCACGCACTACACCTATGACGCATCTGGGGGCCTCAGGTCGGTAACCGGAGCGCTCGGCGGGACCACGCGGATCCGCTGTGACCGTGCCGGCCTGCCGATCGAGATCACTGACCCGGTCGGGGCGGTCACCCGGTACGAGCGAGACCTGTTCGGGCGGGCCGTGCGGATCACGGACGCGCTCGGGAACACCACCGCACTGGAGTGGACGACCGAGGGGCAGCTCGCGCGCCGCGTCGAGCCCGACGGCTCGGCGCAGGAGTGGAGGTACGACGGCGAGAGCAACTGCATCACCCAGACAGACGCGCTTGGTGGCACCACCATCTACGAGTACGGCCCCTTTGACATGGTGAGGGCGCGCACCGCCCCGGACGGCGCGCGATACACGTTCGCGTACGACAGCGAGTTGCGACTGACCGAGGTCGTCAACCCACAGGGGCTCAGCTGGCGCTACACCTACGACGCGGCGGGGATGCCGGAGTCGGAGACCGACTTCGACGGCCGCACCCTGCGCTACGTGCACGACACGGCGGGCCGGCTGGTCGGCCGGGTCAACGCGTTGGGTCAGACGGTCCGCCTGGAATACGACGTGCTGGACAAGCGCATCCTGAAGGACGCGGACGGCGAGGTAACCCGGTACGAGTACGACCACTCGGACCGACTGGCCGCGGCGACCGGCCCGGGAGGCCGTATGACGTACCTCCGCGACCGGTTCGGCCGCATCCACAAGGAGTCCGTCGACGGGCGGACCTTGACCCGTACGTATGACGAGCTCAGCCGCCTCGTGTCCCGCACCACCCCGGCCGGGGCAACCGCCGAATGGACATACGACGCCGCCGGCCACCGGACCGGGCTGACCACATCCGGCCGCCGCATCGACTTTGAGCGGGATGTGCTCGGCCGTGAGACGGCCCGCCGTGTGAGTGACGCCGTCGTGCTCGATCTGGTGCGAGACGACCTGGGACGGCTAGTGGACCAGCGTGTGACCCGTGCCGATGGCCGTGTCCTGCAGCGTCGGGGCTACTCCTATCGGGCCGACGGCCACCTGTTGGCAGTGGAGGACCATCTCGGGGGGGCCCGGACGTACGAAGCGGACCCAGTGGGTCGAGTCACCGGGGTCAGTGCCGCGCACTGGACAGAGCGCTACGCGTACGACGCCGCGGGCAACCAGACGATGGCCGAGTGGCCGACCGATTGGCCGGGTGGTTCTGAGGCCACGGGGCCGCGCAGCTATGACGGCACCCGGCTCACCGGTGCGGGCCGTGTCCGGTACGAGTGCGACGCAATGGGACGAATCACCCTCCGCCAGTGCACCCGACTGTCCCGCAAGCCGGACACCTGGCGCTACCAGTGGGACGTGGAAGATAGGCTCACCGCCGTCACCACCCCGGACGGGACGCTGTGGACTTATACCTACGACGCGATCGGCCGGCGCAGCGCCAAGCGGCGGATGGCGGCGGACGGGGTCACGGTGGCCGAGGAGGTCACCTTCGTATGGGACGGCATGACCCTCTGCGAGCAGACGACGACTGGCCCGGAACTCCCGCACGGAGTCACCCTCACGTGGGACCACGACGGCCTCCAGCCACTGGCCCAGACGGACCGGCTGGCTGCGGCGGACGGACGGGAGATCGCCAGCCGGTTCTTCGCGATCGTCACCGACCTGATCGGCACCCCGCAGGAACTCGTCGACGAGGCAGGCGAGATCGCCTGGCGTACGCGCAGCACCGTGTGGGGGACGACCACCTGGAACGCGAAGGCGCACGCTTACACCCCGCTCCGCTTCCCCGGGCAGTATTTTGACCCAGAATCGGGGCTGCATTACAACTGCTTCCGCTACTACGACCCCGAGACCGCCCGCTACCTGTCGATCGATCCCCTCGGCCTCGGCCCGGCGCCCAACGCGTCGACGTACGTCACGAACCCGCTGACGTGGAGCGACGCGCTGGGGCTGGCCCCGGATTGCCCGCCGAAGGTGGGCCGGAACAGGGACGAGGCGAAGGCGCAGGCGCTTCGCGACGCGGGCGTGCCCGAGGGTTTGGAGCCGTGGTTCGTGGATGAGTGGGTGCCGGGGAGGACTGCTGAGTGGCAGGGTGCGAAGCAGCTCATGGGGCCGGACCACCAGCCGATCCACTACACCGAGGAGTGGTACGAACTACCCAACGGCGACATCGTCGTCTACCAGGACCACTGGTTCGGCCACCAGAAGCCGGGCGAACCGGGGTACCAGCCGCCCCACGTGCATATGCGGCCAGGCGAAAACACCCGGAACGGGCAGATCCCTGGCGTAGAGGAGCACTACTACTATGACCTGGAATGACTTTGTCGTGAATGCGAAGGATGCTTTCACGACGTACTACGACGAGGTGCCCGACCTGGTGGGAGTCCGGCTGCGGTCGGTGCACTTGGATGGCTGGGACCCGACCGTCACCCTGCGGCTCGACCTGCCGCGGTTCCCCGACCGCTGGGACGGGGCACCGGGCGACACGATGCAGTGCCAGATCCAATTCCTGATGGTGCAGGACTTCTTGATGGAGGGGTGGCAGCCGCCGGTTACGGCGGATGTCGCACTGCGTGCGCTGCCGGAACACCGGCTGGCCGTGGACGTGGTGGCGCCCGGCGTTGCCGTGTCGTTCACGGCAAACGGGTCAGTCCTTGCGGGAAGATTCAGCGTGTTCACGCGGGACGCGGACGGCGGGGACAGCGGCCTGCACCACTTCAGTCGTGGGCTCGAGCGCAGGCTCTACCGGACGGTTCCCCCGACGTATGTGAACACTTTCTACGAGCGTGTGTGAGATGACTGGTTCAAGTGAATGGCCGGAACTGCGGGCCCTGTACGGCGCGACGCAGTTGCCCGACCTGAATACCTGCGGCTTTTTCTACGTTCACGTCGATGAGCGGGAAACCTCGGTGACCTTCGGGTTTGAGACCTCGCAGCTACCGCCGCAACCAAAGCCAGAGTGGTTGACCAAGCCTTACAACACCCTGCGCTTCTTCGTGGAATTCACCGGTGTGACCAACCTTCGCATGGCAGGCATCGTGGCGGAGGCGGAGCGCAGCGTCCGGATCGCCCAGGGCACATCGGGCTGCCTTGACGTGGCAGTGGTCGGTGGCAGGCGGGAGATCTCCTTCTCCGCCGTCGCTTCCCGAGTCACTCACATCCGAGTCGAGCTCCAGGGCGGCGTGTAGCGACGAGACGGAGAGGAACAGCCCTGGGCGGGGTGGTTTCGACCGCGCAGGCCAAGGTGGTTGTCACTGGAAAGGAAGGCCGCGGAGGTGCGGCGCCCCCTCCCCTGACGTCCTCCCGGTCAACCACGCCTGCATCCCTCCCCGACGCCCGTGCGGGAGCCGTCTGATGGCGGGCGATGCGGAAGGGTCCCTCCGGGGTCCAGGCGCTGGGCGGCTTGCCCACCGATCCCGGTGCACCGATCACGCACGTAGACGTGGGGAGGGCAGGATGGCAGCCGAGAACGGCTACATGGCTTTCCCGCAGAGCAGGTCAGATGAGGTGGCAATCACGATGAGACTCACCATCGACGATGACTGGACCGCGACGGTGACGGGCGATCCGCTGCGCATCACCCCTCGTTTTGATTTTTGGGACTTCAGTGTGCGCATCGCGACGTACGCAAACGTCGAGGAACGCGGGCGGTTCCTTCGGGACACTTTCGGCAGTCAGCCGTGGCTGTGGGACACGCCCGACGAACTCCGCTTCGATCCGGCCAGCCGGGAACTGGTCGGCGCCGAGTTTCAGATCGCCGGTGAGGCCGCTGACGTCGAGGACTCTGCCCGTGTTCCCGCCACACCCCTTGTCCACCCGGGTGGTCTCCGCGCCGACGAGGCCCGGGACTTCCGCCTGGAGGTGACCATGGAGCTGTGCCGCGCCCCCGGGGACACCATGCTGACCTGCCTGCGCGACCTCGACGTCCTCGACGAGCCGCTGGAGGCCCGCATCGGCATCGCACCCGACGTGGCGCTCCTGATCCAGGACGGGACCGTCGTCGGCTGGAGCCTCACGGATCCCGCGCGGTACTTGACCAGCGGCTTCGCCGCCCCCGACCCGGCTCCCCCCCTCCCGGCCACCCGGCTCCTGCTCACCGAAAGCCTGGACCTCATCACAACGCCGCTGCTCGACGAGGTGAGGCGCCGGGACCCGGCCGCCCTGGCCAGCCTCCGGGCACTCGACCACAGCCTGCGCAACCAGCGCGAGGACCGGCACCGAATCGACGCCCTGACGGCGAAAATCGCCGTCTTGGTGGAGGACTACGGGAAGTAGTGACGGTCGGTTGGGGACGTCATTGACGTTGGCCGCGGTCGTGATGACCTTGAGTGGGGTGCCGCGTCCGTCCCAGATCAGGGTGTTTGGTGTCCGTCTTCCACTGGTCGACCGGCGACGGACCGGTGTCGGCGCCCCCTTCTTGGCATGGATGTGGGAGCCGTCCACGCAGGCCCGGACCAGTCGAGCTCGCCGGCCGCGTTCAGCTCTAGAGGCCGCACGAGCTTCCGCCCCAGCACGTCATGCGTGGCGGGAGTACGCCGTGACGCTGGCGCAGGGGTGAAGCGCTGGACACCACACCCTTCACCCCCACGGACAACGCGGTGGTCTACTGGGCCGACGGCTCGGAGCGGTTCCGGCTGCGGCCACGCCTCGGAGAGGCAAGCCCGGCCCGTCTCCAGTGAGAGGCTGAACGGGTCGGTTCAAGTGACCTCGGGGGGCTCTGGTTTCATGTCCAGTAGATTTCTGGAAACTGATTCCAATTCTAACGGGGCTGACGTGTTAGAGCTGAGGGGCAGCGGGGCCGAGCCGCTGGAGGCCGGGGATCCGCGCCGGATCGGGTCGATTCCGGTGGTGGGACGGCTGGGGGCTGGCGGTATGGGGCGGGTGTACCTCGGGGTCCAGGACGGCCGGTACGTCGCCGTCAAGCAGCTGCTGTCCTCCGTCGTCGGCGAGGACGAGGACTTCCTGCGCCGTTTCGGGCACGAGCTGGACAACCTCTCCCGGCTGCCCGCGGAAACCACGGCGCCGCTGCTCGCCAGCGACCGCACCGCACGGCCCCCGTGGTTCGCCACCGCGTACATCCCCGGGCTGACTCTGCGGGAAGCCGTCCAGCTGCACGGCAGGCCCCTGCCCCCGCACGCGCTGTGGTTGCTGCTGCGGGAGATGGCGGCCGGCCTGGCGTCAGTGCATGCGCTGGACATGGTGCACCGGGACCTCAAGCCGTCCAATGTCATGCTGACCCTCGACGGGCTCACCCTGATCGACTTCGGCGTCGCCCGGGCTGCCGAACAGAGCCAACTGACCAGGACCGGCATGGTCGTGGGCACGCCCGCCTACATGGCGCCGGAACAGGCCTCGGCGACACGGAAGTTGAGCGGCGCCACCGACGTGTTCGCGCTGGGCTCGGTACTCGCCTACGCGGCGTGCGGCCGGCCGCCCTTCGGCGACGAGTCGGGGCACGGCGTGCTGTACCGCATCGTCCATGAAAAGCCCGACCTGGAGCCGTTGCGGGAGCTGGAGCCGGACCTCGCCGAGGTCGTCGCGGCCTGTCTCGACAAGGACCCCGAGGGCCGCCCCACAGCCGCAGAACTCCTCGAACGCGCCCGGCGGCACGCTCCGGCCACCACCCCGCTGTGGCCGGAGGCCATCACCGAGCGCCTGGCCGAGCGGGCCGCCTTCGCCGCGGACGTTCAGGAGATCGACGTACCGACGGTCCCGCTCACCGGCGGAAAGCAGGGCCCGGAACCGGAGAAGGCCGCCGAGCCGAAGCCCGAGCCCGAGCCCGCGGCTGCGTCTCGTCCGGAACGGCCCGAGCCGCCGGAACGCCGACGCCGTACCCGTGTCCTCCTCGCCGTCATCCCCGTCGTCGTGGTCGCCGGCGGGACGACACTCGCCATCCAGCAACTGCCGTACACCTCCTCGCCGCGGGCCGGGACACATGCCACCCCGCTCGCCTCGGTCCCGGCGACGCCGGCCGGCACGACGCCGTCGACCCCGGGCGGCAGCCCGTCGGATACGGCGTCTCCGGCGCAGTCGCCGGCCGAGGACAAGGCTGAGGGGGACGGCAAGGGCACGGAGCAGGGAGGGGAAGGCGCGCCCCCGACCCCGGCCGCCGGCGGTGCGGGCGGGACCGGTCCAGGCACTGGCACTGGCACAGGCACAGGCACAGGCACCGGCGCCAGCACCGGCCCCGGCACACAGAACGGCTCGGGCGCCCCGGGCGGCTCCGGCAGCTCGAGCCCCTCCGGCGGTGGGACGCCCGCAGCCACCACGCCCCCCGCTTCCGGCACCCACCGCTACCGCAACGGCGACAACGGCAAGTGCATCACCCAGGTCTACGGATCTTCGGACCACGGTGCCTGCTCCGACTCCACCGCCCGGTGGACCGTACAGGGCAGATCGGACGGCAGCTTCAAGCTCGTCAACCAGCAGACGGGCCAGTGCCTGTACTCCAACGGGCTCGGTCAGGCCGTCTTCGTGGGTGACTGCGCCCAGGACATCGGCCGGCTGTGGCGTACGGGTTCAGGCGGCAGCCTCCGGAGCGACTACGGGGGCGGCTGTCTCGATCTGGGCATGAGCAGCGGCCTGGTGACGAAGACGTGTGCCGGGGAGTCATCGCAGCGCTGGACGAGGCAGGTCTAGGGAGTGGCGTCGAGGTAGTGTCGTCCGCCCGCCGGGCCTGACGGGCCTCGACGACACGGTCGCGGAGCGACCGCCGCGTGCTGCGCGGCGGCCCCCGCATGAGGCCCTGAGGGCTGCGGCCCGAGGCCGGACCCGCAGCGTCTCGGCTACGAGGTCCACTGCCGCCGCCACCACCGTGGCGCGGGTTCGCCCGTCGGCCGTACGACCGTGAACGCCGTATGGCAGTCGTATGACAGCCCGCGCTCCGCCCTTCCCCGGCGGCGCGTCACCCCCCTACGGTCATACCGACGCCCCACCACGACCGTGTGCCCGAGTGGCCCAGGGGCCGGACTGCAACTCCGGTGACGCGGGTTCGAATCCCGCCACGGTCTCCCTCAGCCGCTGCCCGGCCGGTCCTCTCACCGGCTGGGCAGCGGTTTCGCATGCGGCGCACCGCACCCCCACCGTGCGCACGCGTCCGTCGCTCCTGCCTGCGGTGCGCGTCCACCGCGGCCCGGCCCGGGGTCAGCCAGGGTCGGCCGCCTGGGGGCCCGGCGGGAACGGGATCTGCGCGAGGATCGGGAGGAGGGACTCCTCCTCGTAGTCGAGGTGCGCCGTGAGTTCGTGCGACATCCGCTCCAGCTCGGCACGGAACCGCTCGGGGTCCGCGACCGCGATGTCGGCCAGCAGGCCGCTCAGTTCCTCCTGTAGGCGGGCGACCGTGCGGTGTTCGACCCGCAACCGTTCGAAGGCGTCGGCGAGGTGCGGGTTCTGCGCCTCCAGTGCGGGGAACACGTGCGCGTCCTCGCCGGTGTGGTGGAACTCCAGTGCCTGGCAGAACGCCAGGCATCGCTGCCGGATCTGCAGGCCGAGCCCCGGAGCCGGAGGCTCACCGGGCCCCTGGTGCGCCGCCCGCGCGGCGAAGTGCGCCTCCACCTCCTCGCGTACGTGGCCCAGTTGGGCCCGGAGCCAGACGTGGACCTCCATGAGCTTGTCGGCGAGGTTCCCGACCTCCGCGGGGCCCTCACCGTCCGCCGCTTCGGCGGATTCCAGGACCACGACCGGCAGTACACGGGAGGTGTTCTCCTGATACTCCCCGTACCCGGGCTCCGCGCTCACCACATGCGCGAACAGGCGGTCCCGGCGCTCGCCCTCGGCGGGCACCGCTATCGCCTCGAACTCCTCCGCTCCGAGCTCGACCCGGACCAGTGGATGGGCCATCAGATTGTGGTACCAGTCGGGGTGGCGAGGGCCCCCGAGGTTCGATCCGACGATCAGCAGCAGATCGCCGTGGCGGACGTAGCCGAGGGGCACGGTCCGCGCCTTGCCGGACTTCGCGCCGGTCGTGGTCAGCAGCAGCAGGTCGCCGTCTTCGAAGTAGCCGCCGACCTTCCCCTTGTTGACTCGGAACTCTTCGATGACGGATTGATTGAAGTCAGTGGGCATGGGCATGGTGCTTCAGATCTCCATGGAAGGCGCAGAATCCGCGATGACGCGATGACGCGATGACGCGATGACGCGGCGATGCGGTGATGCGGTGATGTCGGCAAGAGAGGCCCGGAAGGCGGGCCGATCGTGTGCGTGCCGCGCCGTGAGGACGCACCGGAAGCGGTCGTCGGTCACGGAGACGGGCATGCACGTGCGCGTCGCACGGCGACGCCGTGCGCGAAAGCACCGACTCAGGTGCGGCGCACGGGAGGTGGACTCATGGTGGTCCCTCGAACTGCGGGTGGTCGCCCGATCGCCGGCCGGCCCACTGCTCTTTGGCCGGCGCCACGCGCCACGATGCTCATGAGAACCCACGGTCCGCCGGCTGTCAACGCCTGGACCGGCCGGCCCCGTACCGCACGCGCCGCATGCCCGGCCGCGCCCTCGGTGGGGGAGCGGCGCCGAGGGCGGGCCGCTACGGGATCACCGTCAGGCCGGTCCCCCGCCGGGGGCGAGCGAGGCGCCCGGCCGCGACCGTACGAGCGTGAAGACCGCGCCTTCCGGGTCGGCGACCGTGGCGAATCGGCCGCGCAGGCCATCGCGGGGCGCCTCGACGATGCGCCCGCCGAGCTCGGTGACCTGGGCGGCGGCCGCGTCGGTGTCCTCGACCTCGAAGTACGCCATCCAGTGCGGGCCCCGGTCGTGCGGCAGCGAGCGGCCGACACCGTGCACGGCTGCCACCGGGCGGCCCTCCAGGAGCAGGGTCACGTAGTCGAAATCCTCGGAGGCCGTGCCGTGCGTCTGCGCCTCGTGGCCGAAAACGTGCTCGTAGAACTTGCCGACCGTCGAGGTGTCCTGGGTGACCAGCTCGTTCCAGACCGGGGTGCCCGGCGCTCCGTGGACGCGGGTTCCCATGTGGGTCTGGGCCTGCCAGATCCCGAAGATAGCGCCCAGCGGGTCGGAGCAGATCGCCATCCGTCCCGCGATGCCGGCGTCCAGCGGGCCCACCGCGACCGTGCCGCCGCAGGAGCGGATCGATTCGGCTGCCGCGTCGGCGTCGTCCGTGGCGAGGTACGTCGTCCAGGCCACCGGAAGGTGTCGGTCCGGCGGCATCTCGCCGATGCCGGCCACCTCATGGCCGTCCAGCAGGGCCCGGACGTACGGGCCGAGCTGGACGGGACCCGGTACGTACTCCCAGCCGAACAAGTCGGCGTAGAAGTCCTCGGTGGTCCCGAGGCTGTGCACCATCAGGCTCACCCAGCACGGCGTGCCGGACGGGCGCCGCGTAGCTTCCGCTGCCTCGGTCATGTCAGCCGTCTCCTCCGTTGTGGGTCCTGCCGCTCGCTCTGGCTGATGCTTCCACTCCGCGGAGCCCGGCGCGCCCCGACCGGCCGTATCAGCGGGGCGGGGTACACACATGACCGGATCAGTGTGCCCCGCTGTTGACGGGATCGTCATACGGATGCCGGGCGCGGAGGAAGATGGGCCGCATGACTGCGAAATCTGCGATCCTCTCCGCGACCGAACTGAAGCGCGAACTGTCCGGTTCCCGGCCTCCGGTGCTGCTGGACGTCCGCTGGCAGCTGGGCGGCCCCGACCAGCGGCCCGCGTACGAGGCGGGGCACCTGCCGGGCGCCGTGTACATCGACCTCGACCGCGAACTGGCAGGTCCGGCGGGGTCGGGCGGGCGGCACCCGTTGCCCGACCCGGAGGAGTTCGGGGCGGTGATGCGGCGGGCCGGTGTCTCGGCGGACGCGGCGGTGGTCGTGTACGACGGCGGCCAGGGCTGGGCCGCCGCCCGGGCGTGGTGGCTGCTGCGCTGGACAGGTCACCCGGACGTGCGGGTGCTGGACGGCGGCCTGGCCGCGTGGACCGATTCGGGGGGTGAGGTGACGGCCGACAGGGTGACGCCCGCGGAGGGTGATTTCAAGCCAAGTCCGGGCGCGGTCGGAGTGCTGGACGCGGACGGGGCGGCCGCGCGGGCGCGTGCGGGGATCCTGCTGGACGCGCGTGCGGGGGAGCGGTACCGGGGGGAGGTCGAGCCGATCGACCCGGTGGGCGGCCACATCCCGGGCGCGGTGTCGGCTCCGACCTCGGAGAACGTGGGGCCGGACGGCCGGTTGCTGCCGGCGGGCGCGCTGCGCGCCCGGTTCGCGGGTCTCGGCGTGTCCCCGGACATCCCGGTGGGCGTGTACTGCGGCTCGGGTGTCTCCGCCGCCCAGCAAGTCCTCGCCCTGGAAGTGGCGGGCATCCCGGCCGACCTCTACGCGGGCAGCTGGTCGCAGTGGTCCTCGGAACCCGGCCGCCCGGTGGCCACGGGGCCGGACCCGCACTAGCGGCGGTCGGCCGCAGCGCCGGCCGTGGCGCCGATCTGAGCGCCGCGGCCGAGTCGCCCCGGCCGGCTCGCGGGCTTACTCCTGCTTCTTGCGGCGGGTCCCGAAGACGATCTCGTCCCAGCTCGGGACCGCCGCACGGCGGCCCGGGCGCACGCCGTCGGCCTCGGCCTGGCGGTCGGTGGTGCCCGTCAGACGGTCGCGGTGGCCCGCCACCGTGCGCGGCATCAGGACATCGGCGTACGCGGAACCCGCGCCCGCCGAGGCGGCCGGGGCCGGCGGCTCCTCCGCCTCGGCCTCCGCCTCCGCCGGCGGTTCGGTCCGGTCGGGGACCACCATGTCACCGCGGAAGCTCGGCACCGCCTCCAGCAGGCTGGTCAGGGTGTCCCGTTCCTCCTCCGGATCCGGCGCGGGGGCGACCGGCCGTTCCAACTGGCGGTCCAGGGCGCGGTCCAGCGGCCGGTCGCGCGGCAGCCGCGCGATCCTCGGCACGAACGGGAAGCTCGGCTCGGGCGTCGCCGGCAGGTCGTCCGACTCGCCGATGAGGGAGCGGGCCTCGTCGTCCACGGCCACGACCAGGCGGCGCGGCGGGTCGTACGTCCAGCTCGCGGAGTGCGGCTCGCCCGCGACCCGGTAGACGAGCAGGACCTCCCAGGTGCCGTCGTCGCGGCGCCACGAGTCCCATTGGAGGGATTCCTTCTCGGCCCCGCGCAGGGTCAGCCGCTCCTGAACGGCCTCGCCGAGCTGGGGTCCGGTGTTCTCGCCGGGGCGGCGCACGGGAGTCTTGCGCGCCCGCTCCGCCATGAACGCGCGCTCGGCGAGCACGGGCCCCTCGAAGCGGCGTACGCGGTCGACGGGGATGCCGGCGAGTTGAGCGACCTCCTCCGCGGAGGCACCGGCCCGTATGCGGGCCTGGATGTCGCGGGGGCGGAGGTGGCTCTCCACCTCGATCTCGATCTGGTTCAGGCGTGCGCGGTCGTTGCGCACGGCAGCGCGCAGGCGCTCGTCGATCGGAAGCGTGTACTCCGTGCTGTCCCCAGCCTTGAGCACCAGTCGTGTGCCGTCATTTGAGACGGCCACGACACGCAGTTCGGGCATGGGGACCTCCCGGGTGGTGCCTGCCGACGTCACGTGCGTCGCTGCTTCCGCTAGTCGAGTGTGGCCTGCCCGGGTGCAGCCTGCCACAACCTTGCCGTGTTAAACCGGCGTGTCGGGCATGCGCCCTTGATCGCCGTTATGGCACGGTTACCTGTTGGGCACGCACAGTGACCGAACGATTACTGTGCGCAGCAGGAACCCGTGCAATACCGCGGCATCACCGGTCTTGAGCGCCGTTTTCCATCAGCCGGCCCCCTCTCCCGGGTCCGGACATCCGTAAGGAAGGACGGCCCCAGGGCTCGCCACAGTACTCCATTCGGGCCACCCGGGTGGACCGCCGCGCCGCCGAACTTCTCCCGGACGGCGGGAGTTGGGCTGCCCTCTGGCGGGCCCCACCTGCACCCGTGTCCGTTTCCGGGTGTCTTGCTTCACAGAATCCCCAGAAATGGAACTTTCCGTTTCGCTCAGGTGTCACTCACTGCTGAAAGAGGAGAAGCGGGAGAGACGGAACACACCGGAGATGGCGATGGGTCAGAAGGCGACACGGGACGTCGAACCGGAGAGGAAACCGGAGAAAAAACCGGAGGGGAAGCTCGACCTGAGCGCCGCTCAGGTGGCCGGCAGCTCCCTCGCCACCGTCGCGGCGGCGCTGCTCGCCTCGAAGCTGGGCGTCTACGGGACGATTCTGGGTGCCGGTGTCGTGAGCGTCGTCGCCACCGCGGGCGGGCCCGTCATCCAGCACTTCTTCCGGCGCACCGGCGACCAGCTGCGTGGGACGGCCGCCCGGCCGAAGACCGGTCAGGTGCCGGCTCCGCACGCGGCCGGCGCCCCGCCCGCGGCGGAGTTCGGCGCGGCCACCGTCCACGGCACGCGCGTACGGGGCTGGAAGCGCACGGCGGTGGCCTCCGGCGCGGCCTTCGCCCTCGCGATCGGCGGCCTCGGAACGTACGAGGCGATGGCCGGCACCTCGGTCAGCGCGGACGGCCGCACCCTGCTGACCGGCGGCGCCGCCACCGCGCCCGACCACAAGCCCGACCCGCCGAAGGAGGACGGGGGCGGCGGCGTAAAGCCTGGACCCCTCCAGCCCGGGAATGACGGAAAGCCCGAGAAGGGCGGGAAGTCCGGGGAGAGCCCCGGCCCGGACACCTCCCCGGACACCTCCGCGGACCCCTCCCGCTCGTCCGGCGGTCGCGGCCCCGCTCCGGAGCCGAGCCGCTCGGCCCCGGTGGATCCGACGCCCAGCCCGTCCCCGTCGAAGCACACCCCCACCCCGACACCGACTCCCACCCCGGGCCCGGACGAGTCGACGCCCGCGGGCGGCGCCGGCACCGGGCAGGGGCAGCGGAGCGCGCCCTGAGGCCGGGTCAGGTCCGCGGGCTCACTCGCCCAGGACGCGCCGCAGATAGTCGTTGGCGAACACCCGCTCCGGGTCCAGCCGGTCCCGGAGCGCGGTGAACTCGCCGAACCGCGGGTAGAGCCGCGCGAAGTACTCCGCGTCCCGCGTGTGCACCTTGCCCCAGTGCGGTCGCCCGCCGTGCGCGGTGAAGATCCGCTCGGCCGCCGTGAAGTAGGACTGGTAGGGGGTTCCCCTGTACATGTGCACCGCGATGTACGCCGTCTCGCGCCCCGAGGCCGTCGACAGCGTGATGTCGTCCGCCGGAGCCGTGCGCACCTCCACCGGGAAGCTGACGCGCAGGGAGGAGCGGTCGACCACGGCCTTCAGCTCCCGCAGCGCCTCGACGGCCCGCTCGCGGGGGAGCGCGTACTCCATCTCCACGAACCGCACGCGGCGGGGGCTGGTGAACACCTTGTACGGGATGTCCGTGTAGGTGCGGGCCGACAGGGCCCTGCTGGCGATGCGGGCGATGCCGGGGATGGTGGCGGGGACCGCGCGGCCCAGCGAGTTGACGGCTTGGAAGACGCCGTTGGAGAGCAGCTCGTCCTCGATCCAGGCGCTCACCGGTCCGGGCGGGGCGGCCGGGCCCTGGCTGCGGTTGTTGCGCTTGGTGGTGCAGTTGCCGGTGTGCGGGAACCAGTAGAACTCGAAGTGCTCGTTCTCCGCGACGTGCTGGTCGAACTCGGCCGTCACCCGGTCGAAGCCCATCGGCTCCTCACGGGCGGTCAGGAAGAAGATCGGCTCGACGGCGAACGTGAGCGAGGTGACGATGCCGAGCGCCCCGATGCCGAGCCGGGCCGCCGCGAAGACGTCCGGATGCTCCTTCTCGGAGCAGGTGAGCAGCCGCCCGTCGGCGGTGACCAGTTCCAGGGCGCGGATCTGGGCGGAGATGGAGGCCGAGTCGCGCCCGGTGCCGTGCGTGCCCGTGCTGGTGGCCCCGGAGACCGTCTGCTCCATGATGTCGCCCATGTTGGTGAGCGACAGGCCCTGCCCGGCCAGGGCCCGGTTGAGGTCCTTCAGGACCGTGCCCGCCGCCACCGTGACGGTCCCGGCGGTCCGGTCTATCCCGCGGATCCCGCTCAGCGCCTGCGGACGAATGAGGACCCCGTCCGTCGCGGCGGCCGCGGTGAAGGAGTGGCCGGTCCCGACCGCCTTCACCCGCATTCCGTCCTCGGCGGCCCGGCGGACCGCCTCCTGAAGCTCCCCGACCGAGGCCGGGGTCACCACACGGGCGGGTGTGGCGGTGACATTGCCCGCCCAGTTACGCCACGCGGTCCGTGTCGGCCCGGACTTCCCTGCTGTCGCCGTCCCCATCGGTACCTGGCTCCTCCCCTTGCGCCGGCCTCGTCAGCCGGCGGTAACCCGCGAACGCCACCGCCGCCGCGGCCGCACCCGCCGCGATGGAGACGACGTACCCGCGCTGCGCGCCGGCGGCATCGATGACCAGCCCGGTCACGGACGAGCCGATCGCGACGCCGACCGCGAGACCGGTGCTGATCCAGGTCATGCCCTCGGTCAGCTTCGCGCGGGGTACGTGCGCCTCGATCAGGGCCATCGTGGTGATCATCGTGGGAGCGATGGCGAGGCCCGAGACGAAGAGCGCCACGGCCAGAAACGGGAGGTTCCCGGCCAGTAGGAGGGGGATCATACTCACGGCCATGGCGGACACGCCCAGTACCCACCTGAGTTCGGTCCGGCCCTTGAGATGCAGCAGGCCGAAGACGATGCCCGCGAGGCAGGATCCGAGCGCCCAGATGGCCAGAATGAAGCTGGCGGAGGACTTGTGGCCCTGCTCCTCGGCGAAGGCCAGGGTGGCCACGTCGATGGAGCCGAAGATCGCGCCGGTCGCGACGAAGGTGGCCGTCAGCACCTGGAGGCCGGGGGAGCGCAGGGCCGATGTGCGGTCCGTGTGCTCGTCGCGCGGGTGCGGCTCGGGCTCGGTGGAGCGCTGTGCGGTGAGCAGCCATACGCCGACGAGCAGGCAGACGGCGGCGATGAGCGGCCCGGCCTCGGGGAACCAGGTGGTGGACAGTCCGATGGCGATGATCGGGCCGAAGATGAAGCAGACCTCGTCCACCACGGACTCGAAGGAGTAGGCGGTGTGCAGCTCGCGCGGGGAGTCCCGGTAGATCATGGTCCACCGGGCCCGGATCATCGAGCCGACGCTGGGCACGCAGCCCGCGATCGCCGCGAACAGGAAGAGGGTCCAGTCCGGCAGGCCGTTCGCGGCGGCCAGCAGCAGTCCGGCGACCGACCCCACGGCGATCAGGGTGGCGGGGCGCAGGACCCGGCGCTGGCCGTACTGGTCCACCAGCCGGGACACCTGGGGGCCGATGACGGCTGCCGCGAGGGCGAGGGTGCCGGTGAGGGCGCTCGCCATCGCATAGCGGCCGGTGATCTCGGAGATCATCGTGAGGATGCCGACGCCGACCATGGAAATCGGCAACCGGCCTATGAGGCCGGCGGCGCTGAACCCCTTGGTGCCGGGGGCCGCGAAGATCGCGCGGTAGGGACTGGGCAAGGGATCTCCGTAAGGGACGTCATCGGCCCATACAGGTTACGACCGCCGACAAGGCACCCGCACGGGGAAATTCCAGACAGTGGAAGTTAGGGTCACCTTACCTGTGGCACGGGGTCCTGGCCGGGCCGGGTCGGTTCCCGCCCGAGGGCGACGGGTGGCAGGATTCGACGCATGTCAGACCAGCTCCTCCCGCCCCCCGGCGGGCCCGCAGCCCCGTACGACGCCCTCCTGCTGCTCTCCTTCGGCGGCCCCGAGGGACCCGACGACGTCGTACCGTTCCTGGAGAACGTCACCCGCGGGCGCGGCATCCCGCGCGAGCGGCTCAAGGAGGTCGGGCAGCACTACTTCGGCTTCGGCGGGGTCAGCCCGATCAACGCGCAGAACCGGCAGCTGCTGGACGCGCTGCGCAAGGACTTCGCCGAGCACGGGCTGGACCTGCCGGTCTACTGGGGCAACCGGAACTGGGCCCCGTACCTGACCGACGTGATGCGGGAGATGGCCGCCGACGGGCGCCGCCGGATCGCGGTACTCGCCACCAGCGCGTACGCCTCGTACTCGGGCTGCCGGCAGTACCGCGAGAACCTCGCCGACGCGCTGGCCACCCTCGCCGAGGAGGGAGTGGAACTCCCGAAGGTCGACAAGCTGCGCCACTACTTCAACCACCCCGGCTTCGTCCAGCCGATGATCGACGGGGTGCTCGCCTCGCTGGAATCGCTGCCCGCCGAGGTCCGGGCCGGTGCGCACCTGGTCTTCACCACGCACTCCATCCCGACCGCGGCCGCGGACACCTCCGGTCCGGTTGAGGAGCACACGACCGGCGGCGCGGGCGGGGCGTACGTCAAGCAGCACCTGGACGTCGCCCGGGTCGTCGCGGACGCCGTGCGGGCTGAGACGGGCACCGAACTGCCCTGGGAGCTGGTCTACCAGTCGCGCAGCGGCGCCCCGCACATCCCGTGGCTGGAACCGGACATCTGCGAGCACCTGGAGGCGCTGCACGCGTCCGGAGCCCCGGCGGCCGTGATGGTGCCGATCGGCTTCGTCTCCGACCACATGGAGGTCCTGTACGACCTCGACACGGAGGCGACGGCGAAGGCGGCGGAGCTCGGGCTCCCGGTCGCCCGGTCGGCGACGGTCGGGGCAGACCCGCGGTTCGCCGCGGCCGTACGGGACCTCGTGCTGGAGCGGGCCGCGGCCGAACGGGGCGAACCCGTGGAGCGGTGCGCGCTGGGGATGCTGGGAGCGAGCCATGATCGCTGCGCGGTGGGCTGCTGCCCGGCGCGGGGGCCCCGGCCGGCGGCCGCGGGCGCGGACAGTCCGTACGCGTAGGGAGTGGGACCGTGATCTCTGAAGAGCTGAGGGCAGAACTGCTGGACGTCGGCCTGGAAGCCGCCCGGCAGGCCGGGGCTCTGCTGCGCGACGGCCGGCCGGCGGACCTGGCGGTGGCGGCGACCAAGAGCAGCCCCATCGACGTGGTGACCGAGATGGACATCGCGGCGGAGAAGCTGATCACCGGCATCCTCGCGGAGCGGCGGCCCGAGGACGGGCTGCTGGGCGAGGAGGGCGCGGACAGCCCCGGGACCAGCGGCGTGCGGTGGGTCGTCGACCCGCTGGACGGCACGGTGAACTACCTCTACGGGCTGCCGAGCTGGGGCGTGTCGATCGCGGCCGAGTACCGGGGCGAGACCGTGGTGGGCGTCGTGGCGGCGCCGATGCGGGGCGAGACGTACCACGCGGTGCTCGGCGGCGGGGCGTGGTCGGGTGAGGTGCGGCTGGCGTGCCGGGGGGCGGCGCCGCTGGACCAGGCACTGGTCGGGACGGGGTTCGCGTACGTCCAGTCCCGCCGGGCCCGCCAGGCGGAGGTCGCGCGCCGGATCATCCCGCTGGTGCGCGACATCCGGCGGGGCGGGTCGGCGGCGCTGGACCTGTGCGACGTGGCCGCGGGAAGGCTGGACGGGTACTACGAGCGGGGGCTGAACCCGTGGGACCTGGCGGCGGGCGAGCTCATCGCCCGGGAAGCCGGCGCGGTGACCGGCGGGCGCCCGGGGCTCCCCGCCTCGGGGGAACTGACCCTGGCGGCCACCGCGGCCGTCTTCGCCTCCCTCCAGCCGCTGCTGGAGGAAGCCGGCGCCTGGCACGACTGAAGCCGGGAGCCCGGTGACCCGGGTCCGGGACATGACGGAACCCCGGCGCCCGTGAGGGCGGCCGGGGTTCGGTGTGCGAGGGTTCGACGGACGGACGTACGGGGTGCACGGACGTGCCGACGTGTTGAAAGTCCGAGGTGCCGAGATGCCGAGGTGCCGAGGTCAGCAGGCTGAGACGGAGACGGAGACGGGAACGCCGTGCTCCGCGGCGAGGCGCTGGAGGTCTTCCAACTCGGCCTGTTCCACTTCCGCGAGGAAGTCGTCGCCCGCTTCGCGCGCCTGCATGAGGTCCGACTGCGTGGTCCTGATGCGCTGCAGGAGACCCGCGGTGAATGCGTCCATGGTGGGTTCGCCCCCTCTTCGTGGGTCGGCGGCGGCACGTGACAGTCCGCCGTCAGGGAGTGGATGGGGTGTGATCTCGTCCTCCCCGGCACTCCGGTCCCAGAAACCTCGCCGGGCCGGTGAATCCTCACTTCCGCCCCGCCCGCCCCCTCCGAGCGGTGCCTTACAGCCGGTTTACGGCTGAAACGGGCAGGATGGACGACGCCATACACGTGTGCCCTTCTGGGCTCGAAGGAAGGAAACGACGTGCGCGTACTCGTCGTCGAGGACGAGCAGCTGCTCGCCGATGCGGTGGCCACCGGCCTGCGCCGGGAGGCCATGGCCGTGGACGTCGTGTACGACGGCGCCGCGGCCCTGGAGCGCGTCGGAGTGAACGACTACGACGTGGTCGTGCTCGACCGGGACCTTCCGCTCGTACACGGTGACGACGTCTGCCGGAAGATCGTCGAGCTGGGCATGCCGACCCGCGTGCTGATGCTGACCGCCTCCGGTGACGTGAGCGACCGGGTGGAGGGACTGGAGCTGGGAGCGGACGACTATCTGCCCAAGCCCTTCGCCTTCACCGAGCTGACCGCGCGGGTGCGGGCGCTCGGGCGCAGGACCACCGTGGCCCTGCCGCCCGTACTGGAGCGGGCCGGGATCAAGCTGGACCCGAACCGGCGCGAGGTGTTCCGTGAGGGCAAGGAGGTGCAGCTGGCGCCCAAGGAGTTCGCGGTGCTGGAGGTCCTCATGCGCAGCGAGGGCACCGTCGTCTCCGCCGAGCAACTGCTGGAGAAGGCCTGGGACGAGAACACCGACCCCTTCACCAACGTCGTGCGGGTGACCGTGATGACCCTGCGGCGCAAACTCGGTGAGCCGCCGGTCATCGTGACCGTGCCCGGTTCCGGATACCGGATCTGATGTCGATGGCAGCCACCCCGGCTCCACCAGCGGCGCCACCGAAACCGACCTGGGACCCCGGCCAGCCCGAGGGTCCCTTCCCCTGGCTGAGGCCGACCATCCGCATACGCCTCACCCTGCTGTACGGCGGGATGTTCCTGATCGCGGGCATCCTGCTGCTCTCGATCATCTACCTGCTGGCGGCGCAGGCCCTGCGCGAGGGCAACGCGATCCCGTTCATGATCGTCGGCGGGCAGGACGTCAAGGTCTCCAGCAGCACCTGCCCGGGCGTGGTGGGCGTAGAGCTGTCCCCTGACGCCTTCAACGCCGCGATCAGCCAGTGCGTCCTCGAACAGCGCAGGCACGCCCTGGACGACCTGCTGAGCCGGTCGCTGATGGCCCTGCTGGGCCTGAGCATCATCGCGTTCGCCTTCGGCTACGCGATGGCCGGCCGGGTGCTCTCGCCGCTGGGGAAGATCACCCGTACCGCACGCCGGGTGGTCGGCTCCGACCTGACCCGGCGGATCGAGCTGGACGGGCCGGACGACGAGCTCAAGGAGCTCGCCGACACCTTCGACGAGATGCTCGACCGGCTGGAGCGGGCCTTCACGGCCCAGCAGAGGTTCGTGGCGAACGCTTCGCACGAGCTGCGGACACCGCTCGCGATCAACCGGACGCTGCTGGAGGTGCATCTTTCCGATCCGGGCGCTCCCGTGGAGCTCCAGCAGCTGGGCAAGACCCTGCTGGCCACCAACGAGCGCAGCGAGCAGCTGGTCGAGGGCCTGCTGCTGCTGGCCCGCAGCGACAACCAGATCATCGAGCGCAAGCCCGTGGACCTGGCGGAGGTCGCCTCGCGCGCCATCGACCAGGTGCGCGGCGAGGCGGAGGCCAAGGGCGTGGAGATCCGCGGCGAGCGCGCGGCGGCCGTCGTACAGGGCAGTGGCGTGCTCCTGGAGCGGATCGCCCTCAATCTCGTGCAGAACGCCGTCCGGTACAACGTGCCGGAAGGCGGCTGGGTGGAGGTCACCACCGAGGCCCTGCACGGCCAGGCGGTCCTCCTGGTGTCGAACACGGGTCCCGTCGTTCCCGCGTACGAGGTGGACAACCTCTTCGAGCCCTTCAGGCGGCTGCGTACGGAGCGCACGGGCAGCGACAAGGGTGTCGGGCTCGGGCTCTCCATCGCGCGCTCTGTGGCCCGCGCACACGGCGGGAGGATCCAGGCGATGCCCCGCGAGGGGGGCGGCCTCGTGATGCGTGTCACTCTTCCTTTGTGAGGCCGTCAGCCCGTGTTCGCTGCTGGCTGAACGTTTGCCATATGAAGGCAGTCGCCCGTGTGCGATCGATCACAGTGGCGAGTGTCCGACCATGTGCGTTCAGTGACCCCGGGGCGGCCGGAAAGCCCGGGACGTCCGGGTTTCCGGCACCCTCAATGGCGGGAAATACACGGGGTGGCGTTTGTGCAAGACGGCCCCCGGACCGTGTACGGTCCCGGTCGTCATCCCAGCCAATCGCTGCTTCAGGTGGGCGGCTGGGTGTCGATTGAGTAACAGACCTTGATGTGAGGCAAAATCTCCGCCTCAGGTCGGGCACAAGTCCGGCCTCTCGCGCGTTACGTGCGCTGAGACACCGCTAACACCCAGAGGGGGAGAGTGAACAATGGCAACGGACTACGACACCCCGCGCAAGACCGATGACGACGTCGACAACGACAGCATTGAAGAGCTGAAGGCTCGACGCAATGAGAAGTCGTCCTCGTCCGTCGATGTGGATGACTTCGACGCGGCGGAAGGCATGGAGCTTCCCGGTGCGGACCTCTCCAATGAGGAGCTGGCCGTCCGGGTCCTGCCCAAGCAGGCCGATGAGTTCACCTGCATGAGCTGCTTCCTGGTGCACCACCGCAGCCAGCTGGCGCGCGAGAAGAACGGTCAGCCGATCTGTCGCGACTGCGACTGAGAGGCGTCGGCCGTGGCTGGCTCGACACCGTTTCGGAAGCGCCGCTTCCGTAAACGTGGTGATCAGGCGGAGGCGCAGGCGGGAGCCAAGGACCCGGTAAAGGGTCCTGGAACCCCCGGCGACCCCGCTTTCGGGACGAATGTGCCCTCCGGCACCGCAGTGGCGGTGCCGTCGGGCGCAGAGGTCGACGAGAAAGCCCGGCGCCGGTCCGGATCTCGTCGGCTCCACGCCGTCAAGAACGGTGTACGCAAGGGCGGCGAAAGTGCCAGGGCCGCCGCCCTCTACATCACCGAGCGGATCATCGAGAACGCACCGCGCGTTCCGGTTCGGGACCTCGCGACCCTGCGCGCGCAGTTCCCGGGCCTCGGCCCCGATCAGCTTGCCGACAAGCTGATCTCGGGCGCCGCCAACGCCACATCGGCCGTCGGCGCGGGCATCGGCGCGGCCGCCATGATGCCCGTCCCGCCCGCGATGCCGGCGGAACTGGCGGCGGAGATCACCGGAGTCGCGGCGATCGAGCTGAAGCTCCTCGCCGAACTCCACGAGGTCTACGGGGTGAGGCCGCCCGGCGGCCTCAAGGAGCGCAGCCTCGCCTACCTGACCGCGTGGACCGAGGAGCGCGGCGTCGACCTGACGAAGCCGACGACGCTCAACGCGGCGCTCGGCGGTCAGATGAAGCGCGAACTGCGCCAGCAGATCATGAAGCGCATGGTCCGCAATCTGCCCAACCTCATGCCGTTCATGGTGGGCGCGGCCGTCGGAGCGGTCATGAACCGCCGCGATACGCGGAAACTCGCCGAGAAGGTGCGGGGCGACCTGCGGCGCCGCGCGGTGCCCTGGAAGGCACTGGAGGCGCTGCCGCCCCTGGAACAGCCCTCCCAGCCCCTTCCCGAGGCCACCAGGGCCGCACTGGAGGGTCCGGACAAGGGCTAGCCGAGGGCCGGACAAGGGCTGACCGAGGGCCGACCGCTTCCGGGCCTAGACCTTCGCCGCGCGGATCGCCGAGACCAGGGCCTGCGGCTCGCGGGTCGACACGTAGACGTACGGGGTCGGATCGGCCGGATCGGTGACCTCGACGCGCACCGCCGTCGGGACGTAGCTGCGCATCAGCATGAAGGCGCGGGTGTCGGCCTTGTACGTGCGCCAGGCGCGCGCCTCCTCGGCGTCCAGGATCTCCGGCTCGCCCAGGGCCGCCACCGGGATCCGCGCCTCCCCGGCCGCCAGGGCGCCGTTGACCACGCGCACGCGCGCGGAACCGTACGAACTGACCAGCAGGCCGGCCAGCGCGGTGCCCCCGACCATTCCGGCCAGCAGCGGCAGCGTGCCCAGCGGCAGCAGCATCAGCGCGCACGCCAGCCCGATCAGTACGGCGATGCCCCACCAGGAGCGGGGGGCGGTCAGACGTTCGTCGTGGTGCGCGGGGGAGAGCTGCATACGGCCAAGCCTGCCACGAGGCGACCGGTGGGTAGCCGCGCGGGTAAGGTCTGCGGCTGTGAGTGGACGAAACACAGCGTTGACGCCGCCGGCCGATGCCGTGGCGCCGGTGCGGCACCCCGATGCCCCGGCACCCGGCGAGCTCCTCGGTGCGCACTACGAGCACTGCTTCGGCTGCGGCGAGGGTCAACCGCACGGACTCCACCTGGAGGCCCGGGCGGGCGAGGGCGTGAGCGTCACGGCCGAGTTCACCGTCAAGCCCGCCCACCAGGGCGCTCCCGGCCTCGCCCACGGCGGCCTCCTCGCCACCGCGCTCGACGAGACGCTCGGGTCCCTGAACTGGCTGCTGCGCGTCATCGCGGTGACGGGGCGGCTGGAGACCGACTTCGTCCGGCCCGTGCCCGTGGACACCGTGCTGCATCTGGAGGCCGAGGTCACCGCCGTCGCCGGGCGGAAGATCTACTGCACCGCGGTCGGCCGGATAGGCGGCCCGCGGGGCCCGGTCGCCCTGCGCGCCGACGCCCTCTTCATAGAGGTGAAGGTCGACCACTTCATCGACAACGGACGGCCCGAGGAGATCCGGGCGGCGATGGCCGACCCGGACCAGGTCAGGCGCGCACGCGCCTTCGAGGTGAACCCCTGATGTCCCAGAACGACCACGCACCGCTCGACGTGCTGATCCGCCGCGTCGACCCCGAGGTGCCCGTCCCCGCCTACGGCCACCCCGGCGACGCCGGCTGCGACCTGGTGACGACCCGGGCCGCGGAGCTCGCGCCCGGCGAGCGCGCCGTACTGCCGACGGGCGTGTCGATCGCCCTGCCCGACGGGTACGCGGCCTTCGTGCACCCGCGTTCGGGGCTGGCCGCACGCTGCGGGCTCGCGCTCGTGAATGCCCCGGGGACGGTGGATGCCGGGTACCGTGGGGAGATCAAGGTGATCGTGGTCAATCTCGACCCTCGCGAGAGCGTCCGGTTCGAGCGTTTCGACCGCATTGCCCAGCTGGTTGTCCAGCGGGTCGAGAAGGTGCGCTTCCACGAGGTGGCGGAACTTCCCGGCTCGGCCCGGGCCGAGGGGGGTTTCGGCTCCACCGGCGGTCATGCGGCCGTGGCCGGATCCGGCGCTGGTCAGCAGGGTGGGAATGGCTACGCTTCGGTCGTAACCGACCGGGAAGGACAGTGACGTGTTCGGACGTCGCAAGAAGAACGACTCCGCCAAGGACGGCGGCGCGGCCGAGCAGGTCGCCGACCGCGCGTCCGGTCTGGGCGCCGACGAGCAGGGCGACGCCGACGAGCAGGACGGCGGCGCCCAGCCGCGTCGGATGAACCTGCCCCCGGCCCCGCGGCCCGACGGCCCCTGGGACGTATCCGAGGTGCTCGGCGACCCGGCCGACGGCCGGGTCGACCTGGGCGGCATCCTCGTACCCGGTGTTGAAGGCATGGAGCTGCGCGTCGAGGTCGCCGGTGACGCGATCGTGGCCGCGACCGTCGTCCTGGGCGACAGTGCCGTACAGCTGCAGGCCTTCGCCGCACCCAAGAAGGAAGGCATCTGGGGGGAGGTCCGCGACGAGATCGCCACGGGCATCTCCCAGCAGGGCGGCATCATCGACGAGGTCGAGGGCCCCCTCGGCTGGGAGCTGCGCGCACAGGTGCCCGTACCGCTCCCGGACGGGCAGACCGGTGCCCAACTGGTCCGCTTCGTCGGCGTCGACGGTCCGCGCTGGTTCCTGCGCGGTGTCATCTCCGGCCAGGGCGCGGTGCGCCCCGAGTCGGCGGGTGTGCTGGAGCAGATCTTCCGGGACACCGTCGTCGTCCGCGGCGACGGCCCGATGGCCCCCCGCGACCCGATCGTCCTGAAGCTGCCGAACGACGCCCAGATGGTGCCGGACGGCGTGCAGACGACCGAGGAGCAGGAAGGCTCCCGCTTCGGCGGCGGCATGGGCCAGCTGGAGCGGGGCCCGGAGATCACCGAGGTCCGCTGACCTCGCGCCGACAGGCGTATGTTTTCGGCCGGTGGGCCGTACTCCTTCGGGGTACGGCCCACCGCGCTTCGCGGAGCGCGTCAGGAAAGCGTCAGGGATGGCCGTACGGGCGCTCACCGGTCCCTGGGCAGCGCGGACCTCCCCGAGAATGAGCGCATGGGACGAGGCAGGAAGCGACAGGAAGCAGGACCTCAATGACCCGGGTGCTCGTGGTGGACGACGAGCCGCAGATCGTCCGAGCCCTCGTCATCAATCTGAAGGCCCGCAGGTACGAGGTCGACGCCGCGGCCGACGGCGCGAGCGCCCTGGAGCTCGCGGCCGCCCGCCACCCAGACGTGGTCGTCCTCGACCTCGGACTGCCCGACATGGACGGCGTCGAGGTCATCAAGGGCCTGCGCGGCTGGACCCGGGTGCCGATCCTGGTCCTCTCCGCCCGGCACAGCTCCGACGAGAAGGTCGAGGCCCTGGACGCGGGCGCCGACGATTACGTCACCAAGCCCTTCGGCATGGACGAGCTGCTGGCCCGGCTGCGGGCCGCCGTCCGCCGGGCCGAGCCGGCCGCCGGCGCGGGCGACGGCGAGGTGATCGTGGAGACCGAGGGCTTCACGGTCGACCTGGCCGCCAAGAAGGCCGTGCGCGCGGGGCGCGACGTACGCCTCACCCCCACCGAATGGCACCTGCTGGAGGTCCTCGTACGCAACGGCGGCAAGCTGGTCAGCCAGAAGCAGCTGCTCCAGGAGGTCTGGGGGCCCTCGTACGGCACCGAGACGAACTACCTGCGGGTCTACATGGCGCAGCTGCGCCGCAAGCTGGAGGCCGACCCCTCGCACCCGCGGCACTTCATCACCGAACCGGGCATGGGGTACCGCTTCGAGAGGTAGCCGGTGCGCCGGTACGCTTCCTATATGAGTGCTGAACCGCGTTCCGAGAAGCCCGCGAAGCCGGCCAGGCAGGCAGGCCGGTTCCGCCGGATGATCGAGCGGCTGTCCACCTCACAGGACGAGCTGCACTCCGCGGAGCTGCAGGAGGACACAGAAGCCGCGGGATGTACGCGGATATGCGACTGCCACGACCGCCAGATAGTCAAGGTGACGGGCACCCTGCGTACCGTCACCTTGCGACCGCGGGCGGGCGTCCCCGCCCTGGAGGCGGAGCTGTTCGACGGCTCGGCCGCACTGGACGTCGTCTGGCTCGGGCGTCGCTCGATCGTGGGAATCGAGCCCGGCCGCCGCATGATCGCCTCCGGGCGCATCTCGATGAGCCACGGCCGTCGGGTGCTCTTCAACCCGAAGTACGAACTCCGACCGCTCGGACAGGAGCACTAACCGGTGACGTCACTCGACAAACCGACCACCCCAGAGTCCGCAGGTGCCGGCGCCGACGCCGACCAGAAGGCGGTGACCCAGGCCGCGCTCTTCGACGCCTTCGGGGGCGTCCGCGGCACCGTGGAGACGATGCTCCCCGGACTGCTCTTCGTCATGATCTACACGGTCAACAAGGACGTGAAGATGTCCGCCATCGCGGCGGGCGCGGTCGCGGTCCTGCTGGTGATCGTGCGGCTGCTGCGCAAGGACACGGTCAAGCACGCCTTCAGCGGCGTCTTCGGCGTGGGCGTGGGCGTGGCCTTCGCCCTCTTCACCGGCAGCGCGAAGGGCTTCTACCTGCCGGGCATGATCTACGGCGTCTGCCTGGGCGCGGCCTTCACGATCTCCGCGCTGGTGGGCTTCCCGCTGCTGGGCGTGATCCTGGGCCCGGTGTTCAAGGAGAACCTGTCCTGGCGCACGCGCAACCCGGGGCGCAAGAAGGCGTACACCAAGGCCAGCCTGGCCTGGGGGATCATCTTCCTCGCCAAGTACGCGATCCTCTTCCCGCTGTACTGGTGGGGTGACGCGACGCAGCTGGGCTGGGTCCTGATCGCGCTGAAGCTGCCGCCGATGGTGCTCGCGGTGTACTTCACGTGGGTCTTCCTGGCGAAGGCGCCGCCGCCGATCGATGTGATCGCGGAGTGGGAGGCGAAGGACGCCGCTGCCGCTGCCGCTGCCGCTCGGGAGCGGGGGGCCTGAGCCGCCGCGGCTTCGCTTCTGCTGCCGCCGCAGAGCTGGACAACGCCGAAGGGGGCGGGACGACCGTGGTCGTCCCGCCCCCTTCGGCGTCGCGGTGGGTGCGGCGCCGTTGCGGGAGCCCCCGCGCCCCCGCGCCCCGAGCGCCGGTGGGGCTGAGGCGGGGGCTGGGAGTCGCCGAGCGGGCTAGCCGCGGGCCTGGAGGAGGATCTCCAGTTGTTCTTCGCGGGCCTGGGCGGCCACGAAGAGGAGCTCGTCGCCCGGCTCCAGGGTCTCCTCGCCGTGCGGGGTGAGGACCCGGTGGCCCCGAATGATGGTGACCAGCGAGGTGTCCTCGGGCCAGGTGATCTCGCTGATCTGGGTGCCGGCGACCGAGGAGTCGGCCGGCAGGGTCAGCTCGACCAGGTTGGCGTCGCCGTGGCTGAAGCGGAGCAGCCGTACGAGGTCGCCGACGCTGACGGCCTCCTCGACCAGGGCCGACATCAGCCGCGGCGTGGAGACCGCGACGTCGACGCCCCAGGACTCGTTGAAGAGCCACTCGTTCTTCGGGTTGTTGACGCGGGCCACCACGCGGGGCACCCCGTACTCGGTCTTGGCGAGCAGCGAGACGACGAGGTTGACCTTGTCGTCACCCGTCGCCGCGATGACCACGTTGCAGCGCTGGAGCGCCGCCTCGTCCAGCGAGGTGATCTCGCAGGCGTCGGCCAGCAGCCACTCGGCCTGCGGCACCCGCTCCACCGAGATGGCGGTGGGTGCCTTGTCGACCAGGAGCACCTCGTGGCCGTTCTCCAGCAGTTCGCCCGCGATGGAACGTCCCACCGCGCCTGCCCCGGCGATCGCGACCCTCATGCGTGTGCCTCCTCAGGCCCCTCGGCGAAGGCCGCCTCGACCTTGTCGATCTCGTCCGTGCGCATCATCACGTGGACGAGGTCGCCTTCCTGGAGGACCGTCGCCGACGTCGGCAGGACGGCCTCGCCCAGACGGGTGAGGAAGGCGACGCGGACACCGGTCTCGTCCTGCATCTTGCTGACCTTGTGCCCGATCCAGGCGGCCGAGGTGTGCACCTCGGCGAGCTGCACACCGCCGCTCGGGTCGCGCCACAGCGGCTCCGCGCCCGACGGCAGCAGCCGGCGGAGCATCTGGTCGGCGGTCCACCGTACGGTCGCGACGGTGGGGATGCCGAGGCGCTGGTAGACCTCGGCGCGCTTGGGGTCGTAGATGCGGGCGGCGACGTTCTCCACGCCGAACATCTCGCGGGCCACGCGGGCGGCGATGATGTTGGAATTGTCACCGCTGCTGACGGCGGCGAAGGCGCCCGCGTCCTCGATTCCGGCCTCCCGCAGCGTGTCCTGGTCGAAGCCGACGCCGGTGACGCGGCGGCCGCCGAATCCGGCGCCGAGCCGACGGAACGCGGTGGGGTCCTGGTCGACGACCGCGACCGTATGACCCTGCTGTTCGAGGGTCTGCGCGAGGGCGGAACCCACTCTTCCGCAGCCCATGATGACGATGTGCACGGCCGTCCTTCCGGCTGCCAGCGGCTCGCTGGTTCCCAGCCTCATTGCATGCTCTGGCTTAACAGGGTCTCAGACCACGGCCCAAGCTACACACGGCCGGTCACGACCGTGACCTCCGCAGCGCAATCGCGGATGAATTGCGATGGGATTGCGGTGAGAGGGGGTGGAAGTTCGTCAGCGTCATTTCGAACGCTTACGATCCTCTGCGTGTCCAAACTGACCGACGTGCCCAAACGGATCCTGATCGGCCGGGCGCTACGCAGCGACCGCCTCGGAGAAACCCTCCTGCCCAAGCGGATCGCCCTACCCGTCTTCGCGTCCGACCCGCTCTCCTCCGTGGCATATGCCCCTGGCGAGGTCCTGCTGGTCCTGTCGATCGCGGGCGTGTCGGCGTACCAGTTCAGCCCCTGGATCGCCTTCGCGGTCGTCGTGCTGATGTTCACCGTGGTCGCCTCCTACCGGCAGAACGTCCACGCCTATCCCAGCGGTGGTGGTGACTACGAGGTCGCCAACACCAACCTCGGGCCCAAGGCCGGGCTGACCGTCGCGAGCGCCCTGCTCGTCGATTACGTCCTGACCGTCGCCGTATCGATCTCCTCGGGCGTCGAAAACCTCGGCTCCGCCGTCCATTTCGTCATCGAGCACAAGGTGCTCTCGGCGATCGCCATGATCCTGCTGCTCACGCTGATGAATCTGCGCGGCGTGAAGGAGTCCGGAAAGCTCTTCGCGATCCCGACCTATGTCTTCGTCGCCGCCGTCTTCATCATGATCGCCTGGGGTGCCTGGCGCGGCATCGTCCTCGACGAGGGGATGAAGGCGCCGACCGCCGATCTGGAGATCAAGCCCGAGCACCAGGGACTGGCCGGCTTCGCGCTGGTCTTCCTGCTCCTGCGCGCCTTCTCCTCCGGCTGCGCCGCCCTGACCGGCGTCGAGGCCATCAGCAACGGCGTCCCCGCCTTCCGCAAGCCCAAGAGCAAGAACGCCGCCACCACCCTCGCCTTCATGGGCGGCCTGGCCGTCACCATGTTCTGCGGGATCATCGGCCTGGCCATGGCCACCAACGTTCGGATGGCCGAGAAGCCCGCCACCGACCTGCTGGAGAACGGCGTCCCGGTCGGCGCCGACTACGTCCAGCACCCGGTGATCTCCCAGGTGGCCGAGGCCGTCTTCGGCGAGGGCAGCTTCCTCTTCATCCTGCTGGCGACCGCCACCGCGCTGGTGCTGTTCCTCGCCGCCAACACCGCCTACAACGGCTTCCCGCTGCTCGGCTCGATCCTCGCCCAGGACCGCTACCTGCCGCGTCAGCTGCACACGCGCGGCGACCGCCTCGCCTTCTCCAACGGCATCGTCCTGCTCGCCGGCGCGGCCATACTGCTCGTCTGGGTATACGACGCGGACTCGACCAAGCTGATCCAGCTCTACATCGTCGGCGTCTTCGTCTCCTTCACGCTGAGCCAGATCGGCATGGTCCGGCACTGGAACCGCCACCTGAGGTCGGAGCGGGACCCCGCCACCCGCCGCAGGATGTACCGCTCCCGGGCGATCAACACCTTCGGAGCCTTCTTCACCGGCATGGTGCTGGTCGTCGTCCTGGCCACCAAGTTCACGCACGGTGCCTGGGTCGCCCTGCTCGGCATGCTCATCTTCTACGGCACGATGAGCGCGATCCGGAAGCACTACGACCGGGTCTCGGAGGAGATCGCCGCGGCCGAGGGCCCGAGCGACGACAGCGTGCGCCCCTCCCGGGTCCACTCGATCGTCCTGGTCTCCAAGGTCCACAAGCCCACGCTGCGCGCCCTGGCGTTCGCCAAACTCACCCGCTCGGACACCCTGGAGGCGCTCAGCATCAGCGTCGACCAGGCCGAGACCAAGGCCCTGCGCGAGGAATGGGACCGGCGCGGGATCAACGTCCCGCTCAAGATCCTCGACTCGCCGTACCGGGAGATCACCCGCCCGGTGGTGGAGTACGTCAAGGGCCTGCGTACCGAGAACCCGCGCGACGCCGTCAGCGTGTACATCCCGGAGTACGTCGTCGGCCGCTGGTGGGAGCACCTGCTGCACAACCAGAGCGCGCTGCGGCTCAAGGGCCGGCTGCTCTTCACACCCGGTGTGATGGTCACGTCGGTGCCCTACCAGCTGGAGTCCTCGGAGCTCGCCAAGAGGCGGGCGAAGAAGCGGCAGGAGTGGAACGCCCCGGGCGCGGTGCGCCGAGGGCCGGTGGACACCCCGCGGCCCTCGAAGGACCCCGCCGCGAAGGCCTGAGCAGGGTGGTGAACGGCCGGACGAGATCGACGTAAACTGGTGGGTCGGTCGTCCGGCCGTTCTTCACTTTGAAGCATTTGATCCTTGGAGTCTCCCCGCCATGACCGAGCAGAACGAGAAGCAGTCACTGGTCGGGGAGGAGTACGAGGTCGAGGTCGGTCCCGTCGCACACGGCGGGCACTGCATCGCCCGGACCGCCGACGGCCGGGTCCTGTTCGTCCGCCACACCCTGCCCGGTGAGAAGGTCGTCGCCAAGGTCACCGAGGGCGACCAGGACTCCCGCTACCTGCGCGCCGACGCGATCACCGTCCTGGAAGCCTCCAAGGACCGCATCGAGGCGCCCTGCCCGTACGCCGGGCCCGGCAAGTGCGGCGGCTGCGACTGGCAGCACGCCAAGCCCGGCGCCCAGCGCCGGCTCAAGGGCGAGGTCGTCGCCGAGCAGCTGAAGCGGCTCGCCGGACTCACCCCGGAGGAAGCCGGCTGGGACGGCACCGTGATGCCCGCCGAGGGCGACAAGCTGCCGGCCGGACAGGTACCGCAGTGGCGCACCCGGGTCCAGTTCGCGATCGACGAGGACGGCACCGTCGGCCTGCGCAAGCACCGCTCGCACGAGATCGAGCAGATCGACCACTGCATGATCGCCGCCGAGGGCGTCTCCGAGCTCGGCATCGAGAAGCAGGACTGGCCGCAGATGGAAACCGTCGAGGCCATCGCCGCCTCCGGTTCCGGTGACCGCCAGGTCGTCCTGACCCCCCGCCCGGGCGGCCGCCTCCCCCTCGTGGAGCTCGACAAGCCGGTCTCCGTCCTGCGCGTCGAGGAGAAGGACGGCGGGGTCCACCGGGTCCACGGCCGCCCCTTCGTACGGGAGCGCGCGGACGGCCGTACGTACCGCGTCGGCATGGGCGGCTTCTGGCAGGTCCACCCGCAGGCCGCCGACACGCTGATCAAGGCGGTCATGCAGGGCCTGATGCCGCGCAAGGGCGAGATGGCCCTCGACCTCTACTGCGGCGTCGGCATCTTCGCGGGCGCACTGGCGGAGCGGCTCGGCGACACGGGCGCGGTGCTCGGCATCGAGTCGACGAAGCGCGCGGTCGAGGACGCCCGGCACAACCTGGCGGACATGCCGCGCGTACGCATCGAGCAGGGCAAGGTCGAGCAGATCCTGCCGAAGACCGGGATCACCGAGTGCGACCTGATCGTCCTCGACCCGCCCCGCGCGGGCGCCGGCAAGCAGACGGTCCGCCACATCGCGGGCCTCTCGGCCCGCCGCATCGCTTACGTGGCCTGCGACCCGGCGGCGCTGGCCCGCGACCTGGGCTACTTCAAGGAGCACGGCTACAAGGTCCGGACCCTGCGGGTCTTCGACCTGTTCCCGATGACGCACCACGTGGAGTGCGTCGCGATCCTTGAACCGGTGCGGGAGGGCGCCTGACCTGCGGTTCAGGGCAGTGTGCGCTGTGGGCGTTACGGGCGATATCGCGACGCTCGTGACGCACGTTTGACGCACGCCGACGGCCATGCCTGACGAGTCGTCAGCAATGGAGGGGCGCCTCTCGCATCAGGTTGTGACCCTGTTGCGAGAGGCGACCTTTTTGGTTGTGGGCGACCGGGCTGGCCCGTGTCTGGCCCGCGCTCTGACCTTTCCTCTCCGAAACGCGTTCTGTGACCAGCGGGGGCTCGCTCAGCCGGGGCTGTACGCCCTCCAGCCATGCAGGAACGGCTGCAGGTCGTCGGCGCGAGGTTCGGGGGCTTCCTCCGTCCCTCCTTGCTCCGGCTCGGCTCGCAGCGCGCGCAGTCGGGCCAAAGAGTCCCGGGCGACCGAAGCCGTGAACGCCGGGCACAGCAGCGGCTCCAGCGGCGAGCACCGCTTCGAAGTCCTGTACCAAGGCGTCGTACGCCTCCTCGGAGCTTTCGGCGGTCCCGGCCCACCAGGTCAGAGCCGCGGCCGTGATCATACGGCCCGCCCGGTCCTCCCCCTCGGTATACGTCAAAGCCCTCTCCGCATCGGAGTACGGAAGCGCAAGGACCAGACCCAGCGTCCAGCTGTACGCGAGCGGCCCGCCCGGATCGGCGGCCAGTTCACGGGCGCACTCGACGACGAGGCGCTCGTACGCCTGCGGTTCGTGGTCGACGTCCTCCCTCATCTCGTCCCAGGCGGCGGTCAGTTCGCCTGCCCGCTCAGCGGAGGATCGATCAGGCATCGTCGTCCTCCTCGTCCATCTCCTCGTACCGCTCGTCCATCGCGACGATCGGGTCCCGCGCCCAGTCGGCGAGCAGGCTCGCACAGGCCCATACTCCGACGGGGTACGCGCCTTCCGGCGCCGCGAACTCCGCCGGGGCGTAGAGGTGATCGAGGTGCGCCTTGAACACCTTGCGCCGGTGCCCGGACTCCCGCAGATCCGCGTCCGGATGGCCGTCGCCGTACGGGCAGTCATGGCCGGGCGGCTCGGGGTCGACACCTCGCAGCAGGGTGCGCACCTCGCGCCCCACGCCGTACGGCAGGTCGAAGACCGAGGCAGCCCACAGGGAGAGGTGAAGCAGAACGAGGCGCTCGTGCGGGTCGGTGGCCTCCGCGTGCCGGCGTGCCGCCCACAGGCCGGCGTTCTGGCCCGCGGCATCGGAGTTGTCGAGGTCGTCGGCGTCGACGACCGTCTGCGTCAGCGCACCGATGTCGAGGTGCCCGTCGGGCCGTACGAACGAGGCGTCCAGGCCGCTGGTGTCGCGTACGCCGAACAATTCCTGGTGCGCGGAACTCAGTTCACCCAGCGCCTCCTCGGCGAGGCCCCGCAGATAGTCCGGGCACACCCATACGTCGGCCGGCTCGTCCAGCCATCCGGCGAGCTCGGCCCGCCCGCCGGGGCTGCGCACATGGAAGCCGATCTCGGCCACCGACTCGTAGTACAGGTCGTCCTCGTCCGGGTGCTCGCCGTCCGCGTGCGCACAGCCACCCGCATCGCCGAGCAGCCCGAGCGCCCGCTCCAGACCCTCGATCATCGCGTCGAAGACCGGACGCAGGGTGATCCGGTGGACGGCGTACGGAACCGTCACATGCTGCGTGAGGACGTACCCCGCGAGCGCGCCCCGGGTGGGACGGTCGGACAGGTAACCCGTGTTGGACTCGATGTCGGGAGCGGGATCGATGACGGGGTAGTCGTTGAGGATCTCCTTCAGATCCCGCACCGACTGCGCATGGTCCGACGGCACCGCCTCGGGTATCCCGGATGCCGAGAACGGCGCGATCACATCGGCCGTGACGCGTGCGATGCCCGCGACATTGCCCGGGCACAACTCGTCCTCCAACCGGGGGTGTTCGGGGTGCTCCCCGATCAGGTAGTCGGCGGCGGCTCCCACCGATCCCCAGGAGTCCTCGGAGAGGTGCTCCAGCTCCTCCTCGTACGGATGCGCCTCGTGTCCGCAGTCCGTCGCGTCCAGCGCCGACGCGGCGGCCACGAGCGCGGCGACAGCGGCGCGCGCCGTCTCGGGCCGCGGCCGCCAGGCGAGATAGCGGACCATCTTCGCGAGCCCCGCCACCCACACGTGCGCCGACTCACCGCCGGGATCGGCGGCAAGTCGGCGCACACAGTCGAGCGCGAGCGGCTCGGCCTCGGCCGGGTCGGTGCGGGCACCGGCGCGGGACCACTGCGCGTACAACTCGGCCGTCCGGGCATCAGGTATGACGATCATGCCGGGTACGACGTATGGCGAGGCTCCTGAGGTTCCTGGGGCCCATGACCAGGTCGTCCCTTTCGGGTCACGTCGCAGCCGGGCAGAAGGTGTCGGCTGCGGCCACGACGACGACGATGATTCCGCTGATGGCCGCCACCCTCGTCACCGTGGTCGCCACGCAGGTCCCCACGCTCGGCGGCAGCCTCGGCGACGTGGCCGCCGTGATGGCCGCCGTGATGCCCTTCTGCGCCGCGTTCCTGGTGGTCATGGCCTTCGTCGGACGGGTTGTCGCCCGCCTCGTCCCCCGCCTCGTCCCGGAACGGGAGCCGGTCACGGCCGCGTGAGGATCGTGCAGATCTCGCCTTCCGAGCAGGTGTCCGGGTCGGTGGCGGCGGCCCGTCGGGCGAGCTCACGCAGTGCGGTGCGGGTCTGGCGGAGTTCCGCCATGCGCCGCTCGATGTCCGCCAGGCGCTGGTCGATCAGCGCCGCGACGTGGCCGCACGGTGCTTCGCCGCTGTCGCGGATGTCCAGGACGGACCGGACCTCGGCAAGGGTCAGACCGGCGCCCTGGGCGTCGCGGATGAACGCCAGCCGCATCGCAGCCTCCGGCGGGTACTCGCGATAGCCACCCGTTGTGCGGGGCGGGGCGGGCAGCAGGCCGGCCTGCTCGTAGAAACGGATGGTCTTGGCCGTCACCTGCCCGGATGCCGCGAGCTCACCGATGCGCATAACCCCACGCTACGCCTTGACCTTCCAGCGCACTGGAAGGTCTACCGTCGGTCCGAGGACCACACCACCACGGAGGACAGCGGGATGCGGATCACGATCCTGACGGTGCCCAACTGCCCGAACGTGCCGGTCGTACGGGAGCGGATCACCGCCGCGCTCGGCCCGCGTACCGCCCAGGTCGAACTGATCGAGGTGCGCGAGGAAGCGGAAGCCGAGCGTTTGGGCATGACGGGCTCGCCGACCGTGCTGCTCGACGGCGTCGACCCCTTCGCGGCGCCCGGCGCCCCGGCGAGCGTGTCCTGCCGCCTCTACCGGGACACCGACGGCCGCACCGAGGGGGCGCCGAGCGTCCACGCCCTGCGCCAGGCCCTGTCCGGCGTGAGCCTTTCCTCGGCCGAGGCCGGCCAGGAGTGCTGTCAGACGGATGTCCTGGATCCGATCGGCCGGGCCGGACGAGGCCGCCGAGCCCCCGTTGGGCGAGGCCTGCGGGCCGTGCAGCAGGCGGTGCTGCGGCACTTCGCCGAGACAGGGCTCGCGCCGGACATGCCGGTGCTCGAAGCCGTTGCCGCGCAGGCCGGGAGGACCGCCGCCGAGGTGCTCGCCGAGCTGGACCGGGAGGATTTCCTGGCCCTGGACGAAGGGGGCCGGATCCGAGCGGCGTACCCGTTCTCGGCGGTGAAGACCCGGCACCGGGTACGGCTGGCAAGCGGAGTGGAGGTGTGGCCGATGTGCGCCATCGACGCCCTCGGCCTCTGCGCCATGCTGGGCCAGGACCTGGTGATCTCCTCCTCGGACCCGGTCGACGGCCGGCCGGTGACGGTGACCTTCACCAGCGGCACGACGGTGTGGGAGCCGGTGGCGGCGGTCGTGTTCGTCGGCCGCCGCGAAGGCACGGGGCCCGCCGCCACCCTCTGCTGCGACGCGCTGAACTTCTTCACCGGCCACGCCTCGGCCGAGCAGTGGCAGCAGGAACATCCGGAGCTGAAAGGGCAGATCGTCAGCCAGGCCCGTGCCGTGGAGATCGGGCAGCAGATCTTCGGCCCGCTCCTCCAGGACGGCTGACCGGCGCCGCACGCTGGTAGCGGTTCTCGGAAGCCGCCATCATCGGAAGCGACGGGCGCTGTCCCGAGTGCCGACCGAAAGCTGGGAGGCCATGGCGCACACCGACCCGATGGACCGGCAGGCCGTGAACGAGGACTACGAGCGCGCCCGCCGCACCTTCCACCAACTGCTGGACTCGGCCTCCAAGACGGACTTGGCAAGGCCCACGCGCGGCACCAAGTGGACCAACGAGCAGCTGCTGTGGCACATGCTGTTCGGGTACATGGTCGTCCGCGCTCTCCTGGTCCTGGTCCTGGTCCTGGTCCGCGTCTTCGGCCGGCTCCCCCGGGCGTCGGAAAGGCGTTCGCCCGCCTGCTGAACGCGGGGACCGTACCGTCCGACTGGATCAACTACGTCGGTCCTGGTGGTGGCCACCCAGCCGAGCAGCTGCCGTCGGTGCCGAGTGCGGCGAAGCGGTGCTCGGGGAGCTTCGCCGTGTCGAACTCGGCCCAAGTCGGTGCGGCGGTCTCGAAGGTGGCGTTGCCCTCGTCGATGCCCGCTTGGTAGATCTCCAAGACCTCGTCCGCGTGCGCCCGGGTCAGTGGCGCGATGGTGACGCTCAGACGGCGGCTGCCCGCGTCAGGAGCTGGCCCATGGCGGCCAGTACGGCCGGCTCGACCCGGTAGTACACCCAGGTGCCGCGGCGTTCCGAGGAGAGCAGTCCGGCGTCCTTGAGCTTCTTCAGGTGATGGGAGACCGTCGGCTGGGAGACGCCGACATCGGAGATGTCGCAGACGCACGCCTCGCCGCCCTCGTGCGAGGCGATGGCGGAGAACAGGCGCAGGCGCACCGGATCCCCGAGCGCCTTGAACATCACCGCGGTCCGCTCGGCCTCCGCAGCCGTCAGCGGGCGCTCGGTCAGGGGCGGGCAGCACGGGGCCACGGCCTCCGGCTCCAGCAGCGGCAACACGTTCACAGTGGACATGCCTCCATCATCCGAGAAACTTCGATAGCTGTCTATGTTGACGGACGTCGATTAACGGTGTCACTCTTGAGTCGTCAGGACATCGACAGATGTCGAATCAACTGGGGAGCCCGTCGTGAACGTATCCACCGAAGCCCTGCCCGTCGTCGTGATCGGAGCAGGCCCGGCCGGCCTGGCCGCCGCCGCGCACCTCACCGAGCGCGGCATCGACGCCCTGGTCCTGGAAGCCGGGCCCGTCGCCGGCAGTGCGGTGCGCGAGTGGGGTCACGTACGGCTCTTCTCCACCTGGTCCGAGGTCGTCGACCCGGCAGCCGAGAAGCTCCTCGCGCCCACCGGCTGGACCGCCCCCGACGGCTCGACCTATCCCTCGGGCGCGGACTGGGCGGAGCAGTACCTCCAGCCCCTCGCCGACGTCCTCGGCGGCAAGGTCCGCTACGGCGCCACCGTGACCGGCGTCTCCCGCCTCGGCCGCGACCGGATCGTGGACGCCGAACGCGAGCAGCAGCCCTTCACCCTCCGCGTCCTGAACGCCGACGGCACCGAGGAGCGCCTGCTGGCCCGCGCGGTCATCGACGCCTCCGGGACCTGGTCCACCCCCAGCCCCATCGGCGGCGACGGCCTCCCCGCCCTCGGGGAGCCGGCCGCGGCCGACCGCGTCTCCTACCGCATCCCCGACCTCAAGGACCTGGCCGTCCGCGCCCGCTACGCCGGCAAGCGCACCGCCGTCATCGGCTCCGGCGCCTCCGCCTTCACCGCCCTGGCCTACCTGGCCGACCTCGCCAAGGAGGAGTCCGCCACCCACGCCGTGTGGATCCTGCGCCGCGGTATCAGCGGCTCCACCTTCGGCGGCGGCACCGCCGACCAGCTCCCCGCCCGCGGCGCCCTGGGCCTCGCCGCCAAGGCCGCCGTCGACCAGGGCCACGCCGACGCCGTCACCGGCTTCCGCACCGGCCGCGTCGAGAAGACGGGCGACCAACTGGTCCTCATCTCCGAGGACGGCCGCCGCCTCGACCCCGTAGACGAGGTCATCGTCCTCACCGGCCTGCGCCCCGACCACTCCTTCCTGAACGAGCTCCGCCTCAGCCTCGACGAGCGCCTCCAGGCCCCCGTCGCACTCGCCCCGCTCATCGACCCCAACCAGCACTCCTGCGGCACCGTCTACCCCCACGGAGTCAACGAGCTCTCCCACCCGGAGAAGGACGTCTACCTCGTCGGAATGAAGTCCTACGGCCGCGCCCCCACCTTCCTCGCCATGACCGGCTACGAGCAGGTCCGCTCCATCGCCGCCTCCCTCGCCGGCGACCAGGAAGCCGCCGAGCGCGTCGAACTCACCCTCCCCGAAACCGGGGTCTGCGGCGGCGCCGGCCTCTTCGACCAGCCCCAAGCCGAGGAGAGCACGGGCGGCGGCTGCTGCGCGGCCCCCGCCACACTCACCATCGGCACCCCGGCCTCCTCCGGCGGCTGCTGACCCACGGTGACCTTCAACGCAGCGGGGCCGCGACCGGAACGGGGGACCGGCCGCGGCCCCGCGCCGCGCTGCCCGCGCTCTGCGCCACACAGATCACCAGCTGGGGCATCGTCTGCTACGCCTTCCCCGTCCTGCTCCCGCGACTGACAGCCGCCACCGGCTGGTCCGTCAATGCCGCGACGGCCGCTTTCTCCCTCGCACTCCTCGTCATCGCCGCCGCTGAGACGGGTAGGCCCTCTCCCCGAGGTACGGCTATGCTCCCCGGCATGGTTGCGACCCGGCCGGTCCTCAGGGTGCCGCGGTCCCGCTCTCGTTCGGCGGGCCCGCTGCGGATCTGCGTACTGGCCGCGCTACTCCTTGCAGTGATGTACACGCATGGTGTCAGCGCAGAGAGCGCCGCAGGCCATGCGCACCCCGGGCCTTCCAGCCTGGCCGCCCTGCACACGGAAGAATCCGCTGCGGGCGAGCACAGCCACGATGAGCCGGGCTCACGGCTTGATGAGCTGCCCGGCAACCGTGAAGATGCCCCGGCGCCGGATCATGCGGCTCACCATTGTGTCTCCGGTCAGCCGGAGCAGGGTGCCCTGCTGTCCGCCCCGTGCGAGTCCGCGCTCGAGGCGATTCGACCTCCGCACTCGTACGGTGAGACCGCCGCCCAACCCGCTGTCGCTCCCTGGGCGTCGCCCCCCTTCACGGATTTCACGGTTCTCCGGATATAGCGCTTCGCGCCTCCGACAACGGTCGACGACTCGTCGGGCACTACCTCACCGCGCGTTCACCTGAACATTCGCGGCAACCCGACCATGCCTCGTGGCACCACGCGCTGCTGCCTGCATGCACGAGCCGGCGCGCAGTACGGGCCGGCCTGGCTCCGCTGTGTCCGGAAACCTGCCCTCAGGTCATCAGCCAGCCCGTCTGTTGCCTCTTGCCTCGTTGGCGTGTCCAAGGTCGACCGGCCCACCCCTGCCCCACCCCTGCCCCACCGCACCTTCACCGTGAAAGGCCAGCTCGTGTCATCCTCATCCGGTCTCGCCACCAGCCCGTCCTCTTCCCCGTTGCAGCCCTCCAGCCACCGCCGTTCGGCTCGGAGGCGAGAGCGACAGGGCACCCCGCTGGCGGGGTGGCGGTACCTCGGCTACGTCGGCTACTACGTGGGGGCGGGGCTCATCAGTGGCGCGGTCGTTCACCACCCCATGGATCCAACCCGCTACACGATGATTGCCGCCGTCGGCGTGCTGGTCTTCCTGGTCGCCACCGTCCTCAACGAGTTCATCCTGGCGTCCGAGAGGCCTGCCCTGTCCCGCATGGTCAGGGTGCTCGGCGCCTCGACGATGCTCTCGTTCGGCCTCGGCATGCTCAGTGGCGGCATGCAGCATTTCGCAGACCTGCCTTCCCGCTGTGCCGTCCTGATACCGCTGGGCATCGTCCTGTCCTTCGTCGCCTACTTCCTGAAGGACGACAAGACGCCATGGCGCCGGATCTTCAGCCTGATGGGCCTGGCAGTCCTCGTGGTCGCGGCCCTCACCTTCGCCGGCCTGCGCCACATTGCCCCGACCGTGGCCGAACAGGGAGGAGGACACAGCCACAACGGTCCCGTGACCGAGAAGGACAGCGACGGAGGGCATGACGCCGACCACGGCAGCGGCACACCCGCAGCGACCCCCCAGCCGACCGAGCCCTCCGCGCCCACGAACGACACCCGACCCAGCAAGGAGCCCGCCCACGACGACGGCCACCAGCATTGAGCTGAGCCCGGCCAGTGAACAGCGGCGAGGGCGCAGGCGGTCGCCGATGACGTCAGGGGGCCGGGCGGGTGCGCCCGTCGGGAGCCGTCATGGCCGCCGGGCCCGGTCTCGGAGGTGTCAGGGAACCGGCCGCAGGCCGGCGAGGGTGACCTCGACGAGCCGCTGGACGGCAGCCTTGGAGCTCAGGGAGGCGGCGGCGGTCAGGGCGTGGAGGCAGTACTGCGCGAGTTCGGCGGGCGGGATGTCACCGCGCAGGTCGCCTTCCCGTGCGCCCTCGGCCACGAGGTCTTCGATGATGCCGGCCAGGTGCCTTTCGGCGTGGGTGACGTGTTCGCCCTGGTGCAGGAGGGCGGCGAGTTCTCCGCCGTGGCGCTGGCGGGCGATGGTCGCGTACGCGGTGAGCACGGCGTGCAGGCGTTGTTGTGCGCTGCCGGGGCGGTCGCGGACTTCCGCCAGCTGGTGGAGGTGGGCGGTGATCTGTCGTTCGTGCCAGGCGAGGAGGACGGCTTCGACGTCGGAGAAGTACTTGTAGAGCGTGGCGCGGCCGATGCCGGCGTGCTCGGCGATCTGGGACATGGTCACCGACCGCAGGCCACCGGCCATCACCAGCTGTGCGGTGGTGTCCAGGATGGCCTCGCGCACCGCGTGGCGGTGCGCGTCGATCGTCTCGTTCCACAGCTTGGGCACCCACCCAGGATACGGACGTCCTCGACTGGATACACTCCGTCGGGAGAGAGACACTGTGTCTCGTAAAAGTGTTTGCGGTTGTTTGCCTGCCGTACGGAACTCGTGGAGGACGCCATGGCCGGTTCACCGAATCGCTCCCATGACCCCGATGAGGGCGGGGCGCCGCGCTGGGTGAAGGTGTCCGCGACGGTCACGGTCGTCCTGATCGCGGTATTCGTCATCGTGCACCTGGCCGGTGGCGGCATGGTCGGGCACACGCCATGACGCCGTTCGGCCCGCAGCTGCGCAAGCTGACACTGACCGCACATGTCACCGCCTCCGTCGGCTGGCTCGGCGCGGTCGCCGCGTTCCTGGCCCTTGCCGTCGCCGGCCTGACCAGCAGCTCGCCCGAGACGGTCCGCGGCTCCTATCTGGCGATGGAACTGGTGGGCTGGTTCGTCATCGTGCCGTTCAGCGTCGCCTCGCTCGTGACCGGGGTGGTGCAGTCACTGGGCACGGTGTGGGGGCTGGTGCGTCACTACTGGGTGATCGCGAAACTGCTGATCACCGTGTTCGCCACCCTCCTTCTCCTGGTGCACATGCAACCGGTCGGCCACCTCGCTGACGCTGCGGCCCAGGCCGCGCTCGCCGGTGGCGAGCTGGAGGGCATGCGCATCCAGCTGATCGCAGACGCGGCCGCCGCCTTGGTGGTGCTGCTCACGGCCGCCGCGTTGTCGGTGTTCAAGCCACGTGGGGTGACCCGTTATGGGCGCCGTCGGCAGCGTGAGCAGAGCACGCGGCCTCGACAGACCGCGTACTGACCCGCACGCGAGGAGGGGCCACCGGATTGCCGTCCGGTGGCCCCTCCTGGGTTTCCTGCGTACGTCATTTGGCGACGCGCTCGTCCTCCGCGGCCGGTTCCTGCGTCGCACCAGGAGGACTGCGGCGCCGCCGAGTTCGAGCAGGGTCTGTGCGCTGGTCCATCCGGCATCGGGGGCGCGGACGATGGCGAAGACGGCGAGCGCGAGGCCGGTGGTGACGGCGGCGCGCCCAGGACGTCCACGGCACCCCGGTGCTTGCCGACCGCCGGGAGGCGCCCGGTCGCGGCTCCGGTGGTGAGGCCGGCCTCCACCCTGCGGGATGACCTCCGTCAGTGGTACCACCCGCCGGAACAGCTCCCAGCACTCGTCCGGCACCAGATGCTCGACACGACTCGCCATGTCCTGGACAGCGAGAGCGATCCGCCGGAGGAAAAGTGTCTGACTTGGCATCGCTTCACGGACCGAGGCCGTTTGGGTGATGGTGCCGTGGCACCCGCGGCCACCTCGCGTAATCTCGTTACCAGAAGGGCACCGACAGCTATTCCGCCACCGCTCCACCGGTCGCGGTGCAAAGGGGTGCTGGATGTCGATGACGAGTCGGCGCCGTCTGCTGGCGAGATCTGCGGGAGCGGTGGCGGTCACCCTCGTGCCCAGCTCCGGCGCGGCAAGGGTGAACACACCACGGGCGCGGCCGGTCACTACGGTCGACGGGCGCGTGGACTGGGACGCCTTGCGGGCGCAGTTTCGTCTAGAGCCGGGATGGGTGAACCTCGCGTTGTTCTACCTGGCCTCGCATCCGAAGGTGGTGCGGGATGCGGTGGATCATCTGAGTGCACAGGTCGACGCCAATCCTCTGTCGGTGCCTACGGGAATGGCGCTGCCCGACGGTCCGACCGGATGGCCCCGGGTACGCCAGGCGCTCGCCGCCTATCTGGGAGGCCGGGCCGAGGACATCGCGATGACGGCGAGCACGAGTATCGGGCTGGGTGCCGTCTACAACGGCGTCGTGACCCGTCCGGGACAAGAGTTCCTGTTGACGGAGCACGACCACATCTCCCACCGCACCGCCGCCCGGTTGGCCGCCGACAAGCATGGCAACACGGTGCGGCTGGGCTCCTGGTTCGCCGATCCGGCCACCGCGACGGCGGACGGCATCGCAGCGGCAGTCGGCGAGGCGATCCGCCCGAACACGAGAGTCGTGGGGATCACCTGGGTGCAGTCCAGCACGGGGCTTCGGATGCCGGTGCGTGCGGTGGCCGAGGTGGTGCGCCGGGCCAATGAAGGGCGCAGTCCTGCCGACCGGTGCCTGCTGGTCGTCGACGGCGTGCACGGGCTGGCGGCAGTCGACGAGGATGCCGCCGGCCTGGGCGCGGACGTGGTGATCGCCGGAACGCACAAATGGCTGTTCGGTCCAAGGGGGACGGGGCTGGTCTGGGTGGCGCCGGACGTCCTCGAGCAGCTGCGGCCCACGTTCGTGAGCTTCATCAGCGGCGGGGGAGCAGCGTCCCTGTCGCCCGGCGGGTTTCTGGCGTTCGAGCATGCCTTCGCCCTGCCGGTGGCGGTGGCGCTGCATGAGCAGCTGGGCCGAGCACGCGTTGCGACCCGTATCACACAGCTGTCGACCCGGGCGAAACAAGGACTGAGCCGAATCCGCGGGGTCACCGTGCACACTCCTGCCGACGCGGAACTGTCAGCGGGCATCACCTGTTTCAGCGTGGCAGGCCACACCCATCAGCAGGTCGTCGACCACGCGGCCGCCCACCGCGTGCGGCTGTCCACCTCGACCTACACCCGCATCGGCACCGCCGTCATCAACACTCCAGCAGAGATCGACACCGCACTCAACAGCCTGGCTGATCTCACCCGCTGAAAGCCGTTCTGCTCTCCCCGGGGCGTGGCTGGGGCGTTCGGCACGGGGCCCGGCGACGGGCGGGAGATGGTTCCGTGGAGCGCGGGGCGGCGAACCCGCATGTCCCCGGCCTGAGGCCCAAGCGCCCGCTTGGGCGGTGGGAGCGAGCGTCACTCGGTGTGCCAGGTCACCGGAAGGCGGGCGCACACCGGTGGGAGCGCAGCCGGACTCCGGCCTGATCCCCGCTGCCCGGTAGGGGTTCTGTGCCGAATGACCGAAGAGGTGTGGCTGGCCGACGACGGAGGCGGCTTCTTATTTCGATTTTCGATGACGCACCACGTGGAGTGCGTGGCGATCCTGGAGCGGTGAGGAAGGACGTCTGACCTGCGGTTTCGGTCGGTTGGCCGCGCGCCGGGGCCGGCGGCCTCCGTGCCGTCGGGTTCCCGGCCGGCGCGCGCCGGGCCAGGAGTCACAGGAGGGGGACCAGGCCCGCCGTCGGAAGGTGACGCGGCCCGGTGTGGAGGGGCCGCCGCGGTTACGACGCGGGGGAGGAGCGCCGCTCCGTGACCGTGATGGCCGAGGCCGGGCAGACCCCGGCGGCGACGCGGACTGCCGCGTGCTGCTGCTGCGGCGGCCGGGCGTTCAGCAGGAGGACCAGGCCCTCGTCCTCGTCCTGGCCGAAGACCTGAGGGACGGTCAGGGCGCACATTCCGGCACCGAGGCAGCGGTCGCGGTCGACATGGACGTCCATGGGATCAGTTCTCGTCCCAGGTGACCGGCAGCCGGTGCACGCCGTAGATGTTCATGTTCGTCCGCAGGGGCACCTCCTCGGCCGACACGTCCAGCCGCAGAGTGGGGAACCGCCTCAGCAGCGCGGGCAGGGCCACCGTCATTTCGACGCGGGCCAGTTGCTGGCCGAGGCACTGGTGGATGCCGTGTCCGAAACCCAGGTGTCCCGTGGCCTTGCGGTGCAGGTCGAGGAGGTCGGGGTCGGGGAACCGCTCCGGGTCCCGGTTGGCGGCTTCCAGCGAGAGGGTGACGCTCTCGCCCGCCTTGATGAGCCGGCCCTCCAGCTCGACGTCCTCCAGCGCGGATTTCACGCTGGTGTGGGCGATGGTCAGGTAGCGCATCAGCTCTTCGACGGCCTGGGGGGCCAGGTCCGGGTCCGTACGCAGGGCGTCGGCCTGGGCCGGGTGGGTGAGGAGCGCGAACGTCCCGTGGGCGATCACGTTGGCGGTGGTGTCGAGCCCGGCGGCGAGCAGGAAGCCCCCGACGCCGATCAGCTCCTCGTCGGTGAGGTCGGAGTCCCGGGCCAGGTCGCCGAGCAGGTCGTCGCACGGTGCGGCACGCTTGGCGGCGACCAACTCGGCCATGTACTCCTGGAGTCCGGTGAAGGCGGCGTACTGGTCCTCGGGCGTCGCGTCCATGGACATGATCGTGCGGGCGTTGTCCTGGAAACGCTCACGGTCGGCGTAGGGCACGCCGAGAAGCTCGCAGATCACCAGCGCGGGGAGAGGGCGGGCGAACGCCTCGACCAGGTCTGTGCCCGGGCCGCGGCGCTCCATCGCGTCCAGGTGCTCGTCGGTGATCTGCGCGACCCGGTCGGAGAGTTGCCGCATCCGGCGGACGGTGAACTTGCCCGTCAGGAGCCGCCGGAAGCGGGTGTGCTCGGGCGCGTCCATCCCGGTCATGTCACCGACCGGGGCGGGGGGCAGCGGGCCCTCGGGCCCCCCGGGGAAGGGGTAGTGCATCAGCTCGTACCGCGAGCTGAAGCGGGGGTCGCCCATGATGGAGCGGACCGTGGAGTAGCCGGTGGCCAGCCAGCCGACGTGCCCGTCGGGGTACGTCATCCGGGTCAGCGGGCTCTCCTCGCGCAGCTGCGCCAGTCCGACGGGCGGGTCGAAGGGGCAGCCGGCGGCGCGCTGCGTGGGGAGCGTGACGGGCTCGGGGAACTCGGGGAACTCCGTGGTCTCGGGGGGCTCGGTGGTCTCGGTGGTCTCGGGGCGGGCCGACGGTTCGTGCTGCATGGTGTCCTCCGTGGAGAGCGACGTGCGGGAACTGTGACGTGCGGTTGCACCTGGAGGTGGCTGGTGTGAAGTGGCTTGAGGCGACCGGGGCTTACCGCTTGGCGGTGCGGCCGAAGGCGGACCGCGCCCAGAAGTAGCCGACCAGTGTGAGGCCGACGCACCAGGCGAGCGCGATGTATCCGCTGTTGCCGATCCCGGTGCCCATCAGCAGGCCGCGTAGAGTCTCGATGACGGGGGTGAAGGGCTGGTACTCGGCGAACCAGCGCAGTCCGGTCGGCATCGAGTCGGTCGGGACGATGGCGCTGCCGAGGAAGGGCAGGAAGGTCAGCGGCAGGGGCGTGTTGCTCGCGGACTCGGGGGTTTTGGCGACCAGGCCCATGCCGGCGGACAGCCAGGTCAGTGCCAGGGTCAACAGCGTGAGGAGGCCGAGCGCGGCGATCCATTCGACGGCGGTGGCGTCGGGGCGGAATCCGATGGCGAGCGCGACGCCGATGACCAGGGCGATGGCGACCAGAGTCTGGATGGCGCTGCCGACGACGTGCCCGGTGAGGAAAGCGGCGCGGGAGATCGACATCGTACGGAACCGGTTGACGATGCCCTCGGTCATGTCGACGCAGACGCCGACCGCCGTGGCCACCGCCCCGGCGGTCGCGGCCATGAGGATGATGCCGGGCGCGATGTAGTCGATGTACTTCCCGCCGCCGGTGGGGGCGCCGGAAATGCCGGCGCCTAGGGCGCCGCCGAAGGCGTAGTTGAACAGCAGGAGCATCATCACCGGCATGGCGACGACGGAGACGGTCATCGAGGGGTAGCGCAGGGCGTGCTTGAGGTTGCGCCGCAGCATGGTCATCGAGTCGCTGAGGGCGTACGTGAGGGTGCTCATCGGGTCATCTCCGTAGCGGTGCCGAGGGTGCCGTGACCGGTGAGGGTGAGGAAGACGTCGTCGAGGTCGGGGGTGTGCACGGTCAGCGACTCGGCCCGTACCGCCGCGTCGTCCAGGACGTCGAGTACGGTCCGCAGGGCCGGTATGCCGCCGTCGCTCGGGATGCGCAGCGTGAGCTCTTCGAGGTCGGGTGCGGCCGAGCCGAAGTGGCGGGCGGCCGTTTCGAGTTCGCCGGGGCCGGCGAACCGGAGGCGGATATGGCCGCCGGGGATGAGGCGCTTGAGCTCGTCGGAGGTGCCCTCGGCGACCAGCCGGCCCCGGTCGAGGACGGCGATGCGGTCGGCGAGCTGGTCGGCCTCCTCCAGGTACTGGGTGGTGAGGAAGACGGTGACGCCGTCATCGGCGACCAGTGCGCGGATGATCTCCCACGTGGTGCGGCGGCTGCGGGGATCGAGCCCGGTGGTCGGTTCGTCGAGGAAGATGATCCTCGGGTCTCCGACCAGCGTCATCGCGAGGTCGAGCTTGCGGCGCATGCCGCCGGAGAAGGTGCTGACGGGTGTGCGGGCGGCTTCGGTCAGGTCGAACCGCTGCAGCAGATCGGCGGCGCGCCGCCTGCCCTCGCGGCGGGGCAGGTGCTGGAGGTCGGCCATGAGGAGCAGGTTCTCCTCGGCGGTGAGCAGGTTGTCGACGGCGGAGAACTGGCCGGTGACCCCGATGGCGGCACGGATGCCGTCGGGCCGCTGGGCGAGGTCGTGGCCGGCGACCTGGGCGCGGCCGGCGTCGGGGGCGATGAGCGTGGAGAGGATCTGGACGGTGGTGGTCTTGCCGGCGCCGTTGGGGCCGAGCAGGGCGAAGACCGTGCCTTCGGCGATGGTCAGGTCGATGCCGTCCAGGACGGCCTTTTCCCCATAGGACTTGCGCAGCCCGAGGGCGGAGATCGCCGGGGGAGCCGTGGGGAGAGATGTCGCGGTCATACAGTCCGCCTCCGAGATGTGAGATGTGACATTTCACGTGTGACATGGTTGGCCGACTTGGTCGCCGTCACAGGATGGCTATGCACGCCAGGGGTGTCTTGGATGCCTTTGGGCGTCTCCCGGCGGTCCGGGGAAGCTCAGGCGCGACGAATCACGATGTCGCCGATTCCGGTACGGGCATGGATCTCGACGGTCTCCTCGGACGTGTCGGGGCCCTCGGCGCTGCCGAGCGCGTTGCGGACCGTGCCGATGCGGGAGTTGACGTCCAGCCAGGCCGCCGTTGACGCGCGGATGCCGATCTCCACATCGCCGGCGGCGGTCTGGAGCCGGATCACACCTCGGGCCACCTCTTCAAGGCGGATGGCGCCGTTGGCGGACCTGGCCTCCACGGAGGCGTGGGCGGTACCGACCGTGATGCGGCCGTTGGAGGAGTTGGCTTTCAGGTCACCGGTGATCTCGCCGATCGCGGTCTCGCCGTTGCCGTTCTTGACCGTCGCCGCGCCCGCGATCTCGCCGATCTCGATCCGCCCGGCCCCGTGGATCTCGGCGTCGCCCACGGCACGGTCGACGCGGATGTCGCCATGGTCGGTACGCAGGTTCGTGATACCCGCCTCGGCGAGCAGGATGTCGCCCAGCGAGGTCTTGACGCGGCACTCCCCGAGCGGCCCCTCGCAGGTGTAGTCCCCCATGGGGGAGGTGCCCCGGAGGTGCGAGCCGGCGGGCAGTTCGACGGTCACGTCGATCGATCCGCTCTTGCCGAACAGGGAGCGCTTCTTCGGCCCCTTCACCGTCAGGGTGCCGTTGGCGTAGGTGACCTTGGTCTGCTGCACCGCCCGTACGTCGGCCTCGTCGGCGCCGTTGCTCGGCAGCACCTCGACGACCGTGTCCGTGCGCTTGCTCGCGGTGACCCGCACGTTGCCGATGTCGAATTCGAGGGTCGCGGTGATGGGTTGGGGGGTTTCGAAAGAAGGCATGGCTGTCCCGTCCTCTTGGCTCTGGTGTGTGTTGGCGCAGGTGGCGCAGGTGATGCGGTGGTGCTCCGGCTAGCGGACCCAACCCCGGTAACTCTGGCCTTGTCGGGTGGCGCGTGCGGCGGGCTGGGCCGGTCCGCCGGGCTCCAGGGCAATGGCCACTGCCCGTACGAGCCAGGCGTTGACGGACAGCCCCTCCTGGCCGGCGGCGCTCTCCACTCGGGTCTTGAGGTGCCCCGGGAGCCGGAAGTTGATCCGGGCCGTCGCGCCCTCGTCGCCGTCCGCAGTCGGTGGCGCCACCGGTGCCACAGGTGGCGCCATCGGCGCCGCCGCGTCGGGAGCGCCGTCGCCGGGGCTCTCCGGGGCCGGCGGCGCCGTCACCACGAACTCGGGGTCCAGCCCCCGCAGCCTCACGTCCACCGAGCCCGGGGCCAACTCGCGGGTGATCTCGTCCGAGGCGGCGGACAGCGCGTTCAGGAGCGTCAGGCGGGCGGCCGATTCCAGGGGGGCGGTCAGCCGCTCGGCCAGGGCGCGTGCTTCGTCCCCGCCGGCGTTCGCGGCGACCGCGAGCTCACGGCGGAGGTGGTCGACGTAGGGGGTCAGGTCCATGGAGAGATAGTGGCACCATAATGGCGCCATCGCAAGTCATTGTGGCGCCAGATGGCACCTAAGGGCGCCTCGTGGCCCCGCATGGTGCGCCTCGGGGCGCCAGCCTGAAGGCCAAGGGCGTGGCGACACGGGCGCGTACGGACTGTGCCGTACGGCGTCAGGATGGCGGCAGGTGCGCTCGGCAGGGCCCAAGGTGCCCGCACGGTCTGGACGGACCGGGCTTGAAGGGTCCAACCAGATGGCCGTCCTGATCACGTCCGGTGCGCTGACACCTCCCGTCCGAATGACGGGGCCTCTGCGGGTGCGGCGTGGGGCTCGGGAGGCGGAGTGCGAGTACGGGGCGGCTCGGGGAGAGGGGGGCTCGGGCGGTCAGAAGGCGTAGCGGATTCTCAGCCAGGGGGCGTGGGTGGCCGTGAGGTGGCGGATCGTTGCGACGGCCTCGGCCTTCGGGGTGTTGCGGTAGCGCACGTTCCAGCTGCCGTTCTCGGAGCGTTTGGGCTGCTGGAGGTCGGGACGCCAGATGGTGTCCTCGGCACGTGGGTGCCAGGCGAGGTTCAGCTCGTGCAGATCTCTGTTGTGCGTCAGCATGATCACCTCTGCCGCCGCCTGGTCCTTGACCCGCTGTGGCAATACGTCGTCCATCTGCGTGAGCAGGTCTGCCCAGGCCTGCTCCCAGCCGGGCCGGATGACGACGGGGGAGAGGTTGAAGTGCACTTCGTAGCCCGCCTCCACGAAGTCCGCGGCCGCCGCGATGCGGCGCTCCACGGGGCTGGTGCGGAGGTCCAGCAGTCTGGAGTCTTCCTGAGGCATCACGGAGAACCGCACCCGCGTGCGTCCGCGCGGATCCAGGAGGAGAAGGTCCGGGTTGACGAACTTCGTCGCGAAGGAGGCCTTGGCATGGGGCCACCGGCTGAAAGCGTGCACAAGATCCGCGATGTTCTCGCTGATCAGCGCATCGACCGAGCAGTCGTTGTTCTCACCGATGTCGTAGACCCACGCCTGCGGGTCGCACTGGTTCGGCTCCCGCTTGGGCCCCTGACGGGCGACGTGCCGGGCGAGGTGGGCGATGATGCGGTCGATGTTCGTGAAGACGGTGATCGGGTTGGCGTAACCCTTGCGGCGCGGGACGTAGCAGTACGCACAGGCCATGGCGCACCCGTTCGCAGCGCCCGGGGCGATCCAGTCGGCCGAGCGCCCGTTGGGCCGAGTCGTGAGCGTCTTCTTCTCTCCCAGGACGAGGACTTCGCCCTTGATCCGGACCCAGCGTTCGAGGTTTCCCTCGTTGCCGTGGAGTGCGGGGATGCGCCAGTGCGACTCCGCGGGGATGACCTCCGCCTGCGGAAACCGTGCGAGGATCTCCCGCCCTCGGGGCGAGGACGCCGCGCCGGGCTCGGCGTGGATCTCCCGTACCGAGAGCAGCCTGCGCGCGGCGGGGGAGTCGCGGAACAGAGGCCGGGAGGACGCCGGGGGCCGGCGAGCGGGTTCGATCTCCTCCAGGGGGAACAGTCCGTCCGCGACATGTTCCTGTTCGCTTGATCGCTGGGGGCCGCCGGATGGCTGGGGGCTGACCATGTCTGCTCCGTAGTGCGTCGCGCGGGGAACGCCCCCTGCGCCCCGGGAGCCGCTTCACGGCGGTGGGGGGTCTGTCCACTGTACGGGGAGCGCACGACGCCTGGCGCGGGCTCAGGGATCCGGCCGCGTCATCCGGGCGACGTGGCAGCGTCCGGGTCCCGGTCGGACCGGGGCCAGACGTACGGCAGGTCGTCGGGGACGCCGGGGAAGTGGTCGCGGTAGAACGCGGGGTCTTTGCGTATCAGCGCGGACTGGTGGCTGCGGTGGAAGTCCGGGGTCCCGAGCCAGGGTGGGAGGTCCCCGTCCCCGGCGAGCTCCTCCTGTGTCCGTACGGTCGCTTCCGGCAGCCACGCCCGCAGGTCCGCGACGAGAGTGGCGGCGCAGGTGTCGGCGCGTCCCGCCGCCGTCCAGACCCGGCAGGTTTCCAGGCCGTACCGGACCAGAGCCTCCTCGTACCCGGCCCACATCCGCACCGCGGGATGCCGTCGCCAGCCGTACCCCGGCACGATCAGCCCGCGCAGCACCTGGAGGGCTTCCACCCGCTGCTTCCCGAGCCGGCGCGCGTCCAGCAGCCGAGCCGATTCCCGGAACACCGCGACAGGGAGAAATGTCTGCACAGGTCCTCTCTACCCGCTTTCCTGTGCCTTCGCAGGCGCGCTCCGGTACGGCCGGCCGCGCGCGAGCGGGTACGTCGCCTTGGAACCGTGCCGCCGGTGTCATGAAATGGCCGGGTTTGCGTGGTGGGCGGCCGGGCAGCCGCTGGGCGGGGAGGGGTGAAACCACCAGGCGGAAGAGTTGAGGAGAGCACCATGGCGAGCATCAGTCCGATCGACGTTCAGAAGGCACTCAAGGGCGCCGACTATCCAGCCAGCCGCGACGACCTCGTCTCCCTGGCCAAGAAGAACGGGGCGGACCAGCAGATCGTCGAGAAGCTGTCCCACTCCGGCAGCAAGAAGTTCGACGGTCCGAGCGAAGTACAGAAGACCGTGTTCGGGAGCGAATGACCTCGAAAGAACGGTGGAACTCTGGGCTGCCGCTGTGAGCCCAATTACCGCCGCGCTGCCGAGTGGCGCTGGGCCTCCCCCAGCGCCACAGCCGCGTCTCCAGGGCGGGCCCGCGCCTTCCCGCGTCGGACGTGCCACGCGCGGCCGCCGGAAGTGGCGCACCGCGGGTGCCCCGGGCGTTTGATCGGGCGGCGGGTGGTTAAACGTAGACAGTGATCACCACGTCGCGGGGCCCCGCCGGGCCCGCAGACCCCGCCGGGGCGGGCCTCGTCCGGGCGCTCCGTGCGGGGGACTGCGGTGAGGTCGCCGGGGACGCCGGGCGGCGGGCGCAGTACTCGGCCGACGCCTCCAACTACCGGCTGGTTCCTCAGGCCGTGGTCTTTCCCCGTGAGCGGCGGCACGTACTCAACGCACTCTCCGTGTGCCGCCGCCTGGGAGTGCCCGTCACGGCACGCGGAGGGGGTACGAGCACCTCCGGTCAGGCGGTCGGCGCGGGCGTGGTGCTCGACTTCTCCCGCTTCTTCAACCGGCTGATCGCGCTGGATCCGCGGGCGCGCACCGCGACGGTGGAGCCGGGCCTCGTACTGGACGCTCTGCAGAGCGCCGCGGCCGGGCACGGGCTGCTCTTCGGCGCGGATCCGTCCACCCACAGCCGCTGCACGCTGGGCGGCATGATCGGCAACAACGCCTGCGGTACGCGCTCCCTCGCATGGGGCCGTACCGCCGACAACGTGGTCGAGCTGGAAGTGGTCACCTACCGGGGCACCGTCGTCCGCCTCGGCGAGATGACCCGGGACGACATCGACCGGGCCGTCGCCGTGGGTGACGACCGCGGGCGGCTGATCGGATCCCTGCACCGGCTGGCGCAGGGCAACCTGGCGGCGCTCCGCACCGAGCTGGGGCGGTTCCCGCGACAGGTCTCGGGCTATGCGCTGGAACACCTCCTGCCCGAGCACCGCTTCAACCTCGCCAAGGCCTTCGTGGGCAGCGAGGGCACGCTCGCGCTGGTCCTCTCGGCGACCGTCCGGCTCATCTCCGCACCGCCCGCGCGGGCCCTGGTCGTACTCGGCTTCGCGGACACCTACGCCGCGGCCGACGCGGTCGTCGCCCTGCTCGACCACGAGCCGCTGGCGCTGGAGGGACTCGACCAGGCACTCACGGACGTGGTGACGCGGCCCGAGACCCGCGCGGCCGTCGACACCCTGCCCGCCGGGCGCGCCTGGCTGTTCGCGGAGCTGGGCGGTGACGCGGCGCAACTGCCCGAGCGGGCCCGGGCACTCGCCGCGACCGCGCGCGGAGCCGTCGGCTTCACCGGCAGCCGGATCATCGGCGACCCCGCGCACGCGCGCCGGCTGTGGCGGATCCGCGAGGACGGGGCGGGGCTGGCCACCCGGCAGCCCGACGGGTCCGAGGCATGGCCCGGCTGGGAGGACTCGGCGGTGCCGCCCGGACGGCTGGGCGCCTACCTGCGCAGCTTCGACGCCCTGATGGGCCGCTACCAGCTCAAGGGCGCGGTCTACGGGCATTTCGGCGAGGGATGCCTCCACGTGCGGCTCGACTTCGACTTCGGCACCGGCCGAGGCACCGCCGCCTTCCGCGCCTTCGTCACCGAGGCCGCACGGCTCGTCGCCGAATACGGCGGCTCGCTCTCCGGTGAACACGGCGACGGGCAGGCCCGCTCCGAGCTGCTGCCGCTGATGTACGGGCCGGAGGTCATCGCCCTGTTCGAGGAGTTCAAGAACATCTGGGACCCCGACAACGGCCTCAACCCCGGCATCATCGTGCGGCCGAGGCCCGTCGACTCGAACCTGCGCGTGAGTCCGCAGCGCGCCGCGATTCCCCTGTCCACCGTCTTCGCCTTCCACGCCGACGGCGGCGACTTCGCCAAGGCCACCCGTCGATGCGTCGGAGTGGGCAGATGCCGCTCCGCCGGCCACACCGGAGACGTCATGTGCCCCAGCTACCGGGTCACCCTGGACGAGAAGGACTCCACACGCGGCCGCGCGCGCCTGCTCTACGAGATGACCCAGGGCGAGGTGATCGGCGACGGCTGGCGGTCCCCCGAAGTCCTCGACGTCCTCGACCTGTGCCTGTCCTGCAAGGGGTGCAGTGTCGACTGCCCGGTCGGGGTGGACGTGGCCACCTACAAGTCGGAGTTCCTCCATCACCACTACAAGGGGCGCATCCGGCCGGCCTCGCACTACTCCATGGGCTGGCTGCCCCTGCTGTCCCGGGGTGCGGCCCGGATGCCGGGCCTCGTCAACGCGCTCACCTCGTCGCGGCTCGCGCCCGTGATCAAACGCCTCGGCGGCATCGCCGCGCAGCGGGAGGTGCCGCGCTTCGCGGACGAGACCTTCCTCGCCTGGTTCCGTACGCGTACCCCCGGAGGCGACGGCCGCCGGGGGGCGGTGATGCTGTGGGTCGACTCCTTCAACAACCACTTCACCCCGGACGTGCTCAAGGCCGGGGTGGCCGTGCTGGAGGCCGCCGGCTTCGCCGTGCGGGTGCCGGGCGGCACCCAGTGCTGCGCACTGACGTGGATCACCACCGGGCAACTCGGCGTGGCCCGCCGCGTCGCCCGGCGCGCCACCGCCGCCCTGGCCCCCGCGGTCCGCGCGGGCATGCCCGTCGTCGGCCTGGAGCCCAGCTGCACCGCGGCCCTGAGGAGCGACCTGCCCGAGCTCCTGGACCGGGGCGAGGACGCATCGGCGGTCGCGGGTGCCACCGTCACCCTCGCCGAACTGCTCCTCCACCACGCGCCCGACTGGCAGCCCCCGAGGATCGACGCCCGCTCGATCAGCCAGACCCACTGCCACCAGCACGCGACCTCCGGGTTCGGCGCCGACAGCACGCTGTTGCGCCGGATGGGCGTGGACAACACCACGCTGAGATCCGGCTGTTGCGGCCTCGCGGGCAATTTCGGCTTCGAGCGCGACCACTACGAGGTGTCGGTCGCGGCGGGTGAACAGGTCCTGCTTCCCGCCGTGCGCGCGGCCTCCCCCGACACGCACGTCCTCGCCGACGGCTTCAGCTGCCGGACCCAGATCGAGCAGCGGACGGACCGTACGGGCACGCACCTCGCGCAGCTCATCGCCGGCGCCCTGCCCCCGGCGCCTGGCGTCAGCGCTCGACCGGCAGGCCGGTCGGCTCCTTGATGCGCTTCATGATGATCTGCGAGTTGACCTCGGTGACCCCGGAGAGCGCGGTCAGCTTCTCGATCCACAGGCGCTCGTACGCACGCAGGTCCGCGACGGCGATCCGCAGCAGGCAGCCGGGGCTGCCGAACAGGCGGTAGGCCTCGACCACGTCGGGGATGTCCTGCAAGGCCGCCTCGAACGCCTCGACCGCCTCCCGGTCGCGGCGTACCTCGACCGAGACCAGCACTTCGAAACCGCGGCCCACCGCCTCGGGGGAGATCACCGCGCGGTAGCCCTGGATCACCCCGTCCTGTTCCAGTTGGCGGACCCGGCGCATGCAGGGGGAGGGGGTCAGGCCCACCCGCTGGGCCAGCTCCTGGTTGCTGAGGCGACCGTCGGCCTGGAGCTCGCGCAAGATTTCACGGTCAATGGCGTCCATTGCGCAATTATCACGCACCCTGTGTGACGGGTGGGGCCGAAGAAGCAATCACATTGCGCGCATATCTCTCTATCATTGCTGCTTTCAGCACACGTGTACGAGGAGAGGGCGGGCCAACGGCCATGGGACGGATCGTCGTCATCAGCACCGGCGGGACCATAGCCAGCCGTTGGCAGGGCTCCGGCTTCGCGGCGGACGCCGACGGGCGCGAGGTCATGGCCACCGCGCCGCTGCCCGAGGGCATCACCGTCGAGCTGGTGGACCTGTTCAGCGTGAACAGCCCCCGCCTGACCACCGCCCACCAGCTGACCCTGCTGCGCACCGTGCACGAGGTGCTCGCCGACCCCGGAGTGGACGGCATCGTCGTCACGCACGGGACCGACACCCTCGAAGAATCGGCGTTCCTCGTCGACCTGCACCACCACGACCCCCGCTCCGTCGTGTTCACCGGCTCCCAGCTGCCGATGGGCAGCGCGGACGGGGACGGGCCGGGGAACCTGTACGACGCGCTGCTCACCGCCGCGACCACGCGCGGGCTCGGCGTGCTGATCGCCTTCGCCGGCCGGGTGCACGCCGCCCGCGGCACCGTGAAGACCCAGGCGGTGGCCCTGGACGCGTTCGCCGACCCCTCGCAGGAACTGCTCGGGAAGGTGGGCTTCGGCAAGATCACCATCCTGCGCGAGCCGCAGCGGCCCGTGCCCCTGGCCTTGCCGGCCATGCCGGAGGCCCCGCCGCGCGTGGACATGGTGATGCACCACGCGGACGGCGACCCGCTCCTGCTGAACGCCGCGGTCGAGGCCGGAGCGCGGGGCATCGTCCTCGTCGGCACGGGCGCGGGCAACGCGACCCCGGAGATCGTGGACGCCGTCGAGGCCGCCGTCGGGCGCGGGGTGCTGGTCGCCCTGACCACGCGGGTCATGGCCGGACCGGTCACCGAGATCTACACGCACGGCGGCGCGGTGGATCTGGTCGCCGCGGGGGCCGTGCCGGCGGGGACGCTGCGGGCGGGGCAGGCGCGGATCGCCGTGCTGGCGGCGTTGCTGTCCTGCGCCGATCCGGTGGAGGGGACCCGCGTGCTGCGCGAGGTGCTGTCCTCGACGGGATCGGTCCTGGTCGACGCGTAGCCCTGCGGCCGGCTGCCGGGGGCTGCCCCGGCGGGCCCCGCGCCTCAATCGCCGGCGGGGCTGAAGTGGCCAGGCCCTGGCGGGGCCGAGTGTGGCGCCGGCCGGGCCGCAGGTGCGGCGCCGTTGCCGGGGGCGCTGCCCCCGGACCCCCGCGCCTCAAACGCCGGCGAGGCTGAGTGTGCGGCTATGACCTGAAGGCCGCCAGGATCTGGTCCGCCGCCGAGGTGGCGGTGACCGAGCCCGCGCGGACCGATGCTTCGAGGGACGGCGCGAGCTCCCGTACCGCCGGGTCCGAACGCAGGCGTTCCAGCAGTTCGTCGCGGACCATCGACCAGGTCCACTCCACCTGCTGGGCCGCCCGCTTCGCCGCCAGCCGGCCCCCCGCCTCCAGCAGGGTCCGGTGCTGCTCCAGTCGGTTCCACACCTCGTCCAGCCCGGCCGACTCCCGTGCGCTGCACGTCAGCACGGGCGGAGTCCACGCCGCGTCGGCGGGGTGCATCAGCCGCAGCGCGCCCGACAGTTCGCGGGCGGCGGCCTTCGCGTCGCGCTCGTGCGGGCCGTCCGCCTTGTTCACCGCCAGGACGTCGGCCAGCTCCAGGACGCCCTTCTTGATGCCCTGCAACTGGTCGCCGGTACGGGCCAGGGAGAGCAGGAGGAAGGAGTCGACCATCCCCGCGACCGTGGTCTCCGACTGGCCGACGCCGACCGTCTCGACGAGGACCACGTCGTAGCCCGCCGCCTCCATCACGATCATCGACTCACGGGTGGCCTTGGCGACCCCGCCCAGCGTCCCCGCCGAGGGCGAGGGGCGGACGAAGGCCGCCGGGTCGACGGCGAGGCGCTCCATCCGCGTCTTGTCGCCGAGGATGGAGCCGCCGGTGCGGGTGGAGGACGGGTCCACGGCCAGCACGGCGACCCGGTGGCCCAGGCCCGTCAGCATCGTGCCGAACGCGTCGATGAAGGTGGACTTCCCGACGCCCGGAACCCCGCTGACGCCGATCCGGCGCGCGTTGCCCGCATGCGGCAGCAGCTCGGTCAGCAGCCGTTGGGCCAGGGTCCGGTGGTCCGCCCGGGTGGACTCGACGAGGGTGATCGCGCGGGCGACCTGCGCGCGCTTCCCGTCGAGTACGCCCTTCACGTACACGTCGATGTCGATCTTCGGCGGCATTTCCCCCGGCCCGCCCTACAGCTCGTGGCCCAGGTCCGCGGCCAGCCGCGTCACCAGGTCGTGGGCCGCGTCCGGGATGACCGTTCCGGGCGGGAAGACGGCGGTCGCGCCCATCTCCAGCAGCGTCGGGACGTCGGCCGGCGGGATCACGCCGCCCACCACGATCATGATGTCCTCGCGTCCCTCCTCCGCGAGCTGCTCCCGCAGCGCCGGTACGAGGGTCAGGTGGCCGGCCGCCAGCGACGAGACGCCCACCACGTGGACGTCCGCCTCGACGGCCTGGCGGGCCACCTCCGCGGGCGTCTGGAACAGCGGGCCGACGTCCACGTCGAAGCCGAGGTCGGCGAAGGCGGTGGCGATGACCTTCTGGCCGCGGTCGTGCCCGTCCTGGCCCATCTTGGCGACCAGGATGCGCGGACGGCGGCCCTCGGCCTCCTCGAACCGGTCGACGAGCGCGCGCGTGCGCTCCACTGACGGGGATTCGCCTGCTTCGGTGCGGTACACACCCGAGATCGTACGGATCTGGCTCGCGTGCCGCCCGTACACCTTCTCCAGTGCGTCCGAGATCTCACCGACCGTGGCCTTGGCCCGGGCCGCATCCACCGCCAGGGCGAGCAGATTGCCCTCCATGCCCTGCCCGGCGCCGCGCTCGGCGGCGTTCGTCAGCGCCCGCAGCGCGTCCTGCGTGAGTGCCTCGTCGCGCTCCTCGCGCAGCCGCCGCAGCTTGGCGATCTGCTGCGAGCGCACCGAGGAGTTGTCGACCTTGAGCACGTCGATCTGCTCGTCGGTCTCCACACGGTACTTGTTGACGCCGATCACCGGCTGCCGGCCGGAGTCGATCCGCGCCTGCGTACGGGCCGCGGCCTCCTCCACGCGCAGCTTCGGGATGCCGGCGTCGATGGCCTGCGCCATGCCGCCGGCCGCCTCCACCTCCTGGATGTGCTGCCAGGCCCGCCGCGCGAGGTCGTAGGTCAGCTTCTCGACGTACGCGCTGCCGCCCCAGGGGTCGATCGACCGGCAGGTCCCGGACTCCTGCTGGAGCAGCAGCTGGGTGTTGCGGGCGATCCGCGCCGAGAAGTCCGTCGGCAGGGCGAGGGCCTCGTCGAGGGCGTTGGTGTGGAGCGACTGGGTGTGGCCCTGGGTCGCCGCCATCGCCTCGATGCAGGTGCGCGTGACGTTGTTGAAGACGTCCTGGGCCGTCAGCGACCAGCCCGAGGTCTGCGAATGGGTGCGCAGCGAGAGCGACTTGGCGTTCTGCGGGTCGAACTGCTTGACCAGGCGTGCCCACAGCAGACGGGCGGCGCGCAGTTTCGCGACCTCCATGAAGAAGTTCATGCCGATCGCCCAGAAGAACGACAGCCGCGGTGCGAACGCGTCCACGTTCAGCCCGACGGCCTGCCCGGCCCGCAGGTACTCCACGCCGTCCGCGAGGGTGTACGCCAGCTCCAGGTCGGCCGTCGCTCCGGCCTCCTGGATGTGGTAGCCCGAGATCGAGATCGAGTTGTACCGCGGCATCTTCTGCGAGGTGAAGGAGAAGATGTCGGAGATGATCCGCATCGAGGGCTTCGGCGGATAGATGTAGGTGTTGCGGACCATGAACTCTTTGAGGATGTCGTTCTGGATGGTCCCGGCGAGCTTGTCGGGGGAGACGCCCTGCTCCTCCGCCGCGACGATGTACAGCGCGAGGACGGGCAGGACCGCGCCGTTCATCGTCATCGACACCGACATCTTGTCCAACGGGATCCCGTCGAACAGCTGCCGCATGTCGTAGATCGAGTCGATCGCCACGCCCGCCATGCCGACGTCGCCGGTCACGCGCGGGTGGTCGCTGTCGTAGCCGCGGTGCGTGGGCAGGTCGAAGGCGACCGACAGCCCCTTCTGGCCGGAGGCGAGATTGCGCCGGTAGAAGGCGTTCGACTCCTCGGCCGTCGAGAAGCCCGCGTACTGGCGGATCGTCCACGGCTGGTTGACGTACATCGTCGGGTACGGGCCGCGCAGGTACGGGGCCACGCCCGGGTACGTCGCCAGGAAGTCCAGGCCCTCCAAATCCCGCCCGGTGTACAGCGGCTGCACGCCGATGCCCTCGGGGGTCTCCCACAGCAGGTCGCCCGGGGCGGTTCCGGTGGACTCCTTCACCGCGGCGCGCCACTGGTCCTCGGAGCCGGCCGGGGCGCCTGCGGCGCCCAGCGCGAGTTCGGAGAAATCGGGGATTCCGGTGCCGCTCAAGACGCGACTCCCATCCGGTCGAGTACGGAGGACAGCACGGCGACCGCGTCGCAGCCGGCGAAGACGTACGCGTCCACGGCCGCTTCGGCGGTGCCCGGCTTGCCGGCGAGGAACACGGTCGTCGCGCCCGCCGAGCGCAGGGCCTCGGCGACCGCCTCGGCCTGCTCCTCGTACAGCGCGTCGCTGGAGCACAGCACGGCCATGCCGTCGGCGCCGCTCGCGGCGTAAGCCCCGGCGGCCGTCGCCGGGTCCACGGAGACGGGGTCGTGGACGGGTTCGATGCCGCCCGCCTGGAACAGGTTCGAGGCGAAGGTGGCCCGCGCGGTGTGCGCGGCCGCCGGGCCCAGCGCGGCGAGGAAGATCCTCGGCCGCGCGCCGGTCGCCGCCAGATGCGCGTCACTGCGGGCGCGCAGGGCCTCGTAGGCCTCGTCACGCCGTACCCGGGGCAGTCCGCCGGTGGCTCCCGCGGGCGCGGGTTCGCGTACGACCGGCTTCTCCGACAGCAGCGGGAACTCGCTGACCCCGGTGATCGGTTCGCGGCGCCGGGCCAGCTTCGCGGACCGCTCGGCCCAGGTGGCGGCGAGCCGGTCGGCGACCAGCCCGGAGCGCAGGGCGGCGGCCTGGCCGCCCGCCTTCTCGAGGGTCCGGAAGAACTCCCAGGCGGCGTGCGCGAGGTCGTCGGTGAGCCGCTCGACGTAGTACGAGCCGCCGGCCGGGTCGATCACGCGGGCCAGGTGCGACTCCTCCAGCAGGATGGTGGAGGTGTTGCGGGCGATCCGCCGCGCGAAGGCGTCCGGCAGGCCCAGCTCGTGGTCGAAGGGCAGCACGGTGACGGAGTCCGCGCCGCCCACGCCCGCGGCCATGCAGGCCACGGTGGTGCGCAGCATGTTCACCCACGGGTCGCGACGGGTCATCATCACCGGCGAGGTCACCACGTGCTGCCGCTGGGCGCCCGCGTCCGCGGCCCCGCAGGCCTCGGCGACACGGGCCCACAGGCGGCGGGCGGCGCGCAGCTTCGAGATGGTCAGGAACTGGTCGGCGGTCGCGGCGTAGCGGAACTCCAGCTGGCCCAGCGCCGCTTCGGTGCTCAGCCCGGCGGCGGTGAGGGCGCGCAGGTACGCGACGCCGGTGGCCAACGACAGGCCCAGCTCCTCGGCGGCCGAGCCGCCGGCCTCGTGGTACGCCAGCGCGTCCACGGCCAACGCGCGCACTCCCGGCCAGCCGTCGGCGCTCTCGCGGGCGAGTGCGGCGGCCTCGTCGAGGTCCAGCGCCTCGCCCGTACGGGCCTCGTGGCCCAGCGGGTCGGCGCCGAGACAGGCGCGGGCGGCCTCGGGGGCCACCCCGCGCTCGGCGTACAGGCGCAGCAGGGCGCGGCCGGCGTCGGCGTATTGGGCGCCCGCGTCCAGGGAGACGGGCGCGAGGTCGAGGTACACCCCGTCCAGGGCGCGGGCCAGCCCCTCGACCGGGATCCCGCCGCGGCCCAGGGTGAGCCAGATGGAGGTGACCCCGTTCTCCAGGTCGGCGAGTACGCCCTCGTTCACCCGTACGGGATCGGTGCCCAGGTGCCGCTGGCGCACGTCCCAGCCGTTCGGGGCGTTCCCTTCGGCCCTGCCTCCCCGCACGAAGGGAGCGAACCCCGGGAAGCCGGTGTCGGCGGCCGTCTCGGGCGCGGTGTACAGCGGACGGGTGGTGAGCCCGTCCTGAAGCGTGGTGGACAACGCGTCTTCCGCTGCCTCGCCGGATGCTTCCTTGCCCGACTTGCGCAGCACGCCCTCTACCAGGCGCTGCCACTGCTCATGCGTCGCGTCAGGGAACTCGGCGGCCAAGGAGAGCCCGTCATCAGGCAGGACCGTCATGGCTCGAATGCTAGGGGGGTGCCTGGGGAACGACCATAACCACCGGATGTGATCTCGCCCTCTCATGTGAGACGGGAGGGGTCACGAAAGAGCGGGCCGGTTTCCCGCCCGCGCGCCCGGCCACGGCAGCCGGCGCGGCAAGCGGGCGCGGGCAGCCGGGCGCGGTTCCCGGGCGGCGCCTCAGACGGTCAGCACGATCTTGCCCCGGGTGCGGCCCGCGGCGCTCAGCTCCCAGGCCTTGGCGGCGTCCGTGAGCGGCAGGGCGTGTTCGACGTTGACCGTGAGCCGGCCCGCGTCCGCGAGGTCGGCCAGGAAGGTGAGGCCGGCGGTGTCGGGGCGGACCCACAGCGCGTGGGCGCCCCGGGCCGCGGCCTCGGGGTCGGCGATGGAGACCACCCGGTCGCGCTCCTTGACCAGCGACTGGAGGATCTCGATGGCGCCGTCCCCGTAGAAGTCAAGGCCGGCGTCGACGCCTTCGGGTGCCAGCTCGCGGATGCGGTCGGCCATCCCGTCCCCGTACAGGACCGGCTCGGCGCCGAGCGAGCGCAGGTAGTCGTGGTTGTGGGCGCCGGCCGTGCCGATGACCCGCAGGCCGAGGGCGACGGCGATCTGCACGCCGAAGGAACCGGTGCCGCCCGCCGCGGAGTGAATGACGACGGTTTCGCCGGCCGTGAGGTTCGCGCGGGTGAGCGACTGGTAGGCGGTGAGGCCGGCCAGCGGGATTCCGGCGGCCTGCTCGAAGGTCAGCTCGCGGGGCTTGCGGGCGAGGGTGCGGACGGGCGCGCTGACGAGCTCGGCGTACGTACCGAGCTCGACCCACTCCTTGCGGACGTAGCCGTACACCTCGTCACCGACGGCGTAGTCGAAGGTGTCGGCGCCGACCGCCTCGACGACACCGGCGACGTCCCAGCCGGGTATCACGGGGTGGCGGACTTCGAGGATGGGGTCGAGGTATCCCGCGGCGAGCTTCCAGTCCACCGGATTGACCCCGGCGGCCTTGACGCGGATGAGGACCTCGTCCGGGCCGACCTTGGGCTGCGGTACGTCAACGACGTTGAGGCGGGCGGGAGTTCCGTAAGTGCTGTAAGTGATGGCCTTCATGATCTCCACCAACGGGGCGCCGCGGGTCCCTATTCCCCCCGACGGGCTCAGGCCGGAAGGGTGTTGCGGTGCGAGCGCCGCCGGGCCGCGCTGAAGAGCGCCTGGATCTGCGCACCGGACTGCTCGACGTCGTCCAGCGGCGAGGGGAAGGGCAGCCGTACGTCACGGTGGCCGCGCCGCTCCTCCAGCCGCAGGGTGATCCCGTACCGGTCCATGGCGACCGGGAGGGCGCGCAGGACCGCGGCCGCGGGCAGCGGCTGGACCAGGCGCAGCAGCAGGGTGACGAGGTCGGGGTGGTCGTCGAGGAGGTGGGTGAGCATGCCGGCCTCGTACGGGGCGAGCGGGTCGGGGCGGGCCGCGTCCAGCTCTTCGAGGCCAACGTACGAGATGCCGTCCCCGGTCTCCAGGATCGCCTGCCCGAATTCCATGCAGGTGCAGTCGGTGGAGTCGTCGCCCCCGTCCGCGTACGGACTGAGCAGGTGACCCAGGATAGTGACGCGGGCGCGCACCCGGTCGCGTACGGGCGTGGGCGCGACGTCGGTGAACTCCAGCCGGATCGCGGGCCGGTCGTCGTGCCGGGGCGGGGGCGGGTTCCCGGCGGCGGGTGCGGTGGGATGGAGGTGCAGGCGGCTCAGGACGTCCGTGCCGTCGAGGTGGCGGACCTCGGTGCGGATCCCGTCGGCGATCACCGTCATGGAGTGGGCGGCGGTCAGGACCGACCGGACCCGCTCGGCGTCGGTGGGCCGGTCGGCGGGGGCGGCGGGGACACCGGACATGCGCATGCGGATCTCTCCATCATCCCGATTGGTTAGGTATGCCTAACCTAACCTATTCGGCCCTCGGGGGGTACCCGGTGTCCCCCGTGTCGGTGTTGGGCTGAACGGGTGAAACGAGAGAGGATGGGCGGATGCACATGAAGCGAGCGGCCGAGGCGGCCCGGTGAGCAGGTACGACGTCACCGACGAACAGTGGGAGGGGCTCGCGCAGGTGGTACCCCTGCGCAGTCGCAATGAATGGCCCTCCCGGGTGGACCACCGCACCATCCCCAAGGCGCCCGGAGCGTCCGCGGCGGAACAGCGGCGCTTCGTGGTGATACGGGTTCAGATCTTCGCGGACGCGCGGGAGGTGGCCGAATACCTGATCGCGCAGATCCCCGTGCTGCTCGACCTCACCGGCGCGGACAGCGAAGTGGCCAAGCGCATCCTGGACTTCAGCAGTGGTGTGGTCTTCGGGCTGGGCAGCGGGATGCACCGCGTCGACCGCAACGTCTTCCTGCTCGCGCCCGTCGGCACCGAGGTCGAGGGGATCGCGGCGGCGGCCGTCCCCCGATCGTAGGAAGGTCGTGGCGGCGGAACGGTTCGGCGGGCCTGCGAGGGGCCCGGCGACCCGTACCGTCCGGCGCATGGACACCACCCCGGACGCGACGGATCCCTCCGCTCCCGCTCCCGCAGTCTCCGCAGCAGCCGTCGCGTTAGCCGACGCCCCCGTCGTACCCGCCCAGGCCCGGCCGGTTGCCGCCGAACCCGTCACCGCCGGACCCGCCGGTACCGGCCCGGTCGGCGCCCGGCCCGCCCGCCGAGTCCGGCCCGGCGGGCCCGTCAAGCCCGCCGCTCCCGCCGTTCCCACCGTTCCCGCCGTTCCCACCGCTCCCGCCGTTCCCACCGCGCCTACCATGCCCGCGCATCCGCGGCCCGTGATCACCGAGTTGCGGCTCTCCGCCTTCGGCTCGCACCGCGCCGCGGCCTTCCCGCTCGGGCCCGTCACCCTCTTCGCGGGGCCGAGCGGCAGCGGCAAGTCCCAAGCCCTGGCCGCCTACGCGTCCCTGGCCGCGCTGGCTTCCGGCGCCGCCCTCGAGGAGGCCTTCCCGGACCCGGGCGCCCGCATCCCGGACCTGGCGGTCCCCGACGCCCAGCTCCGGCGCGGGTTCCGGATCGGCTGCACGGTCGACGGACCCGCCGGGCCGGTCCGGCTCGACCTCGCCGTGCAGGCCGAACCCGCGCTGCGGATCGTCGGCGAACGGCTCTCGCAGGACGGGCAGATCCTGCTCAGCACCGCCCTGCGCGATCCGGGCCGGCGCTCCGTGCAGGCCGCCTGGCTGACCGGCGGCGCCACCGGGGTCACCAAGGCCCCGCTGCCCGACGACCGGCTCGGCACCGCCCTCCTCCCGCTTCGCGTGGCCGGGGCCACGGCCGGCCAGCGGCAGGTTCTGGCCGCCGCCGAGCAAGTGGTGGTCGCCCTGCGCGCTGTGTTCCCCTGCGACCCCCGCCCCGAGCGGATGCGCGCGCCGGTCCCGCCGGGGGCGGGCCGGCTGCTGGGCGACTGCGCCAACCTGGCCGACGTACTGCGCCGGACCCGCCACGAATGCGGCACCCGCCATACGCTGCTGACCCAGGCGGCCCGGGCCGGATGCGCCGGCCTCGTCGCGGCACTGGACGTGCGGGCTCCCGCGGACGGCTCCGTCACCGCGCTGCTGGACCGCGGTCCCGCCCGGCCCGCCACCGAACTCGGCCGCCTCGGAGCGGGCGAGCTCCGCTTCCTCGCGCTGGCCCTGGTCCTGCTGACCGGGCCGGGGGTCCTCGCCATGGACCCGGCCGCCGAACTGCTCTCCGCGCAGCAGGCGCTGACCGTGCTCGCCGACGGCTTCGACCGCGGCCTGGACCGGCGCCAGAGCGCCGAACTTCTGCGCCTGGCCCTGCTGTCCTGCGGCCGCGGACACGTCCGGCTGGTGGCGGCGGTCGGCGAGGAGTGCGCGTCCGTCGCCCGTCGGCTCCCGGGCGTCACGGTGGTAGACCTGACGGCATGAACGACACGCACGACACGCACGACGCGCACGACACGGGGGAGCCGCACGACACGGGCGAGCCGCACCGCGAACGGCGTCCCGACGAGCGGCTGGACCGGTTGCAGCGCCGGCTCGCCGGCTTCGCGGCGGCCCGCGGGTGGCAGCCGTACCACACGCCCAAGAACCTGGCGGCGGCGCTGAGCGTGGAAGCGGCCGAACTGGTCGAGATCTTCCAGTGGCTGACGCCGGAACAGTCGGCGAGGGTCATGGAAGACCCGGGGACCGCGCACCGGGTGGCCGATGAGGTGGCCGACGTGCTCGCGTACCTGCTGCAATTCTGTGAGGTTCTCGGGGTGGATGCGCTGGACGCCCTCGCCGCGAAGATCGAGAGGAACGAACTCCGCTTCCCGGCGCCGGGTGGTTCGACACCGAATCGTCACTCTTCGGAGTGATGGCGCCGTCCGCAACCCTGTTGTGTCCATAGATTTCCGAATACCCCTGGCTTTACTGGCCCATTGCCCTCACTCTGGGTAGTGGAAAACGGCGGGATGTCGTGCGAACGGGGGACGGCATATGGATGCGGTAAGGCTCATCGCGGCCGGCCGGCACGCGCTGGCGCAGAGTGGGGCCGCGTGGGACATCGTGGGCGAGGCCTGGCAGGTCCAGGCGCTCGCGCAGGGAATAGGGAGCTGGCTGGCGGTCACCGGGCCGCCGGAGCTGAGAGCGGAGGCACGGGGACTGGGTGAAGCGGGGGGCAGAGGCTGCGGGGTGCTCGACCGGGCGGCCCTGCACGGAGAGGGCATCGCGCCCGACCACCCGCCGCGGGCGGCGCGGTTGACCGGGGTGGCGGATGTCCGGCAGGCGCTGCTCGGGCTCCAGGCGCTGCTGGGCGAAGTGGGGATAGCGCTCGTCGGAGTCGCCTGCGGGACGGACGAGGAAGGTCTGTACTGGCAGTGCATAGAGTCGATCGACGCGGCTGACGAGTCGAGCGACCGGGTACGGGCGATCCTGCGTCGCCTGACGGTCCGCGAGCGGGGATCCGCCTCGGGAGTCGCCTGACCGGGTTCCGCCTGGTGGGGTCCCGTCGCGCGCGACGGGACCCGCACGGTCAAAACGACCGCCAGGAGGGCTAGCCAGGCACTACTAGGAGGGGCGCTCGCTCTCAGGCGTGCGGCTGCCCGGAGTCAGTGACGTGCCGGGGACGCCGAGGCTGTCGGGCGTGCGGTCCGCGGAGGACTGGAGGTCGGCGTCGAGCTGCGAAAGGTCGGCGTTCAGCGCCGCCATCAGCTCTTCCATCTGCTGCAGCAGGCCCTTCGGTGCGCCGCCCGGGGCGGCCACCGCGGATTCCCGGCGGGTGTGGTCGTGTGCTGCCTGTCCGTTCCGTCCGTTCTGTCGGTGGGTCTCCGGCACGGACTCGTGGGACATGGCGGCCTCCTCGGCCCTGGCCCTTCCCATGCGGAAGGGGGCGGTGGACGCACCGGCGAGAGGCCGCCGGCGCGCGGGCCGGGCGGTCCGGCTCCGTCCGAGCCAACGATCCTCCTCCGTGCCGGTCACTGGCGGGCCCGGGGGTGGACCGGCCGGTTGACGCAGATTCACCCTGCCGGGGAGGGAAGGGCAGGATGGGTCCATGGACCTTCGCATCTTCACCGAGCCCCAGCAGGGCGCGAGCTACGACACCCTCCTGACCGTCGCCAAGGCCGCCGAGGACCTGGGCTTCGACGCGTTCTTCCGCTCCGACCACTACCTGCGGATGGGCTCCGCCGACGGTCTGCCCGGACCCACCGACGCCTGGATCACCCTCGCGGGCCTGGCCCGCGAGACCCGGCGGATCCGGCTGGGCACGCTCATGACGGCCGGCACCTTCCGGCTCCCCGGCGTGCTCGCCATCCAGGTGGCCCAGGTCGACCAGATGTCCGGCGGCCGCGTGGAACTGGGCCTGGGCGCGGGGTGGTTCGAGGAGGAGCACAAGGCCTACGGAATCCCCTTCCCGGCCGACCGGATGGCCCGGCTGGAGGAGCAGCTGGCCATCGTCACCGGCCTGTGGGCCACCGAGATCGGCCAAACCTTCGACTACGCGGGCAGCCACTACCAGGTGGAGAAGTCGCCCGCGCTCCCCAAGCCCGCGCAGGCCAAGGTGCCCGTCCTGATCGGCGGCCACGGCGCGAAGCGCACGCCGCGGCTCGCCGCACGCTACGCGGACGAGTTCAACATGCCCTTCGCGTCGGTCGCGGACAGCGAGCGGCAGTTCGGCCGGGTCCGACAGGCCGCCGAAGAGGCCGGGCGCAAGTCCTCCGATCTCGTCTACTCCAACGCCCTCGTGGTGTGCGTGGGCAAGGACGACGCCGAGGTCGCCCGCCGGGCCGCCGCCATCGGCCGTGAGGTGGACGAGCTCAAGGCCAACGGACTGGCCGGTTCTCCGGACGAGGTCGTGGAGAAGCTCGGCGCCTACGCCGCCATCGGCTCCTCCCGCGCCTACCTCCAGCTCCTCGACCTCGACGACCTCGACCACCTGGAGCTGATCTCCTCCCAGGTGCTCTCGCAGATCGGCTGAGGGAGGCCCGATGTCACGCGCCGCGGGCCCGCTCGCCGAAGCCCTGACCCGCAAGGCCGTGCTCCTGGACGGCGGGCTGAGCAACCAGCTCGCCGCCCAGGGCTGCGACCTGTCCGGCGCCCTCTGGTCGGGCCGGGTGCTCGCCGAGCGGCCGGACCAGGTGGAGGCCGCCCACGTGGCGTACGCGCGGGCCGGCGCCGAGGTCCTGATCACGGCCGGCTACCAGGTCGGCTACGCGGCCTTCGCCGCCCACGGCTACGACCGCGCCGCGACCACCGCCCTGCTGCACCGCAGCGTCGCCCTCGCGGCCCGCGCGGCCGAGGCCGCCGACCACGAGGTGTGGGTGGCCGCCTCGGTGGGCCCGTACGGCGCGGTGCTCGCGGACGGCTCCGAGTACCGAGGCCGGTACGGCCTGAGCGTGCGCGAGCTCGCCGCCTTCCACCGCCCCCGCATCGAGGCGGTGCTGGCCGCGGGCCCCGATGTGCTGGCCCTGGAGACCGTCCCCGACCCCGACGAGGCCGAGGCCCTGCTCACCGTCCTCGCGCAGACGGGCGCCGCGGCCTGGCTGAGCTACACCGTCGCCGACGGACGCACCCGCTCCGGCGGGTCCCTTCCCGAAGCCTTCGCCCTCGCGGCCGAAGCCCCGCAGATCATCGCGCTCGGCGTCAACTGCTGCGACCCGGCGGAGGTCCTGCCCGCCCTCGAAGCGGCGGCCACGGTCACCCGTAAGCCGCTGCTGGCCTACCCCAACGACGGGTCCCGCTGGGACGCCGCCACCCGCACCTGGCACGCCCCCGAAACCCCCGCACCCTGGCCCACCGCCGCGTGGCAGGCCGCCGGCGCCCGCCTCATCGGCGGCTGCTGCCGCATCGGCCCCGACCGGATCGCGGCCCTCGCCGGCAGCCTGCGTTCCGGCCTGCATTCCGGTCCGCATCCCGGCCCGCATTCAGGCTCGGCCCCCCGCTCGGCCCCCCGCTCGGCCCCCGGAAAATAGGGCGCGGGCCGGGCAGCTGACCAGCAACAATCGGCCGTGTGTTCCTGACGATCTCCACCACCGGCTCCCCTGAACGCCCCGCCACCGACCTGGGCTACCTGCTGCACAAGCATCCCGGGAAGACGCAGGCGTTCTCCACCTCCCACGGCACCGCCCACGTGTTCTACCCCGAGGCCACGGCCGAACGGTGCACGGCGGCCCTGCTCCTGGAGGTGGATCCCGTCGCGCTCGTGCGGCGCGGCCAGGGCAAGGGCCGTGGCGGGGCGCCGGACGCCGCGCTCGCGCAGTACGTCAACGACCGCCCGTACGCCGCCTCCTCACTGCTCGCCGTCGCACTCGGCGGGGTGTTCCGCAGTGCCCTGAAGGGCCGGTGCACCGCCCGCCCGGAGCTCCCGGCGCAGGCGCGCCCGCTGCGGATCGAGATCCCCGCGCTGCCCGCGCGGGGCGGGACGGAGCTGGTGCACAGGCTGTTCGACCCGCTCGGCTGGGACCTCGTACAGGCCGATCCCGTACCGCTCGACGAGCAGTTCCCGCAGTGGGGCGACTCGCGCTACGTACGGCTCGTACTGGAGGGGGAGGTGAACCTCGCCGACGCCCTGCGCCAGCTGTACGTCCTGCTGCCCGTGCTCGACGACGCCAAGCACTACTGGGTCGCCCCCGACGAGGTGGACAAGCTGCTCCGTGCCGGAGACGGCTGGCTCGCCGCACACCCCGAGAACGCGACGATCAGCTCGCGCTACCTCGCCCGCCAGAAGGGGCTGACCCGGGACGCCATCGAGCGCCTGGAGCTGGTCCGCCTCGCCGAGGCCGACGGCAGCGAGGTCGAGGAGCTCGACAACGCCGTCGACGAGAACCGGGACACGCAGGAGCGGCCCGTTCCGCTCGCGGTGCGGCGACGCGACGCGATCCTCACCGCCCTGCGCGCCGCCGGCGCCGCCCGCGTCCTCGACCTGGGCTGCGGGCAGGGCCAGCTCGTGCAGGCGCTGCTGGGGGACCCGGCGTACACGGAGATCGTCGGCGTGGACGTGTCCATGCGGGCCCTGCACCTGGCGGCCAAGCGGCTGCGGCTGGAGCGGATGGGGGAGCGCCAGAGCGAACGCGTCCGGCTCCTCCAGGGCTCGCTCGCCTACACCGACAAGCGGCTGGCCGGCTACGACGCGGCCGTGCTGAGCGAGGTCATCGAGCACGTCGACCTGCCGCGGCTGCCCGCCCTGGAGTACGCGGTGTTCGGCTCGGCCCGTCCCCGCACGGTCCTCGTCACCACGCCGAACGTCGAGTACAACGTCCGCTGGGAGAGCCTGCCCGCCGGGCGGGTCCGCCACGGCGACCACCGCTTCGAGTGGACCCGCGCGGAGTTCCGGGCCTGGGCCGGCCGCGTGGCGGAGCGGCACGGGTACGGCGTCGCGTTCGCGCCCGTCGGCGAGGACGACCCCGAGGTCGGGCCGCCCACCCAGATGGCGGTCTTCACCCGGACCGACACCGCGACCACCGGGACCGGCGCGGCCACCGGGGCCCGCGGGACCGCCACGACCACCCCCGCTACCCCGAAGGAGGGCGAGGCAGCATGACCCACCGCGTACTTCCCGTCACCGACCTGTCCCTCGTCGTCCTGATCGGAGCCACCGGTTCCGGCAAGTCCACCTTCGCCCGCAAGCACTTCAAGCCCACCGAGGTCATCTCCTCCGACTACTGCCGGGGCCTGGTCCGCGACGACGAGAACGACCAGAGCGCCAGCAAGGACGCCTTCGACGTCGTCCACTACATCGCGGGCAAGCGTCTGGCCGCCGGCCGCCTCACCGTCGTGGACGCCACCAGCGTCCAGACCGATGCCCGGCGCCAGCTCGTCCAGCTCGCCCGCCAGTACGACGTGCTGCCCATCGCCATCGTGCTCGACATGCCCGAGGAGGTCTGCGCCGAGCGCAACGCCGCCCGTCCCGAGCGGGCCGCCGTGCCCCGCCAGGTCATCCAGCGCCACCGCCGTGACCTGCGGCGCTCGCTGCGCGGCCTGGAGCGCGAGGGCTTCCGCAAGGTGCACGTCCTGCGCTCCGTCGAGGAGGCCGAGACCGCGGAAGTGGTCCTGGAGAAGCGCTTCAACGACCTCACGCACCTCACCGGCCCCTTCGACATCGTCGGCGACGTCCACGGCTGCGCCTCCGAGCTGGAGACCCTGCTCGCCAAGCTCGGGTACGAGGACGGCGTCCACCCCGAGGGCCGTACGGCCGTCTTCGTCGGCGACCTCGTCGACCGCGGCCCGGACAGTCCCGGCGTCCTGCGCCGCGTCATGGCCATGGTGAAGTCCGGCAACGCCCTGTGCGTGCCCGGGAACCACGAGAACAAGCTCGGCCGTTATCTCATGGGCTCCAAGGTCCAGCAGACCCACGGCCTCGCCGAGACCATCGAGCAGCTCGCCGGCGAGTCGCCGGAGTTCGTGGAGGAGGTCCGGGAGTTCATCGCCGGCCTCGTCAGCCACTACCTCCTCGACGGCGGCAAGCTGGTGGTCTGCCACGCCGGACTGCCCGAGAAGTACCACGGCCGCACGTCGGGCCGGGTCCGCTCGCACGCCCTGTACGGGGACACCACCGGCGAGACGGACGAGTTCGGCCTGCCCGTGCGCTACCCGTGGGCCGAGGACTACCGCGGCAAGGCCGTCGTGGTCTACGGCCACACCCCGGTCCCGAACACCACCTGGATCAACAACACCATCTGCCTTGACACCGGCGCGGTCTTCGGCGGAAAGATGACCGCCCTGCGCTGGCCCGAGCGCGAACTGGTCGACGTACCGGCCGAGAAGGTCTGGTACGAGCCCACGCGCCCGCTGGCCACCGAAGTGCCGGGCGGCCACGATGGGCGCCCGCTCGACCTGGCCGACGTCCACGGGCGCCGGATCGTGGAGACGCGGCACCTGGGCCGTGTGAACGTGCGCGAGGAGAACGCGGCAGCGGCCCTGGAGGTCATGAGCCGCTTCGCGGTGGACCCGCGGCTGATGCCGTACCTGCCGCCGACGATGGCGCCGACGGCGACTTCGGGCGGGGAGGCCCGCGGCGCGGACGGCGACGAGCACTTCCTGGAGCACCCCGCCGAGGCCTTCGCGCAGTACCGCAAGGACGGCGTCGCCCAGGTCGTGTGCGAGGAGAAGCACATGGGCTCCCGCGCCACCGTCCTGGTCTGCAAGGACGCCGACACGGCCCGCGAGCGGTTCGGGGTCGACGGCCCGACCGGCAGCGTCTACACCCGCACCGGGCGGCCGTTCTTCAGCGACCCCGAGGTCACCGAAGAGGTCCTCACCCGCCTGCGCTCGGCGATCACCGGAGCGGGTCTCTGGGAGGAGCTGGCCACCGACTGGCTGCTGCTCGACGGCGAACTCCTGCCCTGGTCCCTGAAATCCACCGGCCTGCTGCGCAACCAGTACGCCGCCGTGGGCGCGGCCTCCGGCGCCGTCTTCCCCAGCGCCGTCGCCGCCCTGGAGGCGGCCGCCGCCCGGGGGATCGAGACCGGCGCGCTCCTGGAGCGCCAGCGGGACCGGGCCGCCGACGCGGCGAAGTTCACCGACGCCTACCGCCGTTACTGCTGGACCACCGACGGGCTGGACGGCGTACGCTTCGCGCCCTTCCAGCTGCTGGCGGCGGCCGGGCGTTCGCTGGCCGCCGTACCCCACGACGAGCAGCTGTTCTGGCTGGACCGGCTGGTGGCGGCCGATGAGGCGGCCGGCACCGGCCTGCTGCGGCGCACGGACCGGATCCTGGTGGACACCGCGGACGAGGAGTCCGTTCGGGCCGGCACGCGCTGGTGGCTGGAGCTGACGGCCGCCGGCGGCGAGGGCATGGTCGTCAAGCCGCTCCAGGCGTACGCCCGCGACGGCAAGGGCCGTCTGGTGCAGCCCGGCGTCAAGGTGCGCGGGCGCGAGTACCTGCGGATCATCTACGGCCCGGAGTACACGCGTCCGGAACATCTGGAGCGACTGCGCGACCGGTTCCTCGGCCACAAGCGCTCGCTCGCCCTGCGCGAGTACGCGCTCGGGCTGGAGGCGCTGGACCGGTTGGCGGCCGAGGAGCCGCTGTGGCGGGTCCACGAGGCCGTCTTCGCGGTGCTCGCCCTGGAGTCGGAGCCGGTCGACCCCCGGCTCTGACTCCGCCCGGCCGCACCGGTCGAGGCGCGCGCCGTAAAGCGGCGGCCCCCGTACGGCCGCGAATTAGGTCGTATGGGGGAACTTTCCCGGAGAACTCCGGGAAAGTCACCGGCGGGATCGTTCATCCAGGGCAGCGGAATGTCCGCGACCCTGGAAGGACGGAACGTCACCTATGAAGATGACCGCGCGCGGAAGCATTGCGGCCCTCATGACCTGTCTGGCAGCGGCCGGCGCGGCCACCCCGGCCGTGGCCGACTCGGTACCGGTCGGTGTCCCGCTGGAGGCCGTGGAGACCACGCTGGGAGTGCCCGCCCCCCGGGTGGCCACGGGCGTGCCGGTGCCGCTCGTCGGTGCGCCCGACGTGCCCCGCCACCACAGGGGAGACCTGCTCCCCACTCCACTGCTCCCGACCGTCCCGATCGGGGCCGAGCTCGGCAACACCCTCGTCACCTCACCCGTGCCGAACCTGCTGGGCAAGCCCGAGACGGACGGCGAGGGCATCGTGGACGCGCCGGCCACCACCCTGCGCAGCCGGACCCCGGGTGCGATCGTCGGCGCCCCGCTGACGATGCCGAACGGCGGCAACTTCGGGCTGCCGGACGTCGTCGCCCCCAAGCTGGGCCTGGTCGCCCCCGAGCTCATCGGCGCCCCGTCGGCGCTTCTCGGTCTGCGCTGAGTCCGCTGGGGCCGACGCCACTTCAAAAGGCCGCCCGGTCTGCGAACGTGTACGGCATGGGATTCCATGTCGATTCCGAGACCGGGCGGCTTCGCCGCGTCATCCTCCACCGGCCCGACCTGGAGCTGAAGCGGCTCACGCCGAGCAACAAGGACGCGTTGCTCTTCGACGACGTGCTGTGGGTGCGCCGGGCCCGCCAGGAGCACGACGGCTTCGCGGACGTGCTGCGCGACCGGGGCGTCGCGGTGCACCTCTTCGGCGACTTGCTCTCCGAGGCCCTCGCCATTCCGGAGGCGAGACACCTCGTACTGGACCGGGTGTTCGACGAGAAGGAGTACGGGCCGCTCGCCACCGACCACCTGCGGTCGGTGTTCGACGGGCTGACCTCGGCCGAGCTGGCCGAGGCGCTGGTCGGCGGGATGACCAAGCGGGAGTTCCTGGAGCGGCACGCCGAGCCGGTCTCGGTGCGCTTCCACGCCCTGGAGCTGGACGACTTCCTGCTGGGGCCGTTGCCCAACCACCTCTTCACCCGTGACACCTCCGCCTGGATCTACGACGGGGTGTCCATCAACGCGATGCGCTGGCCGGCCCGGCAGCGCGAGACCGTCCACTTCGAGGCGATCTACAAGCACCACCCGCTCTTCACCTCCTCCGGTGCCTTCCACTACTGGTCGCAGGGGCAGGCGGACTACCCCTCGACCATCGAGGGCGGGGACGTACTGGTCATCGGCAACGGCGCCGTGCTGATCGGGATGAGCGAGCGGACCACGCCGCAGGCCGTGGAGATGCTGGCCCGGGGCCTGTTCGCCGCCGGGTCGGCGACCACCATCGTCGCCCTCGACATGCCGAAGCGGCGCGCCTTCATGCACCTGGACACGGTGATGACGATGGTCGACGCGGACACCTTCACCCAGTACGCGGGGCTCGGCATGCTCCGCTCCTACACGATCGAGCCCGGCCGGGGCCCGCACGAGCTGAAGGTGACCGACCACGCGCCGGACCACATGCACCGGGCCATAGCGGCGGCGCTCGGACTGGACTCGATCCGGGTGCTGACCGCGACCCAGGACGTCCACTCGGCGCAGCGCGAGCAGTGGGACGACGGATGCAACGTGCTGGCCGTCGAGCCGGGGGTGGTGGTGGCGTACGAGCGGAACGTGACGACCAACACCCACCTGCGCAAGGAGGGCATCGAGGTCATCGAGATCCCGGGCAGCGAACTCGGGCGGGGGCGCGGTGGGCCGCGGTGCATGAGCTGTCCGGTCGAGCGGGACGCGGTCTGAGGCGGTCGGCGGGCGGGAAGGCAGGAAGGCAGGAAGGGGGAAGGGGGACGCCGGAGAGGCACGGAGGACAGGTCCGGGTCCAGGAACCCCTGTATAGCAATGCAGTAGATCGTATATACTTCCATCATCCCCTGTCACCGTGACGCTGGAGCGATCCCATGGCCACCAACCTCGTCGGCCGCAGTTTCCTCAAGGAGCTCGATTTCACCGCCGCCGAGTTCCTCGGCCTGATCGAGCTGGCCGCTGAGCTCAAGGCCACCAAGAAGGCCGGTACCGAACGGCGGCTCCTCCAGGGCAAGAACATCGCGCTGATCTTCGAGAAGACCTCGACGCGCACCCGTTGCGCCTTCGAGGTCGCCGCCGCGGACCAGGGCGCGAGCACCACCTACCTCGACCCCGCCGGCTCGCAGATGGGTCACAAGGAGTCGGTCAAGGACACCGCCCGCGTGCTCGGCCGGATGTTCGACGGGATCGAGTACCGGGGTGACAGCCAGGACGCCGTCGAGGAACTCGCCGCCCACTCCGGCGTGCCCGTCTTCAACGGCCTCACCGACGACTGGCACCCCACCCAGATGCTGGCCGACGTCCTCACCATGACCGAGCACAGCACCAAGCCGCTGGACCGGATCGCCTTCGCCTACCTCGGCGACGCCCGCTTCAACATGGGCAACTCGTACCTGGTGACGGGCGCGCTGCTGGGCATGGACGTACGGATCGTCGCGCCCAAGGCCTACTGGCCGGCCGAGAGCGTGGTCGCCCGGGCGCGCGAGCTCGCGCTCGCCAGCGGGGCCCGGATCACGCTCACCGAGGAGGTCGCCGAGGGCGTGGCCCAGGCCGACTTCATCGCCACCGACGTGTGGGTCTCCATGGGTGAGCCCAAGGAGGTCTGGGACGAGCGGATCGAGGCCCTGGCCCCGTACGCCGTCACCATGGACGTGCTGCGCGCCACGGGCAAGCCGGACGTGAAGTTCCTGCACTGCCTGCCGGCCTTCCACGACCTCGGCACCAAGGTGGGCCGGGAGATCCACGAGCGGCACGGGCTGGAATCGCTGGAGGTGACGGACGAGGTGTTCGAGTCGGAGCACTCCGTGGTCTTCGACGAGGCCGAGAACCGGCTGCACACCATCAAGGCCGTGCTCGTCGCCACGCTCGCCAAGCCCTGGCAGAGCCACGCGTAGCCACGCGCGCGGTCCTTCGCGTCCACGGACTCGCGCATAGTCATACGCCGGCCGGGCGAGCACCCTCGCCTGAGTGCGGTGACGCCACCGTGAGGTCGCGTGTCGCGTTTCTCTGACGGTAGTCACGATCCGGTGATACCGTCGGAGGCGTGAGCCCCTTCACCGGTTCCACATCAGCGACCGAACGGTGGCGCCACCTCCGGGTGACCCGGCAGGACGGCGTGGCCACCGTCACCTTCGACCGCCCCGAGAAGCTGAACGCGCTCACCTTCGGCGCCTACGCCGACCTGCGCGACCTGCTCGCCGAACTGTCCCGGGAACGTTCCGTACGCGCCCTCGTGCTCGGCGGCGAGGGGCGCGGCTTCTGCTCCGGCGGAGACGTGGACGAGATCATCGGCGCCACCCTCGCCATGGACACCGCCGAGCTCCTCGACTTCAACCGGATGACCGGACAGGTGGTGCGGGCCATCCGCGAATGCCCCTTCCCGGTGATCGCGGCCGTCCACGGCATGGCCGCCGGAGCCGGGGCCGTCCTCGCCCTCGCCGCCGACTTCCGGATCGCCGACCCCAGCGCCCGCTTCGCCTTCCTCTTCACCCGCGTCGGCCTCTCCGGCGGGGACATGGGCGCCGCGTACCTGCTGCCCCGCGTCGTCGGCCTCGGTCACGCCACCCGGCTGCTGATGCTGGGAGAGCCCGTACGGGCGCCCGAGGCCGAGCGGATCGGCCTGCTCAGCGAGGTCACCGAGGAGGGCAAGGCCCACGTACGGGCCGCGGAGCTCGCGGCGCACCTGGCCGCCGGTCCGGCCCTGGCCTACGCGCAGACCAAGGCGCTGCTCACCGCCGAACTCGACATGCCGCTGGCCGCCTCGGTGGAGCTGGACGCGGCCACCCAGGCCCTGCTGATGAACGGCGAGGACTACGCGGAATTCCACGCGGCCTTCACCGGGAAACGGCCGCCGGAGTGGAAGGGCAGGTAGCGACATGACGGTCGCCGGCGCACTGCGGGTCGCCGTCGTCGGCGGCGGGCCGGGAGGGCTGTACGCCGCCGCGCTGCTGGCCCGGCAGGGCCACACCGTGGAGGTCTGGGAGCGGGGCGCGCCCGAGGACACCTTCGGCTTCGGGGTGGTGCTCTCCGACGAGACCCTCGGCGGCATCGAGCAGGCGGACGCCGTCGTCTACGCGGCCCTGAGCGCGGAGTTCGTGCGCTGGGACGACGTGGACATCGTGCACCGGGGACGCCTGCTGACCTCCGGCGGCCACGGCTTCGCGGCCATCGGGCGGCGCAGGATGCTGGAGATCCTGCACGAGCGCTGCGCCGGGCTGGGCGTCCGGCTGCGCCTGCGTACCGAGGCCCCGGACGTGCGGGCGCTCGCGGCCGAGTACGACCTCGTGGTAGCGGCGGACGGGGTGCACAGCGCCATCCGGCAGAGCGGGGCCGAACACTTCGGGCCGACCGTGACGGGCGGGCGGTGCCGGTACATCTGGCTGGCCGCCGACTTCCCCTTCGACGCCTTCCGCTTCGAGATCGCCGAGACCGAGCACGGGGTGATGCAGCTGCACGCCTACCCGTACTCCGCGGGCGCCTCCACGGTCATCGTGGAGATGCGGGAGGAGGTGTGGCGGGCGGCGGGCTTCGACCTGTGCGACGAGACGGAGTCGGCGGCCCGCTGCGCCAAGATCTTCAGCGAGGCCCTGCGCGGCCGGCCGCTGCGGGGCAACCGCTCGGCGTGGACACAGTTCCGCACGGTCGTGAACGAGCGGTGGTCACACGGGAACGTGGCCCTGCTCGGAGACGCGGCGCACACCGCGCACTTCTCCATCGGGTCCGGCACCAAACTGGCGGTGGAGGACGCCCTCGCGCTCGCCGAAGCCGTGCGCGCCGAGGTCGAGCGCGCCGAAGCCGTGCGTACCGAAGGCGTGCGTACCGAGGCCGTGCGTACCGAGGCCGTGCGCGCCGAAACCCCCCGCGCCCGGGCCGACGTACCGGCCGCGCTCGCGGCGTACGAGGCGCTGCGGCGCCCGGCGGTGGCGAGCACCCAGCGGGCGGCGGCCGCCAGCATGCGGTGGTTCGAGGAGATCGCCGGATACGTCGGCCAGCCCGCCCGGCAGTTCGCCTTCAACCTGCTCACCCGCAGCCGGCGGGTCACGCACGACAATCTGAGGCTGCGCGACGAGCGGTTCACGCGGGCGGTGGAACGGGACTTCGGCTGCCCCGACGAGGGCCCGTCACAGGTGCGGACCCCGCCGATGTTCACGCCGTTCACGCTGCGCGGGCTGACCCTGCGCAACCGGGTGGTCGTCTCCCCGATGGACATGTACTCGGCCGAGGAGGGCGTGCCCGGCGACTTCCACCTGGTGCACCTCGGCGCACGGGCACTCGGCGGTGCCGGGCTGGTGATGACGGAGATGGTCTGCGTCAGCGCCGAGGGCAGGATCACCCCCGGCTGCGCCGGCCTGTACACGCGGGAGCAGGCGACGGCCTGGACCCGGATCGTCGACTTCGTACACACCTCCGCGCCCGGCACCGCGCTCGGCGTCCAGCTCGGCCACTCGGGGCGCAAGGGCTCGACGCGCGTGATGTGGGAGGGGATGGACGAGCCGCTGCCGGTGGGGAACTGGCCGGTGGTGGCCGCCTCGGCGCTGCCCTACCGGCCGGGTGTCTCGGCGCTTCCGCGCGCCCTGACCCCGGCGGACCTCGACGCGGTCCGATCCGATTTCGCGGCCGCCGCCGTCCGCGCCGCCGACTGCGGCTTCGACCTGCTGGAACTGCACTGCGCCCACGGCTACTTGCTGTCCGGGTTCCTCTCCCCCCTGACCAATCACCGTACGGACGCCTACGGCGGCCCCCTGGAGAACCGCCTGCGCTTCCCCCTGGAGGTCTTCGACGCGGTCCGCGCCGTCTGGCCCGAGGACCGGCCGATGACCGTCCGCCTCTCGGCGACCGACTGGGCGCCGGGCGGCACCTCGCCCCGGGACTCGGTGGAGATCGCCGCCGCCTTCGCCGCCCACGGCGCGGACGCCATCGACGTCTCGACCGGGCAGGTGGTCGCGGACGAGACCCCCGAGTACGGACGCTCGTACCAGACCCCCTACGCCGACCGGATCCGCGGCGCCGTGGGCGTGCCCGTCATCGCGGTCGGCGCCATCTCCTCCTGGGACGACGTCAACTCCCTGCTCCTGGCCGGCCGCGCGGACCTGTGCGCCATCGGCCGCCCCCATCTGTACGACCCCCACTGGACCCTGCACGCGGCCGCCGACCAGTCCTACGAAGGCCCGGCCGCCCCCTGGCCTGCCCCCTACCGCGCGGGCAGCCGCAAACCGCCGACGGGCCGCGGCTGACACCGGCAGCAGCGCGGCGGTCACCGGCAACGGCAGCGGCACCGGCACCGGCACCGGCCGGTCACCCCGCGACCACCTCGACGCGGTCCTCGACCGGGGTGTAGCCGAGGCGCAGGTAGATGCCGTTGCTGGTGGGATTGGCCAGGTCGGTGAAGAGAACGACTTCCGAGGCCCCGGCCGCGTACGCCGCTTCGCTCGCCGCGTGCGTGACCCCGGCGGCGTAGCCGCGCCCGCGCTCCCCGGGCGGAGTGTAGACGGGGCCGACGCGGGCGGCCGAGCCGATCGGGCGCGAGAAGGAGGCCAGCGAGACGGGGCGCCCGGCGTGCTCCCACAGCAGCAGCCCGCCGTAGGAGAGCCGGTCGCGCAGGGCGGCCGGGGAGGCGGCGCCCGGCTGGCCGCTCTCCCGGTTGAAGGCCTCGATCCACTCCAGCAGCAGCGGGAGATCGGCCTCGGCGGCGCGCCGTACCCGCCCGGCCGGGACGGGATCCGGAGCGACGAGGCCGGCGAGCCGGTACAGGCGGTTCTCCTCGGCGAGCCGGAACGGCCGCCGCCAGGCCTCCGCCAGCGTGTCCGCGTCGGACCGGCGGGCATTGAAGCCGTTGATCACGGCGAGCAGGGGTTCGGTGGAGAGCGCGGCGGCCAGTGCCCGCACCGCTTCCGCGGGCAGCGCCCCGAGCAGCAGCGGGTAGGGAGGGGTGCACAGCAGGCCCCCGGCGACGGCGCCGTCGGCTCCGGTCCACCAGCCGAAGAAGGGATCGGCGCGACCGAAGGCATGGGGCCCACGCCGCCCCAGCGCGTCGGCCGTGGTCAGCAGGACGGTATTGGAAACGGGCTGCGCGGCCACCGCCGGGCCCGCCGCGGCCAGATAGGCCGCCAGGTCGGATGTGAAGGTCCAGGTCATGGCCCATCCTCGCTTCGGGCGGCGTCCACGCGCACCCGGTTTACGCGGGCCGAGCCCCGCTCCTGCCACGGCCCCGGCCGCCCGTTAGCAGCGCCGCCCGTCACAGCGCCGCCCGGCGGCGCCTCACGCCCCGGCGAACCGGGCGCCCACATCCCGCAGCCGCGCGTGGAGTTCCGTGAAGACCGCCGCCGCGCGGTCGCCCGGCCAGTCCGCCGGGAGCAGCTCGCGGGGCAGGCCCGGGTCGGCGTACGGGAGGCGGCGCCAGGTGTCCAGGGCGAGGAGGTAGCCGCGATAGGCCTCCTCCGGCGACGGGGCCGGGCCCGACTGGAGGGCCCGCAGGCCGGGTTCGTGCAGATCGAGGAACTCCTCGTGCTGTTTGGCCAGGGCCGCCAGGTCCCACCAGCGGGCCACCGCCTCGGCCGTCGGCGCGAAACCGAGGTGGGAGCCGCGGAACAGTTCCACGTACGCCGTCAAGTGCAGGCGCTCCAGCGTGTGCGCGGTCTCCTCGTACAGCAGGGCCGGGGCGATCCACACCCCCGGCGCCACCGTGCCGAAACCGAGCCGGGCCAGCCGCGAGCGCAGCAGGTGCCGCTTGTGCCGCTCCTGCTCCGGGACGGAGAACACCGCCACCAGCCACGCGCCGACGGGGGCGCGGGCACCGTAGATCCTGCGGTCGCCGTCCTCCAGCAGCTGCCGCGCCTCCTCGGAGAGGTCGTACGCCGCCGCTCCGCCCGCGGTGCGCGCGGGCAGCAGGAAGCCGCGCTGCTTCAGCCGGGACACCGACGAGCGGACCGAGGGGGCGTCCACGCCGGCCGCGCCCAGCAGGCGGATCAGCGCGGACACCGGGACGGGGCCCTCGAAGGCCCGCCCGTAGGCGCCGTAGAAGGTGACGATCAGGGACCGCGGGGTGTGCTGCTCGACCACGGGTTCACTCTAGGTCGCGCAGCCGGAAGCGTTGCAGTTTGCCCGTCGCGGTCCGGGGCAGCGAAGGGAGGAAGACGAAGGCGCGTGGGCACTTGTGCGGGGCCAGCTCGGCCCGCATGAAGGTGCGCAGGGTGTCCTCCGTCAGGACCACACCCTGACGGGTGACGGTGTACGCCACCACGATCTGCCCGCGCCGCTCGTCCGGGCGGCCCACCACCGCCGCCTCCACCACGTCCGGATGACGCAGCAGGGCCTCCTCGACCTCCGGACCGGCGATGTTGTACCCCGCCGAGACGATCATGTCGTCGGCGCGGGCGACGTAGCGGAAGTAGCCCTCCGGATCGCGCACGTAGGTGTCACCGGTCAGGTTCCAGCCGCCCTGTACGTACTCCCCCTGCCGCGGATCGGCCAGATAGCGGCATCCCACCGGGCCGCGCACGGCCAGCAGCCCCGGCTCGTTGTCGGCGACCGGCCGGCCCGACCGGTCCACCACGCGGGCCTGCCAGCCGGGGACCACCCGGCCGGTCGTACCGGGCCGGATGTCCTCGTCGGCGGCGGAGATGAAGATGTGCAGCAGCTCGGTGGCTCCGATGCCGTTGATGATCCGTAGACCGGTGCGCTCGTACCAGGCCCGCCAGGTGGCGGCCGGCAGGTTCTCGCCCGCCGAGACGCAGCGGCGCAGCGCGGAGAGGTCGTAGGCGCCCACGTCGTACGGGCCCAGGTCGTCGAGCATCGCCCGGTAGGCGGTGGGCGCGGTGAACAGGACGGTCACCCGGTGCTCGGCGAGGGCGGGGAGCAGCCGGCGCGGCCCCGCCTCCTCCAGCAGCAGCGCACACGCGCCCGCCCGCAGCGGGAAGACGACCAGCCCGCCGAGGCCGAAGGTGAAGCCGAGCGGCGGGCTGCCCGCGAAGACGTCGTCGGGGTGGGGGCGCAGGACGCTGCGCGAGAAGGTGTCGGCGACGGCCAGCAGGTCGCGGTGGAAGTGCATGCAGCCTTTGGGGCGGCCGGTGGTCCCGGAGGTGAAGGCGATGAGCGCGACGTCGTCGGCGGAGGTCCGGACGGCGGGGAAGGCGGCCGCAGGCCGGGCCTCGGCGAGCCGCAGCAGATCGTCCGGTGCCTCGCCCCCGTACGCGGTGATCCGCAGCCCCGGCACCTCGGCCTTGGCGAGGTCGTCCAGCACGCTCACGTGGCACAGGGCGTGCCGTACCCGAGCCATCGAGCAGACCGTGGCCAGCTCCTGCGCCCGCTGCTGGGCCAGTACGGTGACGGCCACCGCGCCCGCCTTCATGACCGCGAGCCAGCAGGCCGCGAGCCAGGGGCCGGTGGGGCCGCGCAGGAGCACCCGGTTGCCGGGAACGACGCCGAGATCGACAGTGAGCACGTGGGCGAGGCGGTCGACGCGGTCTCGCAGCCCGCCGTACGTCCACACCTCGCCGGCGCCACTGCGGAAGGCCGGGCGGTCGGAACCGAACCGGGCGATCGTGGCGTCGAGGAGCTCGGCCCCGCAGTTCAGGCGGTCCGGATAGGCCAGTTCGGGCAGTTCGAAGACGAGCTCCGGCCAGGCGTCGGCGGGCGGTAGGTGGTCGCGGGCAAAGGTGTCGACATGAGCGGAAGGCTTGAGGTCCAAGGCGTCGCCCCCTGGCGGCAGTCCGGCGGGGGTGCCTCCCAGCGGTAGCTGGGGGCGGGTGGATCCGGCCGTGCGGTCTCTCCCAGCCACCGCTGGGAGGGGCCACACGAGCGTATCGTGATGGTGACGGCAGTCAACAGGACGCGATAGATGCGGGGATGTTCGGATGACCGGATTCGCGCTCGGGGCGGACCAGGAGGAGTGGTGCGGGCAGTTGCGCGCACTGTCGGGGCAGCGGCTGAGGCCGCTGGCCGAGAAGGGGGAGCCGGGCCGGGTCAACCGGCCGCTGCTGGCGGAACTGGGAGAGCTGGGCCTGCTGGAGCGGGTGTTCACCTCGGGCGCGCTGGAACTGTGCCTGCTGCGCGAATCCCTCGCCTACGGATGCACGGAGGCCGAGACGGCGCTCGCCCTGCAAGGGCTGGGGGCGTACCCGGTGCTACGGGCGGGGAGCGCGGCCCAGCGGGAACGCTGGCTGCCGGGCGTGCGCGCGGGCCGGGCCGTGGCGGCCTTCGCGCTGAGCGAGCCGGGGGCGGGCTCGGACGCGGCGGCGCTGGCACTGGCGGCCGACCCCGATCCGGATCCAGGAGGCGGCTGGCGGCTCAGCGGAGAGAAATGCTGGATCTCCAACGCCCCGGAGGCCGATTTCTACACCGTCTTCGCCCGGACGGGTGAGGGGCCGGGCGCGAAGGGGGTATCGGCCTTCCTGGTCCCCGCGGACCGCCCCGGCCTGACGGGCGAGCCCCTGGACATGCTCTCCCCGCACCCCATCGGCTCCCTCGCCTTCGACGGGGTCCCCGTCGGCCCGCAAGACCTGCTGGGCGAGCCCGGGCGGGGATTCCGGGTAGCGATGGACACCCTGAACCTCTTCCGCCCCAGCGTCGGCGCGTTCGCGGTGGGCATGGCCCGGGCCGCGCTGGACGCGACCCTGGCGTACACGGCGGGCCGGACCGCCTTCGGCGGCGTGCTGGGCGACCTCCAGGCCGTGGCCCACCGCGTGGCGGAGATGGCCACCCGCACCGAGGCCGCGCGGCTGCTGGTGTACGCGGCCGCCGGAGCCTACGACCGGGGCTCCCCGGACGTCCCCCGGCGGGCGGCGATGGCGAAACTCCTCGCCACCGAGACGGCCCAGTACGTGGTGGACCACGCGGTCCAACTGCACGGAGCCGTCGCCCTCCAGCGGGGCCACCTGCTGGAACACCTCTACCGGGAGGTCCGCGCGCCCAGGATCTACGAGGGGGCGAGCGAGGTGCAGCGCACGATCATCGCGAAGGAGCTGTACGGGGAGGTGGCCGCGCGATGAGCCTCGACCGGATCAACCCGGCGGAGTTGTCACCGCCGACGGGTTTCTCGCACGCGGTCACCGCCACCGGCTCCCGGCTGGTGTTCCTGGCCGGCCAGACCGCGTTGGACGCCGAGGGGAAGGTGGTGGGGGAGAGCCTGCCGGAGCAGTTCGAGCGGGCGCTGACCAACCTGCTGGCGGCCCTCGCGGCGGCGGGCGGTGCGCCCGGGGATCTGGCCAGGGTCACCGTGTACGCGGTGGACGTGGCGTCGTACCGCACGCATGCCGCGGAACTGGGGCGGGTGTGGCGGCGGTTGGCGGGGCGGGACTATCCGGCGATGGCCGTCATCGGGGTGGTCCGCCTCTGGGACGACCGGGCGCTGGTGGAACTGGACGGGGTCGCGGTGCTGCCGTAGGGGGCGGGCGGGGGGTGGTACCGCTGCGCGGAGCCGGTGGGGGTGAGCCGTGGGCGGGATGCCGGGGGCGCGGAGCCGGACCCGCCCCGAGCCGGGGCTCCGCCCCAGACCCCGCGCGGGGGTTCGGGGCGGAGCCCCGGTCTTTGCGCCCCGCCGGCGTTTGAGGCGCGGGTGCGGGCGGAGACCGGGAGGCTCCCCGCAGCGGGATCCGGCCCCGGCTACAGCCCCGCGGAGTCCAGGAGGCCGGCCATCCAGTCCTCGATGCCCGCCACCGTGCGGGGGAGCGCGCCCGACATCAGGCGGGCGCCGTCCGCCGTGATGACCAGGTCGTCCTCGATGCGGACGCCGATCCCCCGCAGCTCCAGCGGCAGGGTCTCGTCGTCCGGCTGGAGGTACAGGCCCGGTTCGACCGTCAGGACCTGGCCCTCCTCCAGGACCCCGTCCAGATACGTCCCGGCCCGGGCCTTCGCGCAGTCGTGGACGTCCAGTCCCAGCATGTGCCCGCTGCTGCACAGGGTGTAGCGCCGGTGCAGGTCGCCCTCCGCGTGCTTGAGTACGCCCCACTCGGCCAGGCCCTCGGCGATCACCCGCATTCCGGCCCGGTGGAAGTCCATGAAGCTCGCGCCCGGGCGCAGCGCCGCGATACCGGCCTCCTGTGCGGCCAGGACCAGTTCGTAGACCTGCCGCTGGACGGGGGAGAAGCGGCCCGACAGCGGGAGGGTGCGGGTGATGTCCGCCGTGTACAGGGTGTCCGTCTCCACGCCCGCGTCCAGGAGCAGCAGCTCGTCGCCGTTCAGCCGGCCGTCGTTGCGGATCCAGTGCAGGACGCACGCGTGGGCGCCCGACGCGGCGATCGTCTCGTACCCGGTGCCGTTGCCCTCGGCCCGTGCGCGCGTCCCGAAGACCCCCTCGATCCACCGCTCCCCGCGCGGGTGGGCCAGGGCCCGCGGCAGTGACCGTACGACGTCTTCGAAGCCCGCCGTCGTGTGGTCCACCGCCAGCTGGAGCTGTCCGACCTCCCAGGCGTCCTTCACGAGGCGCAACTCCGAGAGCGCGCGGGCCAGTTCGGCGTCGGACGCGGCGTTGCGGCCCGTAGGCGAGCCCAGCCGGTCCAGGGGCGCGCAGCGGATGCCGGTGAGGCGCTCCGCTTCCGCCAGGTCCGCCCTGCGGCCCACCCAGAACTCCCCGTGGCGGCGGTCCCGGTAGAACTCCTCGTTGCCGTCCGCCCGGGGCGAGCGCGGCCGCAGGTACAGCACAGCCTCGTGGGCGTGCGGGCCCGACGGTTCCATGACCAGGACGTGGCCCACCTGGTCCTCGCCGGTCAGGCCCGTCAGCCAGGCGTACGCGCTGTGCGGGCGGAAGCGGTGGTCGCAGTCGTTGGAGCGGACCTTGAGCTCTCCGGCGGGGATGATCAGCCGCTCGCCCGGGAAGCGCGCCGAGAGCCGGGCGCGGCGGGCGGGGGTGACCGCGTAGGCCGCTGCGCGGGTGGAGTCGGGCAGGGGCGACGCGGCCCAGTTCTCCGCCATGAAGCGGGACAACTCCGGGGACACCGGCAGGTCGTGGCTGCCGGTGTGGAGCCGGGAGGGGGTGTCGGTCACGGGAGCTCCCTCAAGAGGATGCGAACTGATGGGCGCACAGGTCTTGTCAGTGCAATTTCACATTACTATGTTACAGCTCACATCGCGGGATGTTAACGCCCGTCAAACTCCGCGTGAAGCACGGCAGTTCACGCGATCGCCGCACGCACCATCTCCCCCACCTCCCTTCTTGATCAGGAGTCTTTGGTGTCCCAGCACAGAGCTGTGCGTACGTCCCTCCTCTCCGCCGCCATCGCCGTCACCCTCCTCGCCACCGCGGGACAGGCCGTCACGCGGGCCGCCGACTCGGGGGCCCTCACCGCCGCGGCGGCCGGTCCGACGACCGGCGCCTTCGCGTCCGGGGCTCCCGCCCCGAACCCGTTCGACGAGGTCGACCGCCTCGCCGCCGCGAAGGACAACACCCCGGCCCCCGCCCCGGCGCCCGGCGGCGGGAAGGCCTCCTCGGGAGAGGTCTCCGGACCCGCCACGGCCGCCGCGGTCCCGGCCGAGCGCGGCGAGAAGAGCCGCCGGGCGGCCCAGGCCGTGCCCACCGCGCAGAGCGTCGCCGCAGGCGTCCCGTGCACCCTCGACGGGATCACGAACCTCACCCCGGAGCAGTTCGCCGACTTCCTCGCCGACCCGGCCGTGCTCGCCGACGGCTGCCTGCGCGGCCTCATCTGGACCTGGGACGCCCGCCTGACACCCGTCATGTCCGACGCCCACGTGCAGGCCGTCTCGCGCCGGATATCCAGCGTGGCCGCCGCCCACGACGGCCGTAACACCTCCCACCTGGAGGAGATGTTCACCTACCTGCACGCGGTCGCCTACCACGACCACTCGCGCTCCGAGATCGACGTCACCGACGCCCCGACCGTGAACGCCATGCGCCAGGCCATCGCCGACTTCGGCAGCGCCGCCCGCACCTTCGACGTCACCCGGACCAACGCCAACACCCTGCGCGAGGCCCTCTACGCCGCGAGCGCCCCGGGCCTGCGCCAGCACCAGCCCGGCCTCATCAAGAAGGTCCTGGCCACCATGGACCCGGCCCACCCGGCCACGCACCTCGACTCCGCATGGGCGGGCGCCGCGCTGGCCGCGCTCTCCGTCAACTACCTGGGCATCTACCCGGGCAACCAGGACGCCGCCTTCCACGCCGCGGTGAGCGCCGACGCCTCCTACCGCGCCACCTTCAAGGCCTTCGCGGGCTACACGCACCTCAAGGGCACGGCCAACTCCTGGGTGGCGCGCGACGCGCTCGGCGAGTACGGCCGCTTCGGCCAGGTCGCGGGGCTGCGCGACCCGATCACCGCGGACCTCGGCGCCCTGCTGGAGCCCGTCAAGTCCGCCTTCGGCAACGGCAGTGAGCAGTGGGCCAAGCTCGTCTCATGGCTCAACTTCTACGAGGCCTGCAAGCCGTACGGGGTGTGCAGGGAAGACATCGAGAAGCAGATCTTCCCCTACGCCTACACCTACGACAACGGGGCCATCAAGGTCCGCACGGGCCTCGACCGGGCCACCGTCGACCAGCTCTACTACGCCGGCAAGCAGGTCAAGGCGCAGTTCCACCGCGTGCTCGGCACCGACCAGCCGCTCGCGGGCGACCCCAACTCCACGCTGAACATCGTGCTCTACGGCTCCCGCGCCGACTACGAGAACTACCACCCGATCCTGACCGGCTACGACACCAACAACGGCGGCATCTACATCGAGAAGGGCGCCACCTTCTACACCTACCAGCGCCGCGTCCCGCAGGACTCCTCCCTCACCCTCGAGGAGCTCTTCCGCCACGAGTACACGCACTACCTCAACGGCCGCTACGCCGTGCCCGGCTTCTTCGGCGAAGGCCCCTGGTATGAGGGCGACCGTACGACCGCCATGGACGAGGGCACGGCCGAGTTCTTCGACGGCGCCACCCGCGACAACGGCATCGCCGTCCGCAAGTCCCTGGTCAAGAGCATCATCAACGACACGGCCGGCGGCGGCCCGCGCATGAGCGTCGAACAGGTGCTGAACGCCACCTACGACGGGGACGGCTTCCGCTTCTACAGCTACGCGGGCACCTTCTTCGAGTTCCTGTGGACCGAGAAGCCCTCGGCGCTGCGCGAGATGTACACCCACCTGCGGGGCAACGACGTGGCGGCGTACGACGCCTGGCGCCACCGGATGGGAGCGGACACCTACCTCCAGCGCGACTACGACCGTTTCCTGGACGCGCAGATCGCCAAGGTCGACCAGCTGTTCGTGCCGAACACCACCTTCACCCCCAACGACCAGCTGCGGGACACGGCGCTCGCGTCGGTGAAGTCCTCCTTCGCGACGGCCACCTACAACACCCCCGACTGCGTGGAGAACGGCGACCCCGGCAAGCGGCGCTTCACCTGTACCGGCAGGATCACCGCGAACCTGAAGAACTGGCGCAGCGACGACCAGAACTTCAAGGACATGTCCGAGACGGTCGACTACTTCATCCTCGACCGGGCCGGAGCGGCCTCGAACAACCTCGCCGACATGAACTGCTCCTTCGGTCCGCTGAAGATCTGGGAGAACAAGGCGTCGGCCACCTCCAGTTACAGCTGTGAGGGCCCGCTCCGCAGCTGATCCGTCCCCGGCCGGTCCCGCCGCCCGGAGGAGGCGGGACCGGAGCTCGACCTCGCCCCCTGCCCCCTTCGCCCCGCGACGAGGCGCCCCGGCTCTTGTGGCCGCGTCGCACCCAGCTGTAAAATGTCACACACCACAAGAGGAGCCCACATGACCCACGCGCCCACCCCCGCGCCCCGCACCCGCCCCTGGCACGGAATCATGGTCGCCACCGCCCTGCCCCTGCGCGAGGACCTCAGCGTCGACTACGACGCCTACGCCGAACACGTCGCCTGGCTCATCGAGAACGGCTGCGACGGCGTGGTCCCCAACGGCTCCCTCGGCGAGTACCAGACCCTCACCGACGAGGAGCGGGCCCGCGTCGTCCGTACCGCCGTCGAGGCCGCCGGCGACGGCGACCGCGTCATGCCCGGCGTCGCCGCCTACGGCAGCGCCGAAGCCCGCCGCTGGGCCGACCAGGCGGCCGATGCCGGCGCCGGCTCCGTTCTGCTCCTGCCGCCCAACGCCTACCGGGCCGACGAGGACGCCGTACGCGCCCACTACGCCGAAGTCGCCCGCGCCGGGCTGCCCGTCGTCGCGTACAACAACCCCGTCGACACCAAGGTCGACCTGACCCCCGCCCTCCTCGCCCGCCTGCACGCCGACGCCCACATCGTCGCCGTGAAGGAATTCAGCGGGGACGTGCGCCGCGCCTACGAGATAGCCGAACTCGCTCCCGGCCTCGACCTGCTCATCGGCGCCGACGACGTCCTCCTCGAACTCGCCCTCGCGGGCGCCGTCGGCTGGATCGCCGGCTACCCCAACGCGCTGCCGCGGTCCTGCGCCACCCTCTACCGCGCGGCCGTCGCCGGCGACCTCGCCAACGCCCTGCCGCTGTACAAGTCCCTGCACTCCCTGCTCCGCTGGGACTCCAAGACGGAGTTCGTCCAGGCCATCAAACTTTCCATGGACCTGGCGGGCCGCCCCGGCGGCGCCACCCGCCCGCCGCGCTTCCCGCTGACCGCGGAGCCCGAGGCCGCCGTCCGCGCGGCCACCGAGAAGGCCCTCGCCGAGGGCCTCAGCTAACCAGCCAGAGGGGGACCCCATGCGCACGCGCCACATCTACCACGCGGTGGACTCGCACACCGAGGGCATGCCGACCCGGGTTATCACGGGGGGAGTCGGGGTGATCCCCGGCGCCACCATGGCCGAGAAGCGGCTCCACTTCATCGAGCACACGGACCACGTCCGGACCCTGCTGATGTACGAGCCGCGCGGCCACTCCGCGATGAGCGGCGCGATCCTGCAGCCTCCCACCCGGCCCGACGCCGACTACGGCGTCCTCTACATCGAGGTGTCCGGCCTGCTGCCGATGTGCGGGCACGGAACCATCGGGGTCGCCACCGTCCTGGTCGAGACGGGCATGGTCCCCGTCGTCGAGCCGGTCACCACCGTCCGGCTCGACACCCCGGCCGGGCTGGTCGGCGTCGACGTCCGGGTCGAGGACGGGGCGGCCACCGCCGTCACCCTCACCAACGTCCCCTCCTTCTGCGCCGGCCTGGACCTCAAGGCCGACGTCCCCGGTCTCGGCACGGTCACCTACGACCTCGCCTACGGCGGCAACTTCTACGCCTTCGTCGAACTCGACGCCCTCGGCCTCCCCTTCGACCGGGCCCGCAAGGACGACCTCCTCGCCGCCGGTCTCGCCGTCATGGACGCCATCAACGCCGGAGGTGACCGGCCCGTCCACCCCGAGGACCCCTCCATCGCCGGGGTCAAGCACGTCTACCTCGCCGCCCCCGGCTCCGACGCCCGCCGTTCGCGGCACGCCATGGCCATCCACCCGGGCTGGTTCGACCGCTCGCCCTGCGGTACGGGGACCAGCGCGCGCATGGCCCAGCTGCACGCCCGCGGCCTCCTCGACATCGGCGCGGACTTCGTCAACGAGTCCTTCATCGGCACCGAGTTCACCGGCCGGCTCATCGCGCGGACCACCGTGGGCGGATTCCCCGCCGTCGTCCCCACCGTGACCGGGCGGGCCTGGATCACCGGCACCGCCCAGTACTTCATCGACCCGGCCGATCCCTTCCCCGGAGGGTTCCTCCTGTGACCGCCGTGAGATCGGTGCGGACCACCGACTACCACACCGCCGGCGAGCCGTTCCGGATCGTCGACGTCGCCTCCGCGGGCATCGCCCCCGTGCCCGGGGACACCGTCGCCGAGCGCTGCGCGACCGCCATCGGCCCGGGAGGATCCGGCACGGCCCCGCGCCGGAGCGCCCTGGACGACGTACGGCGCCTCCTCGTACAGGAGCCGCGCGGGCACGCCGGGATGTACGGCGGCTTCGTCGTCCCGCCCGACGACGACGGCGCCCACTTCGGCGTGCTGTTCTGGCACCAGGACGGTTACTCCACCGCCTGCGGCCACGGCACCATGGCGCTCGGCGCATGGGCCGTGGACACCGGCCGGGTCGCCGCCCCGGACGACGGCCGGGCGCAGGTGCGCATCGACGTGCCGTCCGGACGGGTGACCGCCACCGTCCACCGGGCCGGCGGGCGCACCACCGGCGTCACCTTCCGCAACGTCCCGGCCGGGGTGAGCGCCCGCAAGGTCCCGGTCGCCACCTCACTCGGGATCGCCGAGGTCGACATCGCACACGCCGGGGCCTGTTACGCCTCCCTCGCCGCACGCGATCTCGGCCTGGACGTCTCCACCGGCGCGCTGCCCGCCCTGGTGCGGGCCGGGCAGGAGATCCGGGCGGCCCTCGCCACGCACCCGGCCGCCTGGCACCCCGGGGGACCGCTGCTGTCCGGCGTCTACGGGGTGATCCTCCACGAGGAACTGCCCGACACCCCCTTCGGGCCCCACCAGCGCAATGTCACCGTCTTCGCCGACGGGCAGATCGACCGCTCGCCCTGCGGCTCCGGCACGTCGGCGCGACTGGCGCTGCTCGCGCAGGACGGCCGGCTCGGGCCGGGCGAGGACCTGCTGCACGAGTCGGTCATCGGCACGGTGTTCACCGGCCGGGCCCTCCCCGAAGGCCCGGACGGCCTGGTCACCGAGGTCACCGGCACCGCCTACCGCACCGGCGAGCACGTCTTCCAAGCCGACCCGCACGACGCCCTCGGCGCCGGCTTCTCGATCGGACCGGGCGCGCCGTGACGGGGCCAGCGCTTCCGCAGCTCGACGCGCGGACCATGGCCGCTCTGCTCACCCCGGCCGCGGCGGCCGATGCGCTAGCCGCGGCGCTGCGCGCCGGGCTGGACCCCGAGAGCTGCCCGCAGCGCACCGCACTCGCCGTGCCCGGCGGCGAGTTGCTGCTGATGCCGGCCGCGTTCGGCTCGTACGCCGGGGTGAAGATCGCCGGGGTCGCGCCCGGGAACCCGGCCCGCGGCCTGCCCCGGATCACCGGGTCGTACCTGCTGCTGGACGGACCCACCCTGAGCCCGCTGGCCCTGCTCGACGGCGCGGCCCTGACCGCCCTGCGCACCCCGGCGGTCTCCGCCCTCGCGCTGCGTCACCTCACTCCGGCGGGGCGCCCGCTGCGGCTGGTGCTCTTCGGCTCGGGGCCGCAGGCGTACGGGCATCTGGAAGCGGCCCTGGCGGTACGGGAGTTGGCGCAGGCCGTGGTCGTCGCCCGCAACCCGGACGGCGCGGAGCGCCTCGCCGCCCATGCCCGCACCCTTGGGGTGCCGGCCCGCACGGGCACCCCCGAGGACGTGGCCGGCGCCGACCTGGTCATCTGCTGCACCACCGCCCGCGAGCCGCTCTTCGACGGGCGGCTCGTCGGCCGCGGCGCCACGGTCGTCGCCGTCGGATCCCACGAGCCGGACGCGCGGGAGACCGACACCGCCCTCGTGCGGCGGGCGGCCGTGTACGTCGAGTCGCGGGCGGCGGCGCTGCGCGAGGCGGGGGACCTGCTGATCCCGGAGGCCGAGGCCGAGGCCGAGGCAGGGGGTCCGGCCGGCGGCAGCCTGGGGACGATCGGGTCCGGTCATATCACCGGCACCCTCGCCGACCTGGTGGCGGGGCGGATGCCGGCGGGGGGAGAGCGGAGTCGTCCACAGCTCTTCAAGAGCGTGGGCATGGCCTGGGAAGATCTTGCCGTGGCGGTCGCGGTGTTCCAGGCCGCCGGGACGAGCAGCGCAACGTGACATTGTACACTGTTGCTCTGCTCGTCGTGGTGTCGGGGGTCTCGGAGGAAATGCAATGGGTGACCTGAAACAGCACAGTCTCATCAAGGCCCAGGAACGGCTCCGCGACCAGGTCGGCCATGCCCTGCGAGCAGCCCTGATAGCGGGTGAGCTGCGTCCCGGGAGCGTCTATTCCGCCCCCGGTCTCGCCGCCGAGCTCGGCGTCTCGGCCACGCCGGTGCGCGAGGCCATGCTCGATCTGGCGCGCGAGGGCCTGGTCGAGCCGGTCCGCAACAAGGGGTTCCGGATCACCGAGGTCAGTGAGCGCGACCTGGACCAGTACACCGAACTCCGCACGATGATCGAGGTGCCGACCATCGGCCGGATCACGAAGACCGCCACGGCGGAGCAGTTGGAGGCCCTGCGTCCCGTCGCGGAGGAGATCGTCACCAGCGCGCGCGAGCACAATCTCATCGCCTATCTGGAGGCGGACCGCCGCTTCCACCTCACGTTGCTGGGCCTGGCCGGCAACGACCGGCTGGTCGAGACGGTCGGCGAACTGCGCAAGCGGTCCCGGCTGTACGGGCTGACCGGCCTGGACGAGGCCGGCAAGCTCGTGTCGTCGGCCGAGGAGCACATCGAGCTGCTCGACGTGATGCTGAGCGGGGACGTGGAGGCGGCGCAGGAGTGCATGCTCCGCCATCTCGGCCATGTGCGCTCGCTCTGGGCGCAGGGCCGGGACGAGCCCGTGGGGCGCCCGCCGAGCCGCCTGGGCGGTTCCGCGCGGGGCTGAGCGGTCTTTTCGGTCCGCGTGCGGCTCGCGTCAGGCCAGTTCGCGGCGGAAGAACTCCAGCTCCATGGCCATCACCTTCTCGCGGGTCCCGCCCGGCGCCATGTGGGTGACACCGGGCAGCGCCAGCAGCTGGTGCGGGCGGCCCGCGTCCGTCAGCGCCCGGGAGAGGCGCAGGGTGTGCGAGGGGTGGACGTTGTCGTCGGCCAGGCCGTGGACGAGCAGCAGGGGCCGGGTCAGGCCCGGGGCGTCGGCGATGAGGGAGTCGCGCTCGTACACCTCCGGGTGCTCCTGGGGCAGACCGAGGTAGCGCTCGGTGTACGCCGTGTCGTAGTCCGGAAGTCGGTCGGCGCGGCCCCGGCGGCCGCCGCGTGGAAGACATCGGGGCGGCGCAGCACCGCCATCGCGGAGAGGTAGCCGCCGTAGGACCAGCCGCGGATCCCGACGCGGCCGAGGTCGAGGTCGGGGTGCCGCTCGCCGAGCGCCCGCAGCGCGGCGACCTGGTCCTCCAGGGTGACGTCCGAGAAGCCGCGGTACATGGCGTGGGTGAAGGCGGGCGAGACGTACGGGGTGCCGCGGTTGTCGATGGTCACCACGGCGAAGCCCTGGTCGGCCCACCACTGCCTGGCCTGCCAGCGGCGGGGCTCGGCGCTGACGTCCTGGTAGCAGGGACCGCCGTACCCGTCGAGCAGTACGGGCAGCCGCCGGCCGGGCACGTGGCCGCGGGGCAGCACGAGGGCGGTGGGGACACCGTGCTCGGTGACCCGCTCCAGGACCGGGGTCACCCGGTAGGGCAGCGGCTCGGCGAGGTCGGCGGGGGTGAACTCGCGGCCGTCGGCGGTGCGGACGGTGCGCCGTATCCCGTCGGCGTCGGCCGAGATCAGCAGCAGGGTCCCGGCGGAGGCGCGGACGGTGTGCACCCGTGCCCGTCGGCGAGCGCGAGCTCCCCGGTGGCCGGATCGAGCAGGAGCACCTGCTGTTCGGCGGGGTCGCGCAGCCCGGCCTCGATCAGCAGCCGGCCTTCGTGGACGCCGGCCACGCGGCGGACCTGAATCCCGTCCGCGGTGATCAGTTCACCGTGTCGGGGCGGGCGGGGTCGGCGAACCAGCGTCGCTGAAGGGCGGATTCGTCGACGCGGGCTGCCAGCAGGGTGACTCCGTCCGGGGACCACCAGTGGCCCCGGGCGCGGCCCAGCTCCTCGGCGGCGGCGAACTCGGCGACGCCCCAGCGGGCCCCGTCGGCGGGGCTGACCCGGCCGCCCGGGGCGACGTACAGGGCGTCCCCGGTGACGTAGGCGGTGCGGGAGCCGTCGGCGTTGAGGCGGGGGTCCAGTGCGGGACCGGCGGCCGGGATCTCCTCGGGCTGTCCCGCCCCCGGTCCGGCTCCGTCGCAGGAGACCCCGTAGAGCCGCCCGTAGAGCGGGAAGACGGCGCGGCGGCCGTCGCCGGAGAGGGCGTAGGAGCCGATTCCGGAGGCGACGAGGCGGATGCGCTCGCGCAGCCGTCGCTCGCCGAGGGGGAGGGTGCCGGGCTCGGGGCACAGTTCGCGCGGATCGGCGAGCCGGGTCTCGGCGCCGGTGGTGGTGTCCAGGACCCAGAGGCCGTCGAAGGGGTCGGTGGGGCCGGTGGAGCGGAGGAACCAGAGCAGTCGGCCGTCGTCCCCGAAGGTGAAGCAATGCGGGGCGCCGTGGGTGAAGCGGGCCGTGCCGACGGAGAGCCTGATGAAATCATCCACGATCGTAGGGTGACATGTGAAATGTCACCTACACTAGGCCGTTCGAGTGGTGACCCCAGAGGGCCCCGCCTAGCGTCGAAAAGGTGCACCGGAACACTCGGCCAGGCGGAAACGGGACCGACGGCAAGGTCCGAGGGAGCGGGAACGGGCTCGCGCTGTTCGTCATCGCCTCCTGCCAGCTCATGGTCGTTCTCGACATCACCATCGTGAACATCGCCCTGCCGAGCATCCAGACCGCCCTCGACTTCTCCACCGAGGACCTCTCCTGGGTCGTCAACGCCTACACGCTCACCTTCGGCGGACTGCTGCTCCTCGGCGGCCGCGCCGGTGACATCCTCGGCCGACGGCGGGTCTTCATCTTCGGCGTCCTGCTCTTCGGCCTGGCCTCCCTCCTCGGCGGATGCGCCCAGAACGCGGGACAGTTGATGGCCGCCCGCGGCCTGCAGGGCGTCGGTGGCGCCATCGCGTCCCCCACCTCGCTGGCCCTGATCACCACGACGTTCCGCGAAGGCCCCGCGCGCAACCGGGCCTTCGGCGTCTTCGCGGCGGTCTCGGCGGGAGGCGGCGCGATCGGCCTGCTGGCGGGTGCTGGCGGGCGGAGTCCTCGTCGAGTGGCTGAACTGGCGCTGGGTGCTCTTCGTCAACGTCCCGATCGCGCTGCTGATCGCGTTGGCGGCGGCCAAGGTGATCCGCGAGTCCGAACGACGTCCGGGACACTTCGACTTCACGGGCGCGCTGACGTCCACCCTGGGCATGGCCGCGCTCGTCTACGGCTTCATCCGCGCCTCCCAGGACGGCTGGCGCGACAGTCTCACGCTCGCCTCGTTCGGCGCGGCCGTGCTGCTGCTGACGTCCTTCATCCTGATCGAAAGGCGCTCGCGGCAGCCGATCACCCCGCTCCACATGCTCGCCGACCGCAACCGGGCCGGGACCTACGGCATCATGCTCTTCCTCGCCTGCGCGATGTTCGGCATGTTCTTCTTCCTGACGCTGTTCGTACAGAACGTGCTCGCGTTCAGCCCCATCCGAGCCGGCCTGGCCTTCCTCCCCATCAGCGCGATCATCGCCGTCGGCGCGGGCGTCACCTCACAACTGCTGCCGAAGTACGGCCCCAAGCCGTTCATGGTGACGGGCGCGCTGTGCACGGCGTCCGGACTGGCCTGGCTGACCCGGACCGACGTCCACTCCACCTACCTGGGCAGCATCCTGGGACCGATGCTCATCTTCGGCCTCGGCATGGGCATGCAGTTTGTGTCGCTGACCCTGATGGCGCTGTCGAACGTCGCCGACCGAGAATCGGGCGCGGCGTCCGGACTGCTCAACACGACGCAGCAGGTGGGCGGTTCGCTCGGCCTGTCGATCCTGGTGACCGTGTTCGGTACGGAAAGCCGCAACGAGGCCAAGGACCTGGTGCCGTCCTTCCTCGGCTCGGCCACCCCCGCGCAGAAGGCCTTCTTCGAGCGCACCGGGCAACTCCCCGAGCCGTGGGCGGACCAGGTCCTCACGGCCGGCGTTTCCGCGGCCTTCGTCGTGGGAGCGCTGTTCACCCTGGTCGCGGCGCTGATCGCGCTCCTCGCCATCCAGGTCCGACCCTCGGACGTCGAACGGCTCCAGGGCAACCACAAGCCGACGGCCGTCCGGGAGTAGCCGCCCGGGCTTGGCCCCAAGGGCCTGCCCCGCCGGCTGCCCGGGCCCGCCCCGTCCGCCCGGTGTGGACCGGGCGGACGGCCACTATCCGCCCACGGGCAGGACGCGGCAGCGCGCCGGGCCGTCGGCGCGCAGCGTGATGCCGGCGCTGACCGGAATGTCGGTGTCCACCGGCTCGAACGCGTACGACCGCAGGATCATCGCCAGCGCGATCACCGACTCCAGCATCGAGAAGTGCTGCCCGATGCAGGCGCGCGGTCCGCCGCCGAAGGGGAACCAGGCGTAGCGGGGGCGCTCCGCCTCCGCCTCCGGGGTGAAGCGCTCGGGATCGAAACGATCGGGATCCGGCCAGTAGCGCGGATGGCGGTGCGTCACCCACGGCGCGAGTATCACGTTGGCGCCCGCGGGGATGAGGTGTCCGCCGATCTCGGTGGCGGCGACGGCCTTGCGGCCGATGACGGGGGCGGCGGGGTAGAGCCGCATGGCCTCCTTGAGGACCTGGGTGAGATACGGGAGCCGGTCCAGGTCGGCGGCCTCGGGCGTACGGTCGCCCAGGACGCGGGAGATCTCCTCGCGGGCCCGGCTCTGCTGCTCCGGGTGACGGGCCAGCAGGTGCAGGGCGAAGGACAGCGAGGTGGCGGTCGTTTCGTGCCCGGCGAGCAGGAAGATCAGCACCTGGTCGCGCAGCTCGGAGACGTCGAACTCCCCGTCGTCCGAGCTCTTGGCGGCGGCGAGCAGCGTCAGCAGGTCCTCGCCGCCACCCTCGGGGGTGGCGGCGCCGCCGCCGCGTCGCTCGGCGATGATCCTGTCGCAGACGGCGTACAGCTCGTCCATCGCGGCGGCGGCCCGCTTGTTCGCCGGGGTGGGCCAGGTGCGCGGGAAGTTGGCGGGGGAGTAGCCGCGGCGCAGCACGTACTCCGTGATGACCGGAAAACACCGGTCCACGACATCGACGGTGGCGTCCACGTCGGTGCCGAAGAGGATCCGGGCGACCGCGCGCAGAGCGAGCCGCATCATCTCGTCGGAGACGTCGACGATGCCGCCCGGCGCCTCCCGCCAGGCGGCGAGGGTCGATTCGGTTTCGTCGGCGACTGCTCCGGCGTAGCCGTCGACCCGGCGCCGGGTGAACAGCGGCTGGACCAGCCGGCGCTGGCGCAGGTAGTCCTCGTCCTGACTGGTCAGCAGACCGTTGCCGAAGGACTCGCGGACCTCCTGGTAGAAGGGGTTGTCCTTGCGGAAGTTGGCCGATTCCGAGGCCAGGACCTGCTGGGCGCCCTCGGCGGAGAAGACGCAGTACAGCTCGGCGCGCAGACCGGGCGGGCCGGCGGTGACCCGTACGATGTCGCCGTGCTGGTGCTGGGCCCGCAAGTAGGTGCCGAGCGAGTCCGATTTCAGGTCGAAGAGCGAGCCGAGCAGCGGCACCCCCGCGAGATCGGGGATCTCCGTACCGATGCCTGTGTTCGTACCGACTGCCATGGCCGCCCCCTCGTCCGTACCGATGGCCCGATTCTGCCGGTCCCCACCGCTCCGGGCGAGAACCCACCGGACATGCGGCCGAATTCCGACGTCGCTTTGGCCTACGAGGCAGCAAGTGCCGGCACGGCAGTCCAGCGCCATCGACACGTAGGGGCGGCAGCCGCGACAGGATGCCGGACTACTGGCCCACCCTTCCGTCGATGCACTCGCGCAACAGGTCGGCGTGCCCGCAGTGACGGGCATACTCCTCGACCCTGTGCACCATCAGCTCCCGCACCACGATCCCGTCCTTCCCCAGGCGCTCGCTCAGATCGGGGTGCTCGGCCAGCGCGGCGTCGGTCGCGCCCTGCTCGCGCTCCAGATCGGAGTACGCGGCCTCGACCACGGCCTGCTCGGCGACAGCTCCGCCGAAGTCCGCGTCACGCTCCCCGTACAGCTTCGGCAGCGGCTCACCGTCGGTGATCCAGTTGCGCCAGTCCCGCTCCACCTCGGCGAGGTGCCGAAGCAGGCCGAGCAGCGACATCGTCGACGGCGGAACCGACCGACGCGCCAGTTGCTCCGCATCCAGACCCTCGCACTTCATCCGCAGGGTCAGGCGGTAGTCCGTCAGGAACTCCTGCAGCGTCGCAAGCTCGCCGTCCGGACTGGCTCCTTCGCTGTTGCGGGGGTCGTCGTCCGGGTCAGCCCACATGTCGGGGTAGACGGTCGACCGGCTCCATCGTGCGGGTTGATCACTCATGCGTTCCATGCTCGTCCGTGAGAGCCAAGGCTCGCCAGTGAGTTTCACGACGGTGATCACTTTCAGCTTCCGTTGAGGACGAGGACGAGGGCGGCGCGGCCGATGTCGCCTCCGGCCGGAAGATCAGCGGCGCCAGCGCTCGGGATCGGGGCCCTTGCAGGTGTAGACGGTGCCCTTCTTGCTGACGCCGGTCGCGCCAGGCGTCGAGCAGTATGCGCCCGTAGTGATCGTGCCGCTGCCTCCGCCACCCGTGCTCGAACCGCCCGAAGAGGACGTGCTGGGGGGCGCATTCCAAGGTTGAGAATGCTGGGCCGTGTCCAGGTTCCTAGATGTCGCGGAAGATCTCGATCTGGGCGCCCACCGAGTTGAGGCGCTCGGCCAGTTCCTCGTAGCCGCGGTTGATGACGTAGACGTTGCGCAGCACCGAGGTGCCCTCCGCCGCCATCATCGCGAGGAGGACGACCACCGCCGGGCGCAGGGCCGGCGGGCACATCATCTCCGCCGCGCGCCAGCGGGTGGGGCCCTCGACCAGGACGCGGTGGGGGTCCAGGAGCTGGAGGCGGCCGCCGAGGCGGTTGAGGTCGGTCAGGTAGATGGCCCGGTTGTCGTACACCCAGTCGTGGATCAGCGTCTGGCCCTGGGCGACCGCCGCGATGGCCGCGAAGAACGGGACGTTGTCGATGTTCAGCCCGGGGAACGGCATCGGGTGGATCTTGTCGATCGGCGCTTCGAGCTTGGACGGCCTGACCGTCAGGTCCACCAGACGGGTGCGGCCGTTGTCCGCCGTGTACTCCGCCGAGCGGTCGTGGTCGAGGCCCATCTCCTCCAGGACCGCGAGCTCGATCTCCATGAACTCGATCGGGACCCGGCGGATGGTCAGCTCCGACTCCGTGACGACCGCGGCGGCGAGCAGGCTCATCGCCTCGACCGGGTCCTCGGAGGGGGAGTAGTCCACGTCCACGTCGATGTTCGGGACACCGTGGACGGTGAGCGTGGTGGTGCCGACGCCCTCGACCTTGACGCCCAGCGCCTCCAGGAAGAAGCACAGGTCCTGGACCATGTAGTTGGAGGAGGCGTTACGGATGACCGTGACGCCGTTGTGCCGGGCGGCGGCCAGCAGCGCGTTCTCGGTGACGGTGTCCCCGCGCTCGGTCAGCACGATCGGGCGGTCGGGGGACACCCCGGCCGCGACCTGCGCGTGGTAGATGCCCTCGGTCGCGGTGATCTCCAGGCCGAAGCGGCGCAGGGCGATCATGTGCGGCTCGATGGTGCGGGTGCCGAGGTCGCAGCCGCCGGCGTACGGGAGCCGGAAGTGGTCCATCCGGTGCAGCAGGGGACCCAGGAACATGATGATGCTCCGGGTCCGGCGGGCCGCGTCGGCGTCCATGGCCTCCATGTCGAGGCGGGCCGGCGGGATCAGCTCCAGGTCCACGCCGTCGTTGATCCAGCGGGTGCGGACACCGATGGAGTTCAGAACCTCCAGCAGGCGGTAGACCTCCTCGATGCGGGCCACCCGCCTGAGCACCGTCCGGCCCTTGTTGAGGAGGGAGGCGCACAGCAGCGCGACGCACGCGTTCTTGCTCGTCTTGACATCGATGGCGCCGGAGAGCCGGCGGCCGCCGACGACCCTCAGATGCATCGGGCCGGCGTAGCCGAGAGAGACGATCTCGCTGTCGAGAGCCTCGCCGATGCGGGCGATCATCTCAAGGCTGATGTTCTGGTTGCCGCGCTCGATCCGGTTCACGGCGCTCTGGCTGGTGCCGAGTGCGTCCGCGAGTTGACTCTGTGTCCAGCCCCGGTGCTGCCGGGCGTCACGGATGAGCTTGCCGATGCGTACGAGGTAGTCGTCTGCCATAGGGGCACGGTATCTCACATATGAGATGTCGCTCGCGCCGGGTGTGGCAGACGGGTGTTACGCACCGTCAGCTCCCATGGTGGGGCCTGCGGGCGCATGGCGCACGACGGGGCGGCCGGGCGGGTGGGTGAACTGCTCCCGCTCCGGGGCGGACCGGGGCGGCGGGGCTTCGCCCCCCGGGCCGGGCGGGGGATTTGCTCCGGTGCGCGCGGCTGCTCGGACAAACCGGGCGACGCCTAACACTTCGGGCCCGAGTCGCCGCCCGGATCCTCCGTTCGACACGCTCGGCCTCGCAGGGGGTGTGGTGCCCACCACCGGGCGGGGGCCTGGCCGCTCGCCCCCGGCGGGCCCGCCCGGCCACCTCGGCGCCCCCGGGCTCTCCGGCGGGGTCCCGTGCGGCTGCGATCCGGGCGGCCGACGGGCATCCGCCGTGACGGCGCACCATGGATTCGGGACATGCCGAAGCGGCCGGGTGGCGAGTGGTCCCGGCGGGTGCGCGGGTGTCCTTTGTCATCCAAGTTAGTCGTTGAAGCCTGCCTGACCTGGGTGGACTAGGTTGGATGGCAATACGTCCGAGCCTGACATCCCGGCGTCTGCTCAGTCCTCGATATGGAGCTCCGGGCGGGTCCAGAGGGTGAGGTCGCTGCTGGTGGCGACTGCCAGGGTGCGACCCGACGGGGAAAAGCCGGCAGCGCGCAGTTCCGAGTACTCGGAGTGGAAGATGTGCCACCAGGTGCCTCCGGCCGGCCCTTTGTTTACTCCGCCGTCGGCGGAGAGGATGACGCGGTCGTGGGGCCATTCGGGGCTGACGATGTCCAGCGTCCAACCGTCCGGGGTGGTGCTGTGCAGACCGCCGCCGAAGAGGCCGGCGATGCGGACCGGCGTCCCTGCGACGGGACCGAGCCCGGGGCAGGTGAGGTCCGGGTGCCCGTCGGGGGTGCTGGTGGCGAGATCGGGGTCCCGGTCGCGTGCGATCTTCTCGCCGGTGACCGCGTCGAAGAGTCCGTGTCCGTCGCCGGATACGACCATGACGAGGTCGTGTCCGGTGTCCGGGTGTACTGCGAAGCCGATGCCGAGCAGGCCGCCGATGGGGACCCTGTGGTCCAGGACCGGTTGCCAGGGCGTCGGGGCTGACATGACGGGGGTAGCGAGGTATCGCTCCCGTAGCCGTTGCTGGTATTCCGTGATCAACTTGTCTCCTCGGTGCGGTTCGCGTCGAGGATCCCTCGCGCAGCGTCCCAAGTCGATTCGAATTCACAGGTTCGCTGGCGAGGAAGCCGCCTCACGGACCGTGGCTTGAGCGAGACTGCCGCGCCGGTCTGTCCTCGACGTCGAGCGGAGCCTGTTTGCGTAGGCGGAGTGCTTTCTGGCGGCAGGTCGTGGAACACGTCCGGCGTCGAGGTCCGCTGCCCTTGTGCTTGAGGGGAGTCGAGCAGACTGTGCAGTTCGTCGGCTGCTTCAGCCTCGGTGGAGGGGTCGAAGGGGATGATCCTTCGGGTCGTTTGCGCTGGGTGTATGCCCAGTTCCTGCAGCTTCTCGAGCACCAACGGCGAGTTGGATTGCGCTGCTGTGCTTTGGTGAGCGGGGTGCCGCATGCGGCGCATGCGGGTTTTTGCGCGGCTCCCGTCTCGCTCTGCCTGCGTGTGCGGCGAGCTGCCTGGCAGCAGGTTGGTGAACACCACATGGGCGTTGGGCCGCGTGCTGCGATGGTCATCTTCCTGCCGCACGTTTCGCAGACGGCCACCCGATCCTCCTGGTAGTTCCATCTGCGTGCGCTCTTCTGCCGACAGGCTGACGAGCACCACCGTCTCTTTTGTCCTGTTCGGGTGGCTGGGAGGGGGCGCCCGCACTCGGGGCACTGTGCGGCTTCGAGGACTTCTCGCAGGTTGGCAGGTTCGCGGCCGCTCGCGGCGGCCAAGCGCTCCCATGTGGGACGTCCCCGGTGCAAGGGAGGTTCGCAGAGGTAGGTTCGTAAATGTCTGGGCTTGAGGTGATTGGCTGCGGCGAGGCGTTCGATGAACGATTTGGGTCCCTCGCCGGCAATGGGCCGGATCTGGATGGGCAGCCTATTCAAACGGCCGGGGGCATGGGGGGCTTGCTCTCTCATGACTGCCGGCCGCGCTTCATGTGACGGCCGCGGTGAACGTAGTAGAGCAGGGACGAGTAGGACACGGAGTAATCGTGTTCGTCCATCAGCTCGGCCCAGATGGCTCTGCCGCGAACCCCTCGGGCGAGCATGTCGTCGACCAGGAGGATGACGGGGACCATGACCGGATCCTTGCGGAACTTCACATCGCGAGCGGCTGGCCGTGCTGTGTCCAGCACGAGCCGGACTGACCACCTCGGGACCTGGTAGCGCTCGGCGAGCGCGCGGATGGTCATGGTGCCGTCGCGGGCGTCATCGGAGATAAGGAAGCAGAGTTCGCCGCGGCCCGGGAACGGATCCTTGCCGGGGTATCGGGGGTTGGGCTTGACGCGGCCTCGGGGCGAGCTGGCGTCGGAGAGGGCTCGCTCCAGCGCATGAGGAGACCGGCCGGGGGCATCGGCGAGCCGGTCCAGTTGGGGCTTGCCGAACCAGAACGGCGGGCCGCAGAGGTATCCGTGCAGGTAGCTGGGCTTGAGGTGGTTGGCGCGGGCGAGGCGTCGGATGAAGGAGTCGGTTTCCTCTCCGAGCCGCGGTGCGACCTGGACGGGGAGCCGGGCCAGCCGTCCTTCGGTCATCGCGTGGCCGTCTTCTTCGGTGGCTTCCGGGTGGACTCCGCAGCGTGGTCCAGGGGAATCGCGTCGATCGCTTCCTTGGTCACTCGTTCGGTGCCGCTCAGGATCGCGTCGATCGCGGCCCCTCGGATGGCATGGGACAACGCTCCGATCATGCCGTCGGCACGGTTGTGGAGGTAGCGGTCCAGCTTGATCAGGCTTCCCGGCGGGTGATCGTGCAGCAGCAGGGTCTGCTCCAGGGTCGCGACCAATGCCTTCCACTCCTCGCCGTAGGGAAACGGCCGCGTGGGGACCAGGGTGAAGCGGCCCGAGATCTGGGCGCCCCTGGTGCCGGCCAGAAGCTCGCTGGTTTCGAGGTTGATGCCCGCGTAGACGAACGTCGCTGGGATGCGTTCGGAGAAGTACTTCAGGGTGTCGGAGACCTCGGCTCCGGTCCGTGTGACCTGCGAGATGTTGTGGATCTCGTCGACGAGGACCAGGCTGGTGCGGGTGTCCGTGCAGACGCCGACCACGGCTTCGATGATGTCGGTCATGTTCGACCTGCCTCGGACCGGCAGCCCCAGGAAGCGTGCGAACTCGGCGGCGACCATGCGGGCGGTCGCCGCAGGCGGGACGGTGATGTAGAGCACCGGGATACGGTCGGTGACGTTCGGGTGGCGGGCCCGGTCGAGGAGTTCGTGGGCGAGCCCGAGCTGGGTGATGGCGCTGGTCTTGCCTGTGCTGGGCAGCCCGGAGACCATCAGGCCGCGGCGGGCGCTGATCGCGTGCCGGTTGAGCAGGACCAGTCGTCGGCCGCAGACCACCGTCTTCTCGACGAACGAGGTGGCGACCACCAACATGCGGGCGTGATGGTCGAGCCGGTCCTCGTCATAGAGCATCCGTTCGGACGGAGACAGTTTCCCCAGATCATTGCGGGTCAGCAGGACCGGGGGCCGGCGCGGGCCGGCGGCGAACCTTCGCCATCCCTCCAGGGTGGTCAACTGCCGGTTGGCCTCGGCATCGGCCTCTCCCAGAGAGGTGTGCCGGGCGGCTGGTTCGGAAATGGTCACGGTCGCCTCCAGGGGTTGGCGAGCGGGTCGAACAGGCCCAGCGGGATGACCTTCGCCGTCTCCATGTCCGCCGGGTCTTCCTGAACGGGTCCGGGGGCGGGCGGATCGGGGGCCGCCCGGTCGGGGGTAGTGGCCCGGGTCCGTGCGGCGACGCGTCGGGACCGCTTCGACGCACGGCCTTTCCTCTGAGCCGGTCCGTCGTGTGCCCGCCGGAGCAGGGCAGCGGCGGCATCGGCGATCTGCTCCTCGGTCCCGCCCGGGACCTGATCGCGGGCGTGATCCCAGGCCATCTCGCCGAACGGGACGCCAACGCGGTGCAGATGCTTCCAGAACACCGTGATCCACCGGACCGGCTCATTGCGGCGGTCACGTACCCAGACACGGGAGACGTCGTAGGGGTCGTAGTGGATCTCCCACAGCCCCCTTTTATCCGCCACCCCGGAGTGCTGGCGGCGCAACGGGGTCAGCTCGGCGTCGTCGTAGGTTCGGTGGTTGATCCGGATGCCGTAGGAGTTGATCGCCTGCCAGCGTTCGGGCAGCAACTCGACGTAGTCCTCGCCGCTGAACGGGGCCGGAACGTAGCCGCACGACGACTCCAGCAGCATCGCGTACTTCTCGTTCGGCGTGAACGCGCGCTTCGGTGAGTCCGGGTCCCGCAGCGCGTCGTGTGGGCGGTTCTGCCAGATGACGATCCACTCGTCCAGCAGGCCCTGGAGTTCGGGCAGGGACCACAGCGGTCCGTGCTCCAGGCCGCGGCCCCGGCGGTCCACCGACCTGCCGGTGTAACCCGCGACGAACTGCGCGAACAGCGTTGCCACCGACCCCAGCGTTTTCTCGATCGCGCCCTTCTCGAAGGGCGACGCCTTGTGAGTCGGCTGGAGGCTGATGCCCAAGTAGCGGCAGGACGCGCGGAAGTTGTTCGAGATGAAGACCTTGCCGTGGTCGCAGATGATCGTGTCCGGCACGATCACGGGCCTTCCAGCCGCGTGCTCCAGCCGCTCATCCAAGGCCATCAGCCGCCGGTGCGGCAGCACCGATCTCGACATCCGAAGAGCTTCTGGCCAGCCAGGACGCATCGTCTCAGGGGTGATGCTTCTGGCCAGGAGAGCGGAGGCGTCGGCCGCCTTCGTGGTCGGCCGCAGGACCGCGGCGGCCAGTGACCTGGTCGCCAAGTCGATCATGGCGGTCAGCTCGACCTTCTCGGCAATGCCGTCGTCCAGCCGGACCAGGACATCCAGCGGTGTGGAGTCGATCTGCATCCACTCGCCCGGCGCGCAGGCTGGCACCTCCCCGAACGGCCCGGCTGGACGCGCGTTAACCGAACGGCGCGTGATCGCCGAGCCTGTCGCGTGGGTGCCGGTAGCCAGCCTGTCGAACAGCCGGTAAAGCGTGCGCTGCGAGGGAACCTCGATGTTCTCCGCGTCCTCGCGGGAGGCCAGGATCTGTGTCGCCCGCCAGACCACGAAGCCGATCGTCTTCGACGACGCCTCGGCCGTTTCGTCGATCGCCTGCTGCATAGCCTCGACCACAGCCGGGGCAGCCCGGCCGAATGACGGCATCTGCTTGGCCGACCGGCCGTCGGCCAGGCCGACGAGTCCGTCGCGCTGGTAGCGCTGGCGCCGCTGCTTGATCCCGCTGGCCGTCATCGCGTGCCCGGCCGCCGTCAGCTCGGCAGCCTTGGCCCGCTCCCGCTGAGCCAGCGAGGTCTGTTCCGGGTCGAACTCCGGCCGTGGCACTGTCCCCGCGGGAGCGTCCGGCGGCAAGCCGTCCAGTACCTCCAGAATGTGCCTCTCCCACCAGCGGGCCTGTTCGGCAGCGGTCCGCGGGAACTCCGCCAGCCTGGCCGTCGGAGGCACCCGCCGTCCGTTCCCCACCCTCACCGGCCATCCCCCTCTGCCAGGCGCACGATGGTGGACGGCCCCAGCAACTCGACCGCCAGCCCCTCGACGGCCATTTCCTGGAGCCAGATCAGATGGAACAAGGCGGGAAGCGTCTCAAGCCGGTCACCAGCCGCATCCGCGTCGGCCATCAACGGGACCGGGGTCGCGAAAGCTTCCCGGAGCCCGTCCCGGACCGCCCCGCGCAGACACCGGGGATGCCGGTAGCGCGACAGCCACCGGACATTCGCCAGCAGCATCGCCTCCGGCACTCCGACCCGCTCGAAACTCCATCCCGCCTGGTCGCAGGCCAGGCGGGTCACCTCGAACGCCTCCGCGTCCTTCGGCCCGACCCGTTCGTCGGCGCGGACATCGACGACCTCCGCTGAGCCGTCCACGCGGCGCACGAAGTAGTCCGGAGCGTGCCGACGCTCACGCTCGCCGTCGTGCCAGTGCAGCCAGAACGGCTGCGAGGCGATCCCCATCACCTTGGGATCGAAGTCCATCAGCAGCAGCCGGTCCCGCTCCAGCCACGACTCGAAACCGACGTGTCGGCCGGTCGTCGCCGCCCAGTACCAGCCAGAGAAGTGACGCTCACCACGTGACCAGCGAAACGGCCGTACTGCGGCCATGTCCTCGAACTGGGCCGTCACGCAGTCCAGCAGCGGACGCCGCCGGCGCTCGCGTACAGCATCCACGTACGACAGCTCGATGTACGGCTCGGCACACTCCGCCCCGACCGGTATTGCCACCAGCCCCCCCCAGCACGTCACCTCGTACGACTAGGTTCGCTGGCAAGGAAGCCGAAACGACTGGGTTCGCTGTCAAACGCCTCGATTGGATGACAGCGGTCAGCGGGTGCGTGCCTCGTCCCCGCCGCGGACATGTACTAGAGTTATCTCGACATCGAGATATCTGCCGAAGGCGTACCGCAGCCGCCCCCGCTGTAAGGGTTACCTAACTTAGCCTGACCTTAGCGGATTGGCCAAGGGGCGTGGCGGCAGGATGCGGTTACATACGCGCGAATTCATGCATGAAGGAGACTGTCGTGTCGGCGAACAGCTTCGACGCCCGCAGCACGCTGCAGGTGGGCGACGAGTCGTACGAGATCTTCCGGCTGGACAAGGTTGAGGGCTCCGCCCGCCTTCCCTACAGCCTGAAGGTGCTGCTGGAGAACCTGCTCCGTACCGAGGACGGCGCGAACATCACCGCCGACCACATCCGGTCGCTCGGCAACTGGGACTCCCAGGCCCAGCCCAGCGAGGAGATCCAGTTCACGCCGGCCCGCGTGATCATGCAGGACTTCACCGGCGTCCCCTGCGTCGTGGACCTCGCCACCATGCGTGAGGCCGTGAAGGCCCTCGGCGGCGACCCGTCCAAGATCAACCCGCTGGCCCCGGCCGAGCTGGTCATCGACCACTCGGTCATCGCCGACAAGTTCGGCACCAACGACGCGTTCGCCCAGAACGTGGAGCTGGAGTACGGCCGCAACAAGGAGCGCTACCAGTTCCTGCGCTGGGGCCAGACCGCCTTCGACGAGTTCAAGGTCGTCCCCCCGGGCACCGGCATCGTCCACCAGGTCAACATCGAGCACCTGGCCCGCACGGTCATGGTCCGTAACGGCCAGGCGTACCCCGACACCCTCGTCGGCACCGACTCGCACACCACGATGGTCAACGGCCTGGGCGTGCTGGGCTGGGGCGTCGGCGGCATCGAGGCCGAGGCCGCGATGCTCGGCCAGCCGGTCTCCATGCTGATCCCGCGCGTCGTGGGCTTCAAGCTGACCGGCGAGCTGCCCACCGGCACCACCGCCACCGACCTGGTGCTGACCATCACCGAGATGCTGCGCAAGCACGGTGTCGTCGGCAAGTTCGTCGAGTTCTACGGTGAGGGCGTCTCCGCCACCTCCCTCGCGAACCGCGCCACCATCGGCAACATGTCGCCGGAGTTCGGCTCCACCGCCGCGATCTTCCCGATCGACGACGAGACCCTGAAGTACCTGCGCCTGACCGGCCGTGACGCGCAGCAGGTCGCGCTCGTCGAGGCGTACGCCAAGGAGCAGGGCCTGTGGCTGGACCCGGCCGCCGAGCCGGACTTCTCCGAGAAGCTGGAGCTCGACCTCTCCACGGTCGTCCCCTCCATCGCCGGTCCGAAGCGCCCGCAGGACCGCATCGTCCTCGCGAACGCCGCCGAGCAGTTCGCGCAGGACGTGCGCAACTACGTCGACGACGTGGACGAGGCCGGCAAGGAGTCCTTCCCGGCCTCCGACGCCCCGGCGAACCACCCGAACGGCGCCCCGTCCAAGCCCACCCTGGTCACCCTCGCCGACGGCTCGTCCTTCGAGATCGACCACGGCGCCGTCACCGTCGCCGCGATCACCTCCTGCACCAACACCTCGAACCCCTACGTCATGGTCGCCGCGGCGCTCGTGGCCAAGAAGGCGGTCGAGAAGGGCCTGTCCCGCAAGCCGTGGGTCAAGACCACGCTCGCCCCGGGCTCGAAGGTCGTCACCGACTACTTCGACAAGGCCGGCTTGACCCCGTACCTCGACAAGATGGGCTTCAACCTCGTCGGGTACGGCTGCACCACCTGCATCGGCAACTCCGGTCCGCTGGACGAGGAGATCTCGAAGGCGATCAACGAGCACGACCTCGCGGTCACCTCGGTGCTCTCCGGCAACCGCAACTTCGAGGGCCGGATCAACCCCGACGTCAAGATGAACTACCTGGCCTCCCCGCCGCTGGTCGTCGCGTACGCCATCGCCGGCTCCATGAAGGTGGACATCACCAAGGACGCGCTCGGCATCGACACCGAGGGCAACCCGGTCTACCTCCAGGACCTCTGGCCCTCCGAGGCCGAGGTCAACGACGTCGTGGCGAACGCCATCGGCGAGGACATGTTCAACAAGTCCTACCAGGACGTCTTCGCGGGCGACGCCCAGTGGCAGGCGCTGTCGATCCCGACTGGCAACACCTTCGAGTGGGACCCGCAGTCGACCTACGTGCGCAAGCCCCCTTACTTCGAGGGCATGACGATGGAGACCACCCCGGTCTCCGACATCACCGGCGCCCGCGTGCTGGCGAAGCTGGGCGACTCGGTCACCACCGACCACATCTCCCCGGCCGGTGCGATCAAGGCCGACACCCCGGCCGGCAAGTACCTCACCGAGCACGGCGTCGAGCGCCGCGACTTCAACTCGTACGGTTCCCGCCGCGGCAACCACGAGGTCATGATCCGCGGTACGTTCGCCAACATCCGCCTGCGCAACCAGATCGCGCCGGGCACCGAGGGCGGCTTCACCCGCGACTTCACTCGTGCTGGTGAGGGCGACGGCGCGCCGGTCTCCTTCATCTACGACGCCTCGCAGAACTACCAGGCCGCCGGCATCCCGCTGGTCATCCTGGCGGGCAAGGAGTACGGCTCCGGCTCCTCCCGCGACTGGGCTGCCAAGGGCACCGCGCTGCTCGGCGTGAAGGCCGTCATCGCCGAGTCCTACGAGCGCATCCACCGCTCCAACCTGATCGGCATGGGCGTCCTGCCCCTGCAGTTCCCGGAGGGCGCCACGGCGGCCAACCTGGGTCTGACGGGTGAGGAGACCTTCGCCTTCACCGGTGTGGAGGAGCTGAACAACGGCACCACCCCGCGCACCGTCAAGGTGACCACCGACACGGGTGTGGAGTTCGACGCGGTCGTCCGCATCGACACGCCGGGCGAGGCGGACTACTACCGCAACGGCGGCATCATGCAGTACGTGCTCCGCCAACTTGTCGGTTCTTGACCTGATGTGAACGAGCGCCCTGCCCCTGCATCTCGCGCGCGGAGGCAGGGCGCTCGCGCGTGACGGGGCGGAAGACGCGCCTGCGAGCATGATCGCAGGCGATCTGTTCCCGGAGCGGAGCTGCGCATCCTACGACGACGAAGAACCCCGCACCTGGTACCAGGTGCGGGGTTCTTCTGTCCTTGCGAGCGTGTGGCGAACGAGCGCCGCTAGTGTCCCGGTCCGGAGATCTTTCGCCGTAGCGGCAGATGATCGGGTCTGACACGAAAGTAGAAGCTCCACCGCAGATCAGCTCAGCGCACCTTCGGTGCGCGCCGGGCGTGCTTCTGTGTGCCCTGAAAGGGGCTGGGTCGGGTTCGGGATCGTGGTGTGGTCGTTCCGGCCGAAACCGTTGCCTCTGTGATAGCGAGCCGTGGACGTCCTCCACGAACGCTGCGCGGGTTGGACATCAGCAAGAAGGACGCCAAGGTACCGGTACTGACCCCACGGGTCGCTCCGTAGACGGACGTGGGCGGAGCGCTCCCAGCGCCGATCAGCGGGACCGCCAACGCCGCTCGGCACGGAACGGACGGGATGACCGGACGGCCGATCCCGGTCCGGTGGTCGTTCACTCCTTGCCCAGAGCGAAGGCGAACAGCAGGCCACCGCTGGAGACCCACAGGCGGTTGCCGGAGGTGACAGCAGCTTTGAGCGGGGCGCGCGAGTCGACCTCCTGCGGCAGGCGCCAGACCTCCTTCCCGTCCGACTGGGCGTACCCGTACAGGCCGGGCCGGCTGCCACCGGTGATTCCGATCAGGACCAGGCCGTCCTGTGCCGCCAGCACCTGGTGCAGGCCCTTTCCTAGGTCCGGGGTGCGCCACAGCCGCCGCCCGTCGCGCAGCCCGTAGGCCGTCAGCGGCCCGTGGCCGGCGGTGAGGTCGACGCCGGTCGGGGGGAACGCGGTGGTGAAGAGGGTGTTGCCCCTCGGGCTCAGCTGCTGCCTCGTCTCCGTGTGCTCCTGCCACAGCGGCCTGCCCGTCTCCGCGTCCACCGCCGCGAAGGACCCGTTCGCCAGGCTCTGCTCGAAGAGCACCGTCGCGCCGTCCTCGCTGAGCCGTGCCGTGCCCGCCAGCAACCCGTTCTGCAGCCGGTCCTCCGGGGTCAGGCCGCTGGGGACGCTCCACAACGGGTGCCCGTCGGCCAGTTGCAGGGCGGTCAGCTCAGTGGTGCCGTGCAGCACGGCGAGGACGAGCCGCGCCCCCGGGTTGTCGCCGATGCCCACGATGTCGGAGGGATGGCGCCACAGTTCCTTCCCGGAGTGCGGGTCGAGGGCGTAGAGCGTACGGCGGTCGTCCGCTCCGGCCTGCCTGCGCGCCACGCACAGCAGTACCCCGCCCCGCGGATGGACGGCAGTGAGCGGGCTGTCCCGGTCCCAGCGCGGCTTCCCCCCGTCGTCGAGGACGTACAGCTTCCCGGTCCGGACCGAAGTGACGTATACCCATCCGTTCTCGCCCGCCTGCACGATCAGGTCGGTGAGTTCCGGCTGAGCCAGGCCCGGCGGGACGAACCGCCAGCGCTCCTCGCCGCTTTCCAGGTCGCGGGCGTGGACGGCGCCGTCGACTTCGATGACGTACACGGTCCGCCCGTCCGTCGCGGAGGCCGCGGAGGCCAGCGGTGCGCTCCGCCACAGGCTCTCGCCCGTGTACGCGTCGAGGACGGCCGCCCCCGACCCGCTGCTGCCCGAGACGAGGATCCGGCCCCGCGCAGTCTTCCACACGGTGGAGAATCCGTCCGGGAGCGGTTCTCGCCACAGCTGCCTGGGCGGTTCCACGGACGGGCCCCCGGAGTCGGCGAGGTACCAGCCCGAGAACGCCGCGGCCCCGGCGATCGCACCGACGGCCGCGAGGGCTTGGCGCCGGTCCAGGCGCCCTGCCCAACCGCCGGTGGGCAGGGCCGCCCGAACGGTTTCCTCCCGCCTGCGCACCTCCCGGCGTACGGCCTCAGGGAGCCAGCCCGCACCCGGGAGGTCCGGCCCGCCGAACAGCACCGCCAGGTCCGCCACCTTCGGCCGCTTCCACGGCTCCTTCTCCAGGCATGCCCCCAGGGCCTCCAGCAGGGCTTCCGGTACGTCCTCCAGGTCCGGTTCCTCGTGGACGGTGCGGTACAGGACGATGTGCAGTGCGCTGTTCCCGAAGGCTCCGTGGCCCGAAGCCGCGTACAGCAGGGTGGCGCCGAGGGAGAAGACGTCGCCGGCCGCCGTGCAGGTGCGCCCGGCTACCTGCTCGGGCGGCATGTAGCCGGCGGTGCCGACCACTTGTCCGGTGCCGGTCGGGCCGGCGCCGTCCACGCTGCGGGCGATGCCGAAGTCGATGACGCGCGGCCCGTCGTCGGTCAGCAGGATGTTGGACGGTTTCAGATCGCGATGTACGAGCCCTGCGGCGTGGACGGCGGCCAAGGCCTCGGCCAGGCCGACGGCCAGGCTCCGTACCGTGGATTCGGGCATCGGCCCGTGGGCGGCGACGGCTTCGCTCAGGGTGGGGGCGGGGAGATAGGCCGTGGCCAGCCAGGGCTGCGCGGCATCCGGGTCGGCGGCGAGCACCGGGGCGGTGAAGGCGCCGCTGACCTTGAGGGCGGCCTCCGTTTCGGCGCGGAACCGCTCGCGGAAGCGCGGGTCCTGCGCGTAGCTCTCCCGGACGACCTTCACCGCCACCGGCCGCCCGGCCCGGGTCGCGGCCAAGTACACCTTGCCCATGCCGCCTGACCCGAGCAGCCTGACCACACGGTACGGACCGATTCGCACCGGGAGCGGCGCGGTGGACGGAGGCGGCAGGGGCACGGCGGATGAGGAGGTGGTGGACGAGGAGGAAGCGGAAGAGGAGGAAGCGGGCGGTGGGACGCTCATCCAGCGTTCGCCCGGTAGGCCCGTACGCGTCCGCCGCCGCTGACGAACACGACATCGTCCTGTACCCCCACGCCCCAGAACGCCTCCGCCAGGCGGGTGACCTCTCCGATGCCGGAAGGCGACGGCGCTGGAGAGACCGGGGCGGAAGCCGTCGAGGTCACCGGCTTGTCGCGCAGCGCCCAGAGCTGCTTGCCGTCCGAGGTCCGCAGCACCAGGCAGCCGGACGCGAATTGCCCCGGATCCATGCCGAGGCCGCTGACCGCGGGGCTGAACAGGACCACGGTGACCTGAGTGGACGCGGCCAGGGTGGGCGACAGCGCGGGAAGGGGGGACAGTGGAACGGGGCTTTCGACGCGCCATCGGATCTCCCCGGTGTGCAGGTCCACGGCGTGCACGTTCCGGAAGTCGTTGACCAGCAGCAGTTCCCCGACGGCGACCGGGGCCGAAGCGCCGACCATGGGAACCGCCCAGCGCCGCTGCCCGCTCTCGGCGTCGTAGGCACTCATTCCGGCCTTCGTGTGCATCGCGATCAGAAGGTCGCCGACGGCGATGAGCGAGGAGGTGAGGGATCCTCCGCCCGCCTGCATATAGGGGGGGAGCTGGCTGCTGGGGTCCGCGGCCACGTCCACGGACCACCGCGGCGTTCCGTCCGCGGCGTTCAGCGCGTACAGGGTCAAGCCGGTCTTGGTGCTCTCGGTGTAGTAGAAGCCGTGGCGATCGGCGGCGTACCTGACCCCCGGCATGGAGTTGGGGACGACGGGCTTGCGCCACCGGATGCCGCCACCGCTCAGGTCGATGGCGGTGGCTGTCTCGCTGAGACCGAGACTCGCAGTGGCCTCGGGGGACGGCGCGCCCGGCAGGAGGCTTCCCTTGAAGGTGTTCACCAGGCAGTAGGCCATGTTCTCGTGGGCGGAGAGCAGGGCGATCACACTGTCGTCCTTCGGTAACCACAGGGTGGACCGCACACGGGCGGTGGCCGAGTCCAGCACGGTCAAGTTCGTCTGCCCCAAGGATTCCAGGGCCGTGCTCATCGAAGTTCCGAGCAGCCCCGCGGCGATGGCGCCGAGGACTCGGGTTCCTCGGGGGAGCGGGCCGGAGGGCTGGTTCGGCTGCGTCGCGGTCGCGAAACTTTGGTTCCAGCGGAGCTTGCCGCTCGAGAGGTCGAAGGCCACCGTGTAGCCGCCGAAGCTGGAGTCCTGCAGCACCAGAGTCCCGCCGGTCGCCCGCACCTGGGGCATCCCGGTCGGTGAGTCGGGGAGCGGCTCGTTCCACAGCGGCGCGGGCGGATCGGTCAGGACCACAGGGCGCGCGGTCGGGCCGAGCGACGGGGCGGGGCTACCGTTCTCGCCACCGCCGTCTTCGGCCTTCCAGGGCCTCCACAGGGCACCGGCCACCCCGCCCCCGGCGAGCACAGCGGCCGCGAGTCCGCCGAGCAGGACCGTGCGACGGCTGGGACCGGACCTCTGGCGGCCCCCGCCGAGCACGGCGCGGGGCGGGGGCGGCGCCACCGCCATCAGCTCGGCGTCCCGGGCCCGCGCCGCCAAATCGTTCTGGAGCGCCGGGACCAGTAGATCGTGCGGGCGCGCGGGCGCCAGCCCGGCCAGCACCGCATCGAGAAGGGCCGCCGGGAGGGCATCTTGTCCAGGCACCGCAACAGGAGCGGGTGCAGGGAGGACGGGACCGCGTGCAAGTCGGGTTCGTCCGTGACGATCCGGTGCAGCACTCCGTGATCACCGGGACCGAACGGCCCCTCCCCGCAGGCGGCGTAGACCAGGACTCCGGCCAGCGCGAAGACGTCGCTCTCCGGTCCGGCGTCGTGGAACGAGGCGATCTGCTCGGGCGCCATGAAGGCGGGGGAGCCGATCACCGTGCCGGTGACCGTGAGCCGGGTCTCGCCGAGGGCTTTGCTGATACCGAAGTCGATCACACGCGGGCCGTCGGTGGACAGCAGCACGTTGCCCGGCTTGAAGTCCCGGTGCACCAGCCCGGCCGCGTGGATGACCTGAAGGGACTCGGCGAGGGCGGCCCCCAGGGCCCGCACGGCCGGCTCCTGGAAGGTGCCGCAGATCCGCAGCGCCTGATCGAGCGTCGGCCCGGGGACGTACGCGGTGGCCACCCACGGCCGAGGCCCGTCCGTATCGGCGTCCAGCACGGGCACCGTGTACACGCCGCTGACCCGGCGGGCCGCGGCCACTTCCCGCCGGAAACGGCTGCGGAAGGCGGGATCGTCCGCGTACTCCTCCCGCACTTGCTTGACCGCCACCAGCCGCCCCGACCCGGTCCGGCAGAGGGAGACCACGCCCATCCCACCGCCGCCGAGCGGCCTCATCACCACGTACGGGCCGATGACGGCGGGCAACACGACGGTCGCGTCGTCCGTCCCTAACTCCGCCTCCGAATTCGCCCCTTGCATTCCCATGGCTCCCCCGCCCGACATCTGCTCGGTTCTATCCGGCGAAGGGAGAGACAGTCTTCCTTCGCCCGCGGTTCCTCGCGGGCGGCAGCATACAGCGGCACCCCACGCCCCGAACCCTATTCCGCTCGATCAGGTCCCCATGCAGGAATGTCGGGTGCCACGTGGTTCAGGCGGCGAGCAGGCGTAGGCCGAGATCTGCTGCGCCGAGGTCGGTTCTTCAGAGGCATGGTCAAACGGCGGCGGTGATTAGAGTTAAGAACGGCAATCGAAGCATGTCTCAGTACGTCCTGCGCAACCTCATCCGCGGCTAAGGGCGCGCCAGGCGCGGCGATGCGCCGCTTATCGGCACCATAGGGCCGTATCCCCGTTAAGGGGGTACGGCCCTTCCGCTTTTTCGGGGTGTTCCGGGGTATGCCCCAGGGGCGCCCGTGGCGGGCGGGGCCAGGTGTCGGAGAGGTCTCAACTCGGAAAAGCCGGGGGCCATCCTTGTGCACGATCTTGCTCATGCGAGCGGAAGTGGACTATACCTGTGCCCGTCCGGACCCTCGCGAACGAGCGGCCCCGGACCGGGGGGTGGCAGGGACCTGCGGTGTTGTCCGCGCGTGGCAACTGCCGTGTTTCCCTTCCTCCTTCACACTTCTGACGAAGGCGAGGACTTGAGCATGGGATCCACCTCCGCCCACGACGAGAACAGCGACGGCGAGGGCCTCGGCCGCCGGGACCTGATCAAGCGCTCCGCGGCACTCGGCCTGATCACCGTGCCGACGATGGGCTTCCTGTCCGCCTGCGCCTCCGGCGGCGGGGAGCCCACCAACGGCCCCTCCAAGGCCGCGACGAGTGCGGAGAACCCGTTCGGCGTGGCCAAGGGCAGCAAGCTCGACGTCGTCGTCTTCAAGGGCGGGTTCGGCGACGACTACGCGAAGGCCTGGGAAGCCGCCTTCGACAAGAAGTGGGGCACCACCAGCTCCCACCTCGGAACCCAGGAGATCACCGCCAAGCTCCAGGTCCGCTTCAACGGCGGCAACCCGCCGGACGTCGTCGACGACTCCGGCGCCCAGAAGATCAAGCTCGACGTCCTCTTCAAGGGCGGCCAGCTCGCCGACCTCACCCCGGTGCTCGACGCGCCCTCGCTCGACGACCCGGCCAAGAAGGTCCGGGACATGCTCATCCCCGGCACCGTCGAACAGGGTATGCAGGGCGGCAAGTTCGTCGCGCTGAACTACGTGTACACGGTCTTCGGCTTCTGGTACTCGGGCAAGCTCTTCAAGGAGAAGGGCTGGACGGCGCCCAAGACCTGGGACGAGTTCCTGGCGGTCTGCACCCAGGCCAAGGACGCCGGCCTCGGCGGCCTCGCCCACCAGGGGAAGTTCCCGTACTACATCAACGTCGTCATCATGGACCTGATCGCCAAGAAGGGCGGTCTGGACGCCATGAAGGCGATCGACAATCTGGAGCCCACCGCCTTCGAGGGCAACGCGGCCGCCCTCGCCGCCGTCGAGGCGGTCTACGAGGTCGTCGAGAAGGGCCTGCTCCTGCCGGGCACCAACGGCCTCACCCACACGGAGTCGCAGACCGCCTGGAACCAGTACAAGGCGGCCTTCATCCCCTCCGGCTCCTGGCTGGAGAACGAGCAGCTGAAGCAGACGCCGGAAGACTTCGACATGCGGTTCCTGCCGGTGCCGCTGCTGCCCGACAGCAAGCTGCCCTTCGAGGCCATCCGGGCCGGCGCCGACGAGCCCTTCATCGTCCCGGAGAAGGCCGCCAACAAGCCCGGCGGCCTGGAGTTCCTGCGGTCGATGCTCTCCCGCGAGTGGTCGACGCTCTTCGCCCAGCAGGCCAACTCGCTGACCGTCGTCAAGGACGGCGTCGACCCGGGGGTGAAGCTGCGGCCGGGCACGCAGTCGGCGGTGGCGGCCCTCAAGGCGGCCGGGGACAACACCTTCAACTACCGGTACCCCGACTGGTACAGCGAGATGGACACCGAGATCCAGGACGCGTCCAATGAGCTGATGGCCAAGCGCATCCAGCCCAAGGAATGGATCAAGCGGGCCCAGGCTGCGGTAGACAAGGCGGCCAAGGACCCGAACGCCAAGAACAACCGTCGCAGCTGACACCGCGTCCACCGGTCACCCGGAACGATCAGGGACGGACACCATGAGCCAAGTAGGCCAGAGCACAGGACGGGGCGGCTTCATCGCCGGTTTCCTCATCCTGCCTCTCGCGCTGTATCTGACCTTCGTCATCTGGCCGTACGTACAGACGTTCGGTTATTCCTTCACCAACTGGTCGGGTCAGTCACCGACGTTCGACTTCGTCGGCCTGGAGAACTACTCGACCCTGCTGGAGGACAAGGTCTTCCTGGGCGCGCTGTGGCACAACCTGCTGCTCCTGGTGTTCGTCCCGGTGATCACCATCCTCCTCGCCCTCTTCTTCGCCTTCATGCTGAACGCGGGCGGCCGCAGCGGCGCGGGCGGCGTGCGGGGCGTGGGGGGATCGGCCTTCTACAAGGTCGTCTACTTCTTCCCGCAGGTCCTCTCCCTCGCCATCCTCGCGGTCCTCTTCGGCGCCGTGTACCGCAGCGACGAGGGCGGCCTGCTCAACGGCTTCCTCATCAAGACCGGCCTCGTCGACCCCTCCCACCCCGTCGAATGGCTCAACGAGCCCAACCTCGTGCTCTGGTGCCTCCTGCTGGTGGTCGTCTGGCACGGCGTCGGCTTCTACCTGGTTCTCTTCTCCGCCGCCATGCAGTCCGTACCCCGTGACATCTACGAGGCCGCCCTCCTGGACGGCGCGGGGCGCGCCCAGACCTTCTTCAAGGTCACGCTGCCCCTGCTGTGGGACTCTGTGCAGACCTCCGCGGTCTATCTGGGCATCGCCGCGATGGACATGTTCGTCCTGGTGTCGACCATGACCTCGGGCCAGTTCGGCGGCGGACCGGACCACCACAGCGAGGTCATGGCCACGGTTCTGATGCGCAACTTCCTGTACTTCGGCAAGAGCGGCTACGCCTGCGCCATGGGCGTGGTCATGCTCGTCCTGACCCTGATCCTCTCCGTCATCACGCTGCGAGCCACGCGCCGCGAGCGCATCGAGTTCTGAGCGGGAGACCACGATGACCACAGTGATCAAGGCTCCGGGCGAGGCCGCCGCGGAGCGTGCGGGCCGGTCCGGCCGGCCGGGGGAGCGGGGGAAGAACCGCTCCGACGGCATGGCGCTCAACGTCTTCTCCCACGGCTTCCTCGCCGTCTGGGCGATACTGATCGTCCTGCCCCTGACCTGGCTGGTGCTCGGCTCCTTCAAGACCGACTCGCAGATCGGCGGTTCGGCCCTCAGCTGGCCCTCGAACTGGCACTTCGACGCCTTCGCCCGGGCCTGGGACAAGGGCATCGGCGACTACTTCACCAACACGCTGATCGTGATGGCCTTCTCGGTCCCGCTGACCATGCTGCTCGGCTCGATGGCGGCGTACGTCCTGGCCCGCTACCCCTTCAGCGGCAACCGGCTCGTCTACTACTTCTTCGTCAGCGGGGCGATGTTCCCCGTCTTCCTGGCGCTGGTCCCGCTGTTCTTCATGGTCAAGCGCCTGGACATGCTCAACACGTACCAGGGCCTGATCATGGTGTACGTCGCCTACTCGATGCCCTTCACCGTCTTCTTCATGCACTCCTTCTTCCGCACCCTGCCGACGGCGGTGCACGAGGCGGCGGTGATCGACGGGGCCTCCGACACCCGGATCTTCTTCCAGGTGATGCTGCCGATGGCCAAGCCCGGCCTGATCAGCGTCGGGATATTCAATGTCCTGGGCCAGTGGAACCAGTACATCCTGCCCTCCGTGCTGATGCAGCCCCAGACCGGCTCCGACCCCGAGCGGTACATGCTCACCCAGGGGCTCATCCAGCTCCAGTACCAGATGGGCTACGAGACGGACCTGCCCGTGCTCTTCGCCGGTGTGACCATCGCGATGATCCCGATGCTGGTCGTCTACCTGTCCTTCCAGCGCCAGATCCAGGCCGGCCTGACCTCCGCCACCCTCAAGTAGCGCAGTCCACCGGGACGCCGCACCGCGAGAGCCGAGGTTCCCCGTAGCGCGATCTTCCAGACCGTTCCCTCCCCCTTCCGGCTGGTAGTAGCCGATTCGTGCTGTGTCAGCCTCTTGACGTGTGGAGGCCCAAAGGCTCGACTTAAGCTTCACAAGTTGGAGAGACGCCGGGGTCTCGGAGCGGACGACCGCGACGGCCCGGCCGGGGGGCGACGCTGGCCGTCGCTTATGGGCAGGAGTGGATGAGTCGTGCAGACTCCCGGATCGCAGTCCTCGCTGCATCGCGCGAATCTCGAACGGGTCGTGCGGGCGGTGCGGCTCGCGGGTTCGCTGACCCAGGCGGAGATCGCCCGGACCACCGGACTGTCGGCGGCCACGGTCTCCAACATCGTCCGCGAACTGAAGGACGGCGGGACCGTCGAGGTCACGGACACCTCGGCCGGCGGCCGGCGGGCCCGCAGCGTCTCGCTCAGCGGCGACGCGGGCATCGTCATCGGAGTCGACTTCGGCCACACGCACCTGAGGGTGGCCGTCGGCAACCTCGCGCACCAGGTGCTGGCCGAGGAGTCGGAACCGCTGGATGTCGACGCCTCCTGGATGGACGGCTTCAACCGGGCCGAAGCGCTGGTCGGCCAGCTGATCGCGACCGTGGGAGTCGGCCTGGAGAAGGTCATCGGGGTCGGGCTCGGCGTCCCCGGCCCGATCGACGTGGAGTCCGGGACCCTCGGCTCGACCGCGATCCTGCCCGGCTGGTCCGGCATCAACCCCCGCCAGGAGCTCTCGCAGCGCCTCGGCGTGCCCGTGTACGTGGACAACGACGCGAACCTCGGAGCCCTCGGTGAGCTGGTGTGGGGGAGCGGCCGCGGAGTAAAGGATCTGGCCTACATCAAGGTGGCCAGCGGTGTCGGTTCCGGGCTGGTGATCAACGGCCAGATCTACCGGGGGCCGGGCGGCACCGCCGGCGAGATCGGGCACATCACGCTCGACGAGTCCGGCCCGGTCTGCCGCTGCGGCAACCGCGGCTGCCTGGAGACCTTCGCCGCGGCCCGGTACGTCCTGCCCCTGCTCCAGGGGACGCACGGCCCGGGGTTGACGATGGAGCGGGTGGTCGAACTGGCCCGCGGCGGGGACCCGGGCTGCCGCCGGGTGATCACGGACGTGGGCCGCCACATCGGCAGCGGCGTGGCCAGCCTCTGCAACCTCCTGAACCCCAGCCGGGTGGTGCTGGGCGGCTCGCTCGCGGATGCGGGTGAACTCGTCCTGGCCCCCATCCGTGAATCGGTGGGGAGGTACGCGATCCCGAGCGCGGCCCGGCAGTTGTCCGTACTCACGGGCTCCCTGGGCGGGCGTGCGGAGGTGCTCGGCGCGCTGGCCCTCGTGCTCAGCGAGATGGGCGATTCGACGCTTTTGTCGGATCATGGAGGTGGCGTGCGAGCTCCAGCCGTCTTGTCTTCAGGTAGATAACGGATGGCACCGTTGTCATCTCGTTAAGGATTCACTCCTTGACGGCAAACTTGCGGCCGGGGTTGACTCACATCCACCTCGGCCGCAACGTTGCGGCCTCGTCAGGGAGGTTCAAGTAATGAACACTCGTATGCGTAGAGCTGCCGTAGCCGTCGCCGCCGGCGCCATGGCCGTTTCGCTTGCCGCCTGTGGCAGCGCGAAGGAGGCCGGAGACAAGACGAACGAGCCCGGCGCCGCCCAGGGTGACGCGGTCAAGATCGGGCTCCTCCTGCCGGAGAACCAGACCGCGCGCTACGAGAAGTTCGACAAGCCGCTGATCGAGAAGAAGATCGCCGAACTCACCGGCGGCAAGGCCGAGGTGGTCTACGCCAACGCCAAGCAGGACGCGACCACGCAGAACTCGCAGGTCGACACCATGATCACCAACAAGGTGAACGCCCTCATCATCGACGCGGTGGACGCCAAGGCCATCGCGGGCTCGGTCAAGAAGGCCAAGGACGCCGGCATCCCGGTCGTCGCCTACGACCGCCTGGCCGAGGGCCCGATCGACGCCTACACCTCCTTCGACAACGAAGAGGTCGGAAAGGTCCAGGGCAAGGCGCTGCTGGAGGCGCTGGGCGACAAGGCCAAGGACGGCCAGATCGTCATGATGAACGGCTCGGTCACCGACCCGAACGCCAAGCTCTTCAAGCAGGGTGCGCACTCCGTCCTCGACGGCCAGGTGAACATCGGCAAGGAGTACGACACCAAGGAGTGGAAGCCGGAGAACGCCAACACCAACATGGCCGGCGCGCTCTCGGCGCTCGGCAAGGAAAACATCATCGGCGTCTACTCCGCCAACGACGGCATGGCCGGCGGCATCATCACCGCCCTCAAGGCGGCCGGCATGTCCCCCCTGCCCCCGGTCACCGGCCAGGACGCCGAACTCGCCGGTGTGCAGCGCATCGTGGCGGGCGAGCAGTTCATGAGCGTCTACAAGCCGTACGCCCCCGAGGCCGAGGCCGCCGCGAAGATGGCCGTCGCCCTCGCCAAGGGTGAGAAGCTCGAAGGCATCACCACCTCCACGGTCGACAGCCCGACCGCCAAGAGCGTCCCGGCCGTGCTGATCCCGGTCGTCTCGCTCACCAAGAACAACATCAAGGACACCGTCATCAAGGACGGCGTCTACACGGCCGACGAGATCTGCACCGAGAAGTACGCGGCGGCCTGCACCGCCCTCGGCCTCAAGTAAGGCCCTCCCTCCGTAGGGAACGGTCCGCAACCCGGTCTCCTACGAGGCGGTCCCCCCGCCCGTCCGGCGCCCCGCCCCTCTCACCCCGCCCTCCGCGGGGCGCCGGACGGAAACGATTCCCCACCCCGCAGCACCCGCACCACGTACCACCCCCACCCCGCACCACTCCACCCCCATTCACCCCGCTCCTGCATTTTCTGCACGACATCCCCGCCGGTCAGGCGGCGAAGGAGATGGTTCATGTGTCCGCTGCGCCCGTGCTGGCGTTGCGAGGGGTCTCGAAGCGGTTCGGCGCCGTTCAGGCCCTGACCGACGTAGAACTCGAGATCCACTCCGGCGAGGTGGTCGCCCTCGTCGGCGACAACGGCGCCGGTAAGTCCACGCTGGTCAAGACGATCGCCGGCGTGCACCCCATCGATGACGGAATCATCGAGTGGGAGGGCCGCCCGGTCTCGATCACCAAGCCCCACGACGCCCAGAACCTGGGCATCGCGACGGTCTACCAGGACCTCGCGCTGTGCGACAACATCGATGTCGTCGGCAACCTCTTCCTCGGCCGCGAGCTCAAGCGCCGCGGTGTCCTCGACGAGGTGGAGATGGAGCGCCGCGCCCGCGAGCTCCTCACCACCCTGTCCATCCGGATTCCCAGTGTCCGGATCCCCATCGCCTCGCTCTCCGGCGGTCAGCGCCAGACGGTGGCGATCGCCCGCTCCATGCTGGGCGAGCCCCAGCTCGTCATCCTCGACGAGCCCACCGCCGCCCTCGGCGTCGAGCAGACCGCGCAGGTCCTCGACCTGGTGGAGCGGCTGCGCGAGCGGGGCCACGCCGTCATCCTCATCAGCCACAACATGGCCGATGTGAAGGCCGTCGCCGACAAGGTGGCGGTCCTGCGGCTGGGCCGCAACAACGGCGTCTTCAACGTCGCCGACACCTCGCAGGAAGAGATCATCTCCGCCATCACGGGAGCCACGGACAATGCCGTGACCCGCCGGGCGGCCCGTACCGGGGAGGCTCGCAAGTGAGCACCGAGAACCCAGCCGCCGACCCCGCGGGCAAGGCGGCCGACACGCGGGGCGATGCGGTCGATCCGGTCAACCCGGCCGCCGCGCCCGACGCCATTCCGGCGGTCGACCCCCGACTGCTCGTCCGCGAACAGGGCTTCGCGGGGTACATGAACGAGTTCGGCCGCAAGCTCAAGGCCGGCGACCTGGGCTCCATCCCGGTCGTCCTCGGCCTGATCATCATCTGGAGCATCTTCCAGGGGCTGAACGCGAACTTCCTCTCCCCGGAGAACCTCACCAACATCGCGATCACGATGGTCGCCACCGGCATGATGGCCGTCGGCATCATCTTCGTGCTGCTGCTCGGCGAGATCGACCTCTCGGTCGGCTCGGTCAGCGGCGTCTCGGGCGCGATCGTCGCCGTCCTCGCCGTCACGCACGGAGTCAACGAGTGGCTGGCGATCCTCGCGGCCATCGCCGGCGGCGCCCTGATCGGCGCCGTCCACGGCTTCTTCTTCGCCCGGATCGGGGCTCCGGCCTTCGCCGTCACCCTGTCGGGCCTGCTCTTCTGGTCCGGCGCCATGCTGCAGATCCTCGGCAGCAACGGCACGATCAACCTCGACTCCGAGGGCGTGGTCGGCCGGCTCACCACGTACTACTTCTCGGACGTGGCCGCGGGCTACGGGCTGGCCGCGCTCGCCGTGGCCGGGTACTTCCTCGCCGCCTTCTTCGACGCCCGCCGCCGCGAGGCCGCCGGGGTCCCCTCCCGGCCGCTCGCCGAGATCCTGCTGCGCACCGGCCTGCTGGCGGTGTTCACCTTCGGTCCTGCCACGGTGTTCAACCAGTACAAGGGGCTGCCGCTCGCGGTGGTGCTCTTCGTGGTGGCCCTGGTCGGCACGGACTTCCTCCTGCGCCGCACGACCTTCGGGCGAAACGTCTTCGCCCTGGGCGGCAGCGTCGAGGCCTCCCGCCGCGCGGGCATCAACGTCAACGCGGTCCGCATCACGGTCTTCGCCCTCGCCGGCACCTTCGCCGCCATCGGCGGACTCTTCTGGGCCTCCAAGATCGCGGCGGCCAACCAGAGCGCCGGCGCCGGCGACCTGCTGATGAACGTGATCGCGGCGGCCGTCATCGGCGGCACCAGCCTCTTCGGCGGCCGGGGCCGGACCTGGAACGCCCTCCTCGGCGTCATGGTCATCACCTCCATCCAGTACGGTCTGGCCCTGGAGGGAATCGCGACGCCGATCCAGTACATGATCACCGGTGCGGTGCTGCTGGCCACCGTGGTGATCGACTCGGTCACGCGCAAGACCCAGAAGACGGCCGGACGCGCCTGACCGCGCGTCCGGAGCATCGTCAGCGGTAAGACCGGTCACAGTGCCCGGAGCCACCTCGTGTGGCGCCGGGCACCTGTGCGTGTCCGGGTACGTACACCTGTACGGGTATACGCCCGTATGTGAGGTGTGGCCGTCCGTCGGTGTGTACACGTATGACAAAGCTGTGACCCGCTCGGGACGGCCGGATGACGGCGCGCGGCAGCGGAACATTAGACTCGACAGACCAGCAAGCAACTGCAAGGAGGCACGGGTGCTGCTGACCCGCATCAAGGGACCGCGCGATCTGGACCGGCTCAGCCAGGAGGAGCTCAATCAGCTCGCCGCCGAGATCAGGTCCTTCCTCGTCGACGCCGTCTCCAAGACCGGCGGGCACCTCGGCCCCAACCTCGGGGTGGTCGAACTCACGATCGCCCTGCACCGGGTCTTCGACTCGCCCAAGGACAAGGTCCTCTTCGACACAGGCCACCAGGCCTACGTCCACAAGCTGCTCACGGGCCGTCAGGACTTCGGGAACCTGCGCTCCAAGGGCGGCCTCTCCGGCTACCCCTCGCGCGCCGAGTCCGACCACGACGTGATCGAGAACTCGCACGCCTCCACCGTGCTCGGCTGGGCCGACGGCATCGCCAAGGCCAACGAGGTGCTCGGCCGCGAGGACCACCACGTCGCCGCCGTCATCGGTGACGGCGCGCTGACCGGCGGTATGGCCTGGGAGGCGCTGAACAACATCGCCGCCGCCAAGGACCGCCCGCTGGTGATCGTCGTCAACGACAACGAGCGCTCGTACGGACCCACCATCGGCGGCCTCGCCAACCACTTGGCCACCCTGCGCACCACGGACGGCTACGAGCGCTTCCTGGCCCGCGGCAAGGACCTGCTGGAGCGGACTCCCGTCGTCGGGAAGCCGCTCTACGGGACCCTGCACGGCGCCAAGAAGGGCCTCAAGGACTTCATCGCCCCGCAGGGCATGTTCGAGGACCTCGGCCTGAAGTACATCGGGCCCATCGACGGCCACGACATGGAGGCCCTGGAGTCCGCCCTGCAGCGCGCGAAGCGCTTCAGCGGCCCGGTCATCGTGCACTGCCTCACGCAGAAGGGCCGCGGTTACACGCCGGCCCTGGAACACGAGGCGGACCGCTTCCACGCGGTGGGCGTGATCCACCCCGACACCGGCCTGCCCGTCAGCACCGACGCCGCCAGCTGGACCTCCGTCTTCGCCGACGAGATGGTCAAGCTCGGCAAGGAGCGCGAGGACATCGTCGCGATCACCGCGGCCATGCTCCAGCCGGTCGGCCTCAAGAAGTTCGCGGACGCCTTCCCGGACCGCATCTTCGACGTCGGCATCGCGGAGCAGCACGGCGCCACGTCGGCGGCGGGCCTGGCGACCGGCGGCGCCCACCCGGTCTTCGCGGTCTACGCGACCTTCCTCAACCGCGCCTTCGACCAGGTCCTGATGGACGTGGCCCTGCACAAGTGCGGGGTCACCTTCGTCCTGGACCGCGCCGGCATCACCGGCACCGACGGCGCCTCCCACAACGGCATGTGGGACATGTCCATCCTCCAGGTCGTGCCCGGCCTGCGCCTCGCCGCCCCGCGCGATGCCGAGCAGCTGCGCGCCCAGCTGAACGAGGCCGTGCTGGTCAAGGACGCGCCGACCGTCGTCCGCTTCTCCAAGGGCGTCGTCGGCCCGGCCGTCCCGGCCGTCGGCCGCATCGGCGGCATGGACGTGCTGCGCACCCCGGCCCCCGAGGTCACCCGGCCGGACGTACTGATCGTCTCGGTCGGCGCGCTCGCCCCGATGTGCCTGGAGATCGCCGACCTGCTCGACAGGCAGGGCATCTCCGCGACCGTGGTCGACCCCCGCTGGGTCAAGCCCGTGGACGAGGCCCTGGCCCCGCTGGCGGACGCCCACCGCGTGGTCGTCACCGTGGAGGACAACAGCCGCGCCGGCGGTGTGGGATCCGCCGTCTCCCAGGCGCTGCGCGACGCGGGCGTCGACGTACCCCTGCGCGACTTCGGCATTCCGCAGCGCTTCCTCGACCACGCCACCCGCAAGGAGGTCATGGCCGAGATCGGCCTGACCGCCCCGGACATCGCCCGGCAGGTCACCGGGCTGGTGGCCAAGCTCGACGGGCGTTACGAGAGCGAGCCGGCCACCGCGGTCGACTGACGGCGCGGTTGCACGCGACGGGCCGGGAGGTTATCCCTGAGGGGTGGCCTCCCGGCCCGTTTCGCGTGCGGCACGTGCTCGGAGGTGCGTCGGTGAGCAAGGATCTGAACAGTCCCTTCCGCACCAAGTCGGTGGAACAGTCCATCCGCGACACGGAAGAGCCGGAACACCAGCTGAAGAAGTCGCTCTCCGCCTGGGACCTCACCGTCTTCGGCGTCGGCGTGATCATCGGCACCGGCATCTTCGTCCTCACCGGCAAGGTCGCCAAGGAGACCGCCGGACCCGCCACCGCCCTCGCCTTCGTGGCCGCCGGTGTGGTCTGCGCGCTGGCCGCCCTCTGCTACGCCGAATTCGCCTCGACCGTCCCCGTCGCCGGTTCGGCGTACACCTTCTCCTACGCCTCGATCGGCGAGTTCCCCGCCTGGATCATCGGCTGGGACCTGGTACTGGAGTTCGCGCTCGGCACCGCGGTCGTCGCCGTCGGCTGGTCGGGGTACGTCCGCTCGCTGATGGAGAACGCCGGCATCCAACTGCCGCTCGGCCTCCAGGGCCCGGACTTGCCGGGCGGCACCTTCGACCTGCTCGCCTTCATCCTGGTGCTGGTCCTCACGGCGATCCTCGTCGTCGGCGTGAAGCTGTCCGCCCGGATCACCGCGATCGTCGTCGCGATCAAGGTCACGGTGGTGCTCATCGTGATCTTCGCCGGCCTGTTCTTCGTCAAAGCCAGCAACTACAAGCCCTTCATCCCCGACGCGCAGCCCCAGCCGAGCGGCTCCGGGCTCGACGCGCCCCTGGTCCAGCTCATCTTCGGATACGCGCCGACCAACTTCGGCATCATGGGCATCTTCACCGCGGCCTCCGTCGTCTTCTTCGCCTTCATCGGCTTCGACGTCGTCGCCACGGCCGCGGAGGAGACCAAACTGCCGCAGCGGGACATGCCGCGCGGCATCCTCGGCTCGCTGATCATCTGCACGGTGCTGTACGTGGCGGTCTCGCTCGTGGTCACCGGCATGCAGCACTACTCGGAGCTGTCGGTGAGCGCCCCACTGGCCGACGCCTTCAAATCCGCCGGGCATCCGGTGTACGGCGGCATCATCAGCTTCGGCGCGGCCGTCGGCCTGACCACGGTGTGCATGATCCTGCTGCTGGGTCAGACCCGGGTGTTCTTCGCGATGAGCCGCGACGGTCTGCTGCCCCGCTTCTTCTCGCGGACTCACCCCAAGTTCCGTACCCCGTACCGGCCGACGATCCTGCTCGGCGTGGTCATCGCGATCGTCGCCGGCTTCACCAGCATCAACGAGCTCGCCACGCTGGTGAACATCGGCACGCTCTTCGCCTTCGTGGTCGTGGCCCTCGGCGTGATGATCCTGCGCCGCACCCGCCCCGACCTGCCCCGGTCCTTCCGCACCCCGCTCGTGCCGCTCGTGCCGATCCTCTCGATCGCCGCTTCGGTCTGGCTGATGCTCAACCTGCCGGCCGAGACCTGGGTGCGCTTCGCGATCTGGATGGCGGCAGGCTTCGTCGTCTACTTCCTCTACGGCCGCCGGCACAGCCTGCTGGGCCGGGGCAGGGGCAGCGGCGTGGGTGAGGCAGTGCGCGAGGACCGCTAGCAGGGCTTTTGCCGACAGGGCTGCTGCTGGCAGGTCTGCCGTCGGCAGGTCTTCCGTCGGGCGACCGTCACCGGCCGCCCTTGGCGGGGGACTCCTTCGCGGAGGCGGGGATCTTCTCGTCCTTGCGCAGGGCCTCCCAGAGCTGGGTGGCCTGCGGCTCGGCGGCGACCACGCGGTTGGGGTCCACCTTGTCGTAGGCGACCGGCAGCATGATCGTCTCCATGGTATCCGGGTCCACGCCCTTCATGCTCCGCGCGAAGTCGGACAGCGCGGTGAGCGAGGCGAGGTCGGAGTCGGTGGTCAGCGACTTGGTGCCGGCGTCGGCGAGCTGGTACAGCCGCGCCGGGTTGCCGAAGGCGTCCTGCTTCTTGATCTCGGACAGCATCGCCATCATGAACTGCTGCTGGAGGCCGATCCGGCCGAGGTCGCTGCCGTCCCCGTAGCCGTAGCGGGTCCGGACGAACTTGAGCGAGTCGGTGCCGTCCAGCCGGTGCGTGCCCGCGTCCAGCTTCAGGCCGCCCTTCGCTCCGCTCATCGGCTTGTCCAGGGTGACGGTGACCCCGCCGAGCGCGTCCACCAGACCCTTGAAGCCGGCGAAGTCCACCTCGACGAAGTGGTCGACGCGGATCCCGGACATCTCCTCCACGGTCTTGACCACACAGGCCGGTCCACCCAGCGTGTAGACGCCGTTGAACATGGCCCGCTTCGCGGACGGGACGGTCTTGCCGTCCTTGCCCTTGCACTCGGGCCGGGTGATCAGGGTGTCGCGGGGGATGCTCACCGCGGTCGCCTTGGCCCGGCCCTCGGGTATGTGCACCAGCATCGCGGTGTCCGAGCGGGCACCGCCCACATCGCCGTGGTCGAGGTCACCGTTGGCCCCGGCCCGCGAATCGGACCCGAGGACGAGGACGTTCTGCGCCCCCGCGACGACCTTCTGAGGCCGGTTGTCGCCGATGGCCTGGTCCAGGTCGACGCTGTCGATGTTGCCGTTGAGGTGGCTGTACGCCCACCAGCCGGCCCCGGCGGCGCCCAGGATCAGCACGGCGACCAGGAGCAGGGTGATCCGCAGAATGCGGCGGCCGCGGCGCCCGGGCCGCGCGTGCTTGTCCGTCATGAGGGTGAATCTTAGACAGGTATTCGAACGGCCGAAGCCCGCCCCCCGGAAGGGGCGGGCCGAGGCTCTGGAAGCCTGTCTGCGGGGCGAGTTACGCCGGGACGCTCGCCAGCCCGGGAGCCAGGAACTTCTTGCCGTTCACGCGCTCCGAGACACCCTCACGGTCCAGGTACGGCGTGATGCCGCCCAGGTGGAAGGGCCAGCCGGCACCGGTGATGAGGCAGAGGTCGATGTCCTGGGCCTCCGCCACGACACCCTCCTCCAGCATCAGGCCGATCTCCTGCGCCACCGCGTCCAGGACGCGGTCGCGCACCTGCTCCTCGGTCAGGACGACGTCGCCCTGCACCAGGAGGGCGGCGACCTCGGGGTCGAGCTCCGGCTTACCGGAGTCATAGACGTAGAAGCCGCGCTTGCCGGCCTCGACGACCCGCTTCAGGTTGGGGGAGACGGTGAAGCGCTCCGGGAAGGCGCGGTTCAGGGTCTCGGAGACGTGCAGGCCGATGGCCGGGCCGACGAGCTCCAGGAGCACCAGCGGGGACATCGGCAGGCCGAGCGGCTCGATGGCCTTCTCGGCGGTGGCCACCGGGGTGCCCTCGTCGATGACGTTCTGGATCTCGCCCATGAAGCGGGTCAGGATGCGGTTCACGACGAACGCCGGGGCGTCCTTCGTGAGGACCGCGGTCTTCTTCAGCTTCCTGGCGACACCGAAGGCCGTGGCCAGCGAGGCGTCGTCGGTCTGCTCACCGCGGACGATCTCCAGCAGCGGGAGGATCGCGACCGGGTTGAAGAAGTGGAAGCCGACCACGCGCTCCGGGTGCCGGAGCTTCGAGGCCATCTCGGAGACCGACAGCGAGGACGTGTTGGTGGCGAGGACGGCGTGCGCCGGGGCGACCGCCTCGACCTCCGCGAACACCTTCTGCTTGACCGACATCTCCTCGAACACGGCCTCGATGATGAAGTCCGCGTCCGCGAAACCCTCGGCCTTGTCCAGGACACCGGTCACCAGGGCGGTCAGGCGGTTCGCCTTGTCCTGGTTGATGCGGCCCTTGCCGAGCAGCTTCTGGATCTCGGCGTGGACGTAGCCCACACCCTTGTCCACGCGCTCCTGGTCGATGTCGGTGAGGACCACCGGCACCTCCAGGCGGCGCAGGAAGAGCAGCGCCAGCTGCGAGGCCATCAGACCCGCACCCACGACGCCGACCTTGGTGACCGGGCGCGCCAGGCTCTTGTCCGGGGCGCCGGCCGGGCGCTTGGCGCGCTTCTGTACCAGGTTGAAGGCGTAGATGCCGGAGCGCAGTTCGCCGCCCATGATGAGGTCGGCGAGAGCCGTGTCCTCGGCGTCGAAGCCCTTCTGCAGGTCGCCGTCCTTGGACGCCTCGATGATGTCGAGGGCGCGGTAGGCGGCCGGGGCCGCGCCGTGCACCTTGGAGTCCGCGATGGAGCGGCCGCGGGCGACCGCCGCGTCCCAGCCCTCGCCGCGGTCCACGTCGGCCCGTACGACCTCGGTCTCGCCCTTCAGGACCTTCGCGGTCCAGATCAGCGACTGCTCCAGGAAGTCGGCGCCCTCGAACAGCGCGTCCGCGATGCCGAGCTCGAAGACCTGCTTGCCCCGCAGCTGGCGGTTCTGGTTCAGCGAGTTCTCGATGATGACCGAGACCGCGCGGTCCGCGCCGATCAGGTTCGGCAGGATGGTGCAACCGCCCCAGCCGGGAACCAGGCCGAGGAAGACCTCGGGCAGGGAGAAGGCCGGGATGGCCTTCGAGACGGTGCGGTAGGTGCAGTGCAGACCGACCTCGACACCGCCGCCCATCGCCGCGCCGTTGTAGTAGGCGAAGGTGGGGACGGCCAGCGCCGCGAGGCGCTTGAAGACGTCGTGGCCGCCCTTGCCGATGGCGAGCGCCTCGTCGTGCTTCTTCAGCAGCTCGACGCCCTTGAGGTCGGCGCCGACGGCGAAGATGAACGGCTTGCCGGTGATGCCCGCGCCGACGATGGAGCCGGCGACGGCCTCCTGCTCGACCTGGTCGATCGCCGCGTTCAGGTTGGCGAGCGACTGCGGGCCGAAGGTGGTCGGCTTGGTGTGGTCGAAGCCGTTGTCCAGCGTGACGAGCGCGAAGCGCCCGGCGCCGAAGGGCAGGTCCAGGTGGCGTACGTGCGCCGAGGTGACGACCTCGTCCGGGAACAGCTCGGCCGCGCCCTTCAGAAGCTCAGTGGTGGTGCTCACTTGGTGCCTCCATCGAAGTGCGGGTTCTCCCAGATGACCGTCGCGCCCATGCCGAAGCCGACGCACATGGTGGTCAGGCCGTAGCGGACGTGCGGCTGCTCCTCGAACTGGCGGGCCAGCTGCGTCATCAGGCGGACGCCGGAGGAGGCGAGCGGGTGGCCGAAGGCGATGGCGCCGCCGTACTGGTTCACCCGGGCGTCGTCGTCGGCGATGCCGTAGTGCTCCAGGAAGGCCAGCACCTGCACGGCGAAGGCCTCGTTGATCTCGAACAGGCCGATGTCGGAGATCGACAGGCCGGCCTGGGCGAGGGCCTTCTCGGTGGCCGGGATGGGGCCGTAGCCCATGACCTCCGGCTCGACACCCGCGAAGGAGTACGAGACCAGGCGCATCTTGACCGGGAGGTTGTTCTCGCGGGCGAAGTCCTCGGACGCGATGATCGCGGCCGTGGCGCCGTCGTTGAGACCGGCGGCGTTGCCCGCGGTGACCCGGCCGTGGGTACGGAACGGGGTCTTCAGGCCGGCCAGGTTCTCCAGCGTGGTGCCCGGGCGCATCGGCTCGTCGGTGGTGACCAGGCCCCAGCCCGTCTCACCGATCTCCGCGTTGGTGTTGCGCACCGAGACCGGCACCAGGTCCTGCTGGATCTTGCCGTCGGCGTACGCCTTGGCGGCCTTCTCCTGCGAGCGCACGGCGTACTCGTCGGCGCGGAGCTTGGTGATCGCCGGGTAGCGGTCGTGCAGGTTCTCGGCGGTCATGCCCATGAAGAGGGCGGACTCGTCGACCAGCTTCTCCGAGACGAAGCGCGGGTTCGGGTCGACGCCCTCGCCCATGGGGTGGCGGCCCATGTGCTCGACACCGCCGGCGAGGGCGACGTCGTACGCACCGAAGGCCACACCGCCCGCGACGGCGGTCACGGCGGTCAGCGCGCCGGCGCACATGCGGTCGATGGAGTAACCCGGGACGGACTGCGGGAGGCCCGCGAGGATGCCGGCCGTACGGCCCAGCGTCAGGCCCTGGTCGCCGATCTGCGTGGTCGCGGCGATGGCGACCTCGTCGATCTTCTTGGGGTCCAGGTCCGGGTTGCGGCGCAGCAGCTCCCGGATCGCCTTGACGACGAGATCGTCGGCGCGGGTCTCGTGGTAAATGCCCTTCGGGCCCGCCTTGCCGAACGGGGTGCGGACGCCGTCGACGAAGACGACGTCCCTGACGGTACGAGGCACGTTGGCTCTCCTCCAGGTGCGGGTGTGCACTGCTGCGCGGCGGTGCGCTCGGCATGTGGTGCTGAGCGCGCGCTCACCCGGCCCATGCTACTTGCGAGTAACCAATGTGCACACCCCCTCCCGGAGGAGCGGCGAAGGTCACACTGTCGCACCGGGCGCGGCCGGTGCGGGGACCGGGCCGTCGGGCGTCGGCGAGGCCGTGGCCGACGCCGGGCGCAGGACCTCTGAGACGAAGGTACGACGGCTGACCCCGGGGGGTGCGCAAGGCCGCACGGTCCGGGAGTACGGCGTGACGACCGCGGAAGCCCCCGGCCGGTGGCCGGGGGCTTCGGGGTCCGCGAGGACGCCCAGGAGGACGGTCGCCTCAGGCGGTCCTGCTCCGGCGGTCCTGCTCCGGCGGTCCTGCTCAGGCGGTCGCGGCGAGCGCCGTGACCAGCGCCGGGGTCACCTGTTCGATCTGCCACGGGCGGGCGCCGTAGCCCGCCAGGACCTCGGCCACCGCATCGGCTTCGAGCCGCTGCGGCGGCTCCCAGCACAGCCGCCGGACCGTGTCCGGGCTGATCAGGTTCTCCTGGGGCAGGTTCAGCGCCTCCGCCAGCGCCGAGACGGGGGCGCGCGCCGCCGACAGCCGGGCCGCGGCCACCGGGTCCTTGTCGGCCCAGGAGCGCGGCGGCGGCGGGCCGGCCGGGGTCGCACCCGGCTGCGGCAGCTGGTCATCGGGCAGGGCCTTCGCCCGGTCCACGGCGGCCATCCACTGGTCCAGCTGGCGCCGGCCCATGCGCTGTCCGTAACCGGGCAGGGCGGAGAGGGCGTGCACATTCGCCGGAAGGGCGAGTGCGGCCTCCACGATCGCGGCATCACCGAGCACCTTGCCGGGTGACACGTCACGTCGCTGAGCGATCCGGTCCCGCGACTCCCACAGCTCCCGTACGACCGCCATCTGCCGGCGACGGCGCACCTTGTGCATCCCGGACGTACGGCGCCACGGATCCTTGCGCGGCGGGGCGGGCGGCGCGGCGGCGATGGCTTCGAATTCCTGGTGCGCCCAGTCCAGCTTGCCCTGCCGGTCCAGCTCCTTCTCCAGCGCGTCCCGCAGGTCCACCAGCAGCTCCACGTCCAGCGCGGCGTAGCGCAGCCACGGCTCCGGAAGCGGGCGCGTGGACCAGTCGACGGCGGAGTGGCCCTTCTCCAGCGCGTAGCCGAGCACGCTCTCGACCATCGCGCCGAGTCCCACCCGCGGGAAGCCGGCGAGGCGGCCGGCCAGCTCGGTGTCGAACAGGGAGGTGGGCATCATGCCTATTTCGCGCAGGCACGGCAGGTCCTGCGTGGCGGCGTGCAGGATCCACTCGGTGCCGGAGAGCGCGTCGCCGAGGGTGGACAGGTCGGGGCAGCCCACCGGGTCGATCAGCGCGGACCCCGCACCCTCGCGGCGCAGCTGCACGAGGTAGGCGCGCTGGCCGTAGCGGTATCCGGAGGCTCGTTCGGCGTCGACGGCGACGGGCCCGGTACCCGCGGCGAAGGCCGCGACCACATGGGCGAGCGCGTCCGCGTCGGCGACCACCGGCGGGATCCCCTCACGGGGTTCCAGCAGCGGAATCGGCAGCCCATCGGACGGAGATTCGTCGTCCGGGGGGCCGCCCCCGGTGGTGGTGCGCAGGTCTGCTGCGGTCTCTTGGGCGTCGGTCACCGGTCAAGGGTATCCGTGGATGCGACGCGCCCGTCGCCGGAACGTTCCGTCGACGGGCGCGGGGTGGAGACGGGGCGGAGGCGGGGACGGTTCCCCGGGTCGCCGGGGGCGTCCCGAGGGGGCCTCCCCGGAGGAGGTGCGGGGGAGGTGGTCGGGGGAGTTCGCCCGGGAGCCGCCGGGCGGGGTCAGTGGATGATCCCGGTCCGCAGGGCGACGGCGACCATCCCGGCCCGGTCGCCGGTGCCCAGCTTGCGGGCGATCCGGGCGAGGTGGGACTTGACGGTCAGTGCGGACAGGCCCATCGAGACGCCGATGGCCTTGTTGGACTGGCCCTCCGCGACGAGGCGCAGGACCTCGACCTCGCGGCCGGAGAGCTCTCGGTAGCCGCCCGGGTGGCTCGGGGAACCCGGGGGGCGGCGGTGCATGCGGGCGGCGGCAGCGCCGATGGGGGCGGCGCCGGGCCGGGTGGGGAGCCCGATGTTGGTCCGCGTGCCGGTGACGACGTAACCCTTCACTCCGCCCGCGAGGGCGTTGCGTACGGCTCCGATATCGTCGGCGGCGGACAGGGCCAGGCCGTTGGGCCAGCCGGCGGCGCGGGTCTCGGAGAGCAGGGTGAGACCGGAACCGTCGGGCAGGTGTACGTCGGCCACGCAGATGTCGCGCGGGCTGCCGACGCGGGGGCGGGCCTCCGCGATGGACGAAGCCTCGATCACGTCACGTACTCCGAGGGCCCACAGATGGCGGGTGACGGTGGAGCGGACGCGCGGGTCGGCCACGACGACCATGGCCGTCGGCTTGTTCGGGCGGTAGGCGACCAGGCTTGCGGGCTGCTCGAGAAGAACGGACACCTAGGCCTCCTGGGAGGGTGGCGGGACGGCCGGCTGGGGGAAGGAAGCCGGTGCGAACCGTGCGGATGGTCACTGACTCCTTCGGCACGTCACCCGCCCGGCTTTAGGGAATGATCACGATTTGGTGAGTAACAATTCGGGCAATTCGGACGCACGATCGATCATAGGCTGATCAGAAGCCCGCAAGGGACGCCCCGTTCTGACACGGCGTTACGGGCTCGGCGCCCGCTGCGGCTCACTCACCGCACCTCCCGGCGCCTCCCGGCGTCCTCCGCCGCGTCGCCCGGCGCGCCCCGGTCGCCGCCTCCCGGCGCGGCCGTACGCATCCGCGGGCGCGGTGTACGCGGGTACGCGGTGTACGCGGTGTCCTACGGGTGGTGCGGGTGGTGCGGACCGCGCCGCTGAGGCAGCGAGACCACGCCCGTGCCCGAGTCCGTCGGCCCCACCGGCGGCAGCCCCGCGACCTGGCACAGCAGCTCGCACCAGGCCGACAGGTGCGCCGAGGCGTCCGGCACGCCGCCCACCCCCTCGCGCGGCGTCCACGAGGCTCTGATCTCGATCTGCGTCGCCGGCCGCCGCTCCGCGAGCCCGCCGAAGTAGTGCGAGCCCGCCATGGTCACGGTCCCGCTCGCCTCCCCGTACGTCAGCCCGCGCGCGTCCAGCGCACCCGTCAGCCAGGACCAGCACACCTCGGGGAGGAGCGGGTCCGCCGCCATCTCCGGCTCCAGTTCCGCCCGTACGAGCGTCACCAGCCGGAAGGTCCCCTGCCAGGCGTCGTGCCCGGCCGGGTCGTGGAGCAGGATGAGCCGGCCGTCGGCCAGATCGTCCTCCCCCTCCACGACCGCCGCCTCCAGCGCGTAGGCGTACGGCGCCAGTCTCTGGGGCGGCTTCGTGGGGTCGATCTCGATCCCCTGACGCAGCCGCGCCTTCTTCAAGCCGTCGACCGCCCGCCGGAACGGGAGCGGGACGGAGCTCTCCTTCGCGCTGTCCATACCGTCGGCGCCATCTGAAAATCGTCCCTGAGCCGCAGCCATGCGGGGAAGACTAGGCGGAACGGGCGCCCGTGCGGCGCAGGGACACCCGCGCCGGGCCGGGCACTTCTTCATACGTGCGAAGATTCGGGACGTGAGCGCCAACGACCTTCCCCTCGCTCGAGGCTTCGCCCGAGCCGGGGAGACCCCCTCCACGGGCCAGCCGAGCCAGACGTACGATTCCGCCTTCCTGAAGGCCTGCCGCCGCGAGCCGGTGCCGCACACCCCGGTGTGGTTCATGCGGCAGGCGGGGCGCTCACTGCCCGAGTACCGCAAGCTGCGCGAGGGGACCCAGATGCTGGAGTCCTGCATGCGGCCGGACCTGGTCACCGAGATCACGCTGCAGCCCGTGCGCCGCCACAAGGTGGACGCGGCGATCTTCTTCTCGGACATCGTGGTCCCGCTGAAAGCCATCGGCATCGACCTGGACATCAAGCCGGGCATCGGCCCGGTCGTCGCCCAGCCGATCCGGAGCCGCGCGGACCTCGCACAGCTGCGCGACCTCACCCCGGAGGACGTCTCGTACGTCACCGAGGCGATCGGCATGCTCACGGGTGAACTGGGCTCCACGCCGTTGATCGGTTTCGCGGGGGCGCCTTTCACCCTCGCGAGCTACCTCGTGGAGGGCGGGCCGTCCCGCAACCACGAGCACACCAAGGCGCTCATGTACGGCGACCCGCAGCTCTGGGCGGACCTGCTGGACCGCCTCGCCGAGATCACCTCGGCGTTCCTGAAGGTCCAGATCGAGGCGGGCGTCTCCGCCGTCCAGCTCTTCGACTCGTGGGTCGGCGCGCTGGCCCCGGCGGACTACCGCCGCTCGGTGATGCCCGCCTCGGCGAAGGTCTTCGAGTCCGTCGCGTCGTACGGAGTCCCGCGCATCCACTTCGGTGTGGGTACGGGCGAGCTCCTCGGCCTGATGGGCGAGGCCGGCGCGGACGTCATGGGCGTCGACTGGCGGATCCCGTTGGACGAGGCCGTCCGCCGCGTCGGACCGGGCAAGGCGCTCCAGGGCAACCTGGACCCGGCCGTGCTCTTCTCCACCACGGAGGCGGTCGAGGCCAAGACGGACGAGGTGCTCGCCGCCGCGGCCGGCCTGGAGGGCCACGTCTTCAACCTCGGCCACGGCGTCCTCCCGACCACGGACCCGGACGCCCTGACCCGGCTGGTGGACTACGTCCACACCCGCACGGCCCGTTAGTACCCCGTCCGCCCCGGCGGGGGTCTCAGACCCCCGCCGAGCGGACCGCGGAGACCGCCTTGCGGGCCGCCACCAGGACCGGGTCCCACACGGGTGAGAACGGCGGGGCGTAGCCGAGGTCCAGCGAGACCATCTGGTCCACCGTCATGCCCGCCGTGAGGGCCACCGCCGCGATGTCCACGCGCTTCGCGGAGCCCGCGCCGCCGACGATCTGGACCCCGAGGAGGCGGCCCGTGCGGCGTTCCGCCAGCATCTTCACCGTCATCTCCTCCGCGCCCGGGTAGTAGCCGGCCGTGTTCGTGGAGCGGATGGTGGCCGTGACGAAGCGCAGGCCCGCCTCCAGCGCGTCCCGCTCGCGCAGGCCCGTACGGGCGATCTCCAGGTCGCACACCTTGCTCACCGCCGTTCCGACCACACCCGGGAAGGTCGCGTAGCCGCCGCCGACGCCGGTGCCGATCACCTGGCCGTGCTTATTGGCGTGGGTGCCCAGCGGGATGTGCCGGCTGCGGCCCGCGACCAGGTCCAGCACCTCCACGCAGTCGCCGCCCGACCAGATGTTCTCGTGGCCCCGCACGCGCATCGACAGGTCGGTGAGCAGGCCGCCCGAGTCCCCGAGCGGGAGACCCGCGGCGCGCGCGAGCGCCGTGCGGGGTTCCACGCCCAGGCCCAGCACCACCACGTCCGCCGGGTACTCGTCGCCCGCCGCGGTGGCCACCGCGCGGGCCCGGCCCTCCTCGTCCGTGAGGATCTTCGTGACCTCGGCGTGGGACACCGTACGGATGCCCATGCCGTTCATCGCGCTGTGCACCAGGCCGCCCATGTCCGGGTCCAGCGTGGCCATGGGCTGTTCGCCGCGGTGCAGGACGGTGACCTCGTACCCCCGCCCGACCAGGGCCTCCGCCATCTCCACCCCGATGTAGCCCGCGCCGACCACGACCGCCCGGCGGCCCTCCGTACGCTCCAGGGTGGTCATGAGGCGCAGGCCGTCGTCCAGGGTCTGGATGCCGTGGACCCCGTGCGCGCCGATGCCGGGGAGCCGGGGGCGGACGGGGCGGGCGCCCGTCGCCAGGACGAGCTTGTCGTAGCCCGTCCAGGATTCGGATCCGCTGTCCAGATCGCGGGCGCGGACCCGGCAGCCGGCGAGGTCCAGCTCCACGACCTCCGTACGGGTGCGCAGGTCGATGTCGCGGGCCCGGTGTTCCTCGGGGGTGCGGGCGATCAGCTCGTCCCGCTCGGCGACCAGGCCGCCGACCCAGTACGGGATGCCGCACGCGGAGTAGGAGGTGAAGTGCCCCCGCTCGAAGGCGGTGATCTCCAGCTCCGCCGGGCCCTTGAGCCGCCGGGCCTGTGACGCGGCGGACATCCCCGCCGCGTCACCGCCGACCACCACCAGTCGTTCCGTCGCCATCGCCCGCACCGTCCTTCGCCACCGTCGCCGTCGCTCGGGGGACCACGCTACGGGCCGGTGATCGAAAGGCCGAAGGGCTGAGGAGGTGTTCTGTCAGTCCTCCACGTCCGCGGCCCCTGCTCCGGTCCCTGCTCCGGTCCCTGCTCCGGTCCCTGCTCCGGCGGCGGATCCGGCGGCGGATCCGGCGGGGCGGGCCGCCGGGACCGGCACCCGCTGCGGAGCCGGCCCGCTCTCCGCGCTCAGGCCGCTCCTCGGCTTCGCCGGACGCAGCCGCCGGTACAGCCGGATCCCCAGCGCCACCAGCACCGCCGTGAGGGCGAACGGCAGCACGGCGCCCACCGCGAGCGTCAGCAGGCGCACGATCTTCGTGAAGAGTTCCCACCCGCCGCGCAGGGCGTCCGTGAAGGCCGGTTCCTCCTCGTCCTTCTTCTCCGCCGGCTTCGGGGCCGGCTCCGAGACCTCCAGGGTGATCGTGCCCAGCGAGGTCTGGTCCTTCAGCGCCGTCTGCCGGGCCAGCAGGGACTCCAGGTCGGACTGGCGGCGGCTGAGCTCGCTCTCCAGCATGACCACCTCGCTCAAGGCCGTGGCCTTGCCCATCATGTCCCGTACCCGGGCCACACTGGCCTGCTGTGACGCGACGCGGCTGCCGATGTCCGCGACCTTCTCGGTGACGTCCTGGGCGTCGACCTTGCGGTGGAGGAGCTTCCCGCTGCCCTCCATGGCCCCGAGCACCTCGTCGTAGCGCTCGCCGGGCACGCGCAGGGTCACCGTCGAGGTCATCCGGCCGTCCGGGCCGCGCTTGGTGGACTCGTTGCCGACGTAGCCGCCCGCCGAGTCGGCCGCCGTGCGGGCCGCGGCGAGTGCCTTCCGCGCGTCCGCCGTCTCGATGCCGAGCGTCGCCGTGCGGATCACGTTCGGGCGGACGGCGGCCGGAGGCAGCGCGTTCTCATCGGCGGCCGAGGGGGCGGTCGAGGGGGCGGCCGCACCGGCTCCGGGCTTGCCCTGGGCCGGTGCCCGCGCCGCGCCCTCCTGGGGCTCGGCGGCTATGTCGGCCGACTTCGTGTCCGCGCGGCCGCCGTCGGCGCCGCAGCCGGTGAGGGCGAGCACCCCGGCCAGGGAGAGGGCGGCCAGAGCCGCCGCGGAACGGTGTCCGTGCAAGGTGCGCATCGCTGTAAACCCCCGAGATTCGGCTGGTGTTGCCGTTTCGACGTCCTGAGCCCCGGCGCGGGTTTCACTTCCCGGGTCCCGGGCCGATCCCGATGCGGTCACGGTCCGGCCTCGGTGATCGGTCTGAGACGATGTGTCCATGCACGAAGCGGACATGCGTACGGACCGGCCGGAGCACACCGGCTCCCTCGGCCATGTCGTCGTCATCGGCGGCGGCATCGCGGGCCTCGCGGCGGCCCACCGGCTGCTCGCCGAGGGTGTCCGCGTCACGCTGCTGGAGGCCGGGCCCCGGCTCGGCGGCAAGCTGCACGCCGGTGAGCTCGCCGGAGCCGCCGTCGATCTCGGCGCCGAGTCCGTGCTCGCCCGCCGCCCCGAGGCCGTGGCCCTCGCCCGGGCCGTGGGCCTCGGCGACGCCCTGCAGCCGCCCGCCACCGCAACCGCCCACCTGTGGACCCGCGGCGAGCTCCGCCCGATGCCGCGCGGGCATGTCATGGGGGTCCCCGGCGATCTGGGACCGCTCGCGGCCTCCGGGGTGCTCTCCGCGGAGGGCCTGGCCCGGATCGAGGCGGAGCGCGCGCTGCCGCCCGCCGCGATCGGCGAGGACGTCGCCGTCGGCGAGTACGTCGCCGCCCGGCTCGGCCACGAGGTCGTCGACCGGCTGGTGGAACCCCTGCTCGGCGGGGTCTACGCGGGCAACGCCTACCGCATCTCGATGCGGGCGGCCGTACCCCAGCTCTTCGAGGCCGCCCGTACGCACCGCTCGCTGGGCGAGGGCGTACGGGAACTGCAACGCCGGGCGGCGCGGCAGCCGCAGGCCTCCGCTCCCGTCTTCGCCGGCATCGACGGCGGTATCGGGCGGCTCCCGGTCGCCGTTGCCGAGGCCTGCCGGTCGGCCGGGGCGCGCATCCTCACGGATACGCCCGCGCGCGAGGTCATGCGTACGGCTGGAGGCTGGCGGGTCGTGGCCGGACCCGAGGCCATCGAGGCCGACGGCGTGATCCTGGCCATCCCGGCCGGGCCCGCCGCCCGGCTGCTGGACCTGCTCGCGCCCGCTGCCGCCGCCGAGCTGCGCGGGGTCGAGTATGCCTCGATGGCCCTGGTCACGATGGCCTTCCGGCGCTCCGACCTGCCCGCCTCGATCACCGGGGGCGGCGCCAGCGGGTTCCTCGTACCGCCCGTCGACGGGCGGACCATCAAGGCCTCCACCTTCTCCAGCAACAAGTGGGCCTGGGCGGGTGCGGACCCGGAACTCTTCCTGCTGCGGACCTCCGTCGGCCGCCACGGCGACGAGGCCGATCTGAAACGGGCGGACGGCGAACTCGTCGACGTCTCCCTCACCGACCTCGGCGAGGCCGTGGGCCTGGCCGCCCGGCCGGTCGCCTCCACCGTCACCCGCTGGGACGCCGGCCTGCCCCAGTACCCGGTCGGGCATCTCGACCGCGTCGACCGGATCCGCGCCGCCGTCGCGGCCCTGCCCGGCCTCGCGGTCTGCGGCGCCCTGTACGACGGAGTGGGCATTCCGGCGTGCATCGCCAGCGCCGGCAAGGCCGTGGACGCGGTCGTCGCCGCGTTCGGCACCCCTGGCACCGACCACTGATCAGCACACGGGACAATAGGCACATGACTGCACCAGAGAAGATTCCCAACGCGGGGAAGAAGGCGAAGGACCTCAACGAGGTCATCCGCTACACCCTGTGGTCCGTCTTCAAGCTGAAGGACGTCCTGCCCGAGAACCGCGCCGGCTACGCCGACGAGGTCCAGGAGCTGTTCGACCAGCTGGCCGCCAAGGACATCACCGTCCGCGGCACCTATGACGTCTCCGGCCTGCGCGCCGACGCGGACGTCATGATCTGGTGGCACGCCGAGACCTCGGACGAGCTGCAGAGCGCCTACAACCTGTTCCGCCGCACCAAGCTGGGCCGCTCGCTGGAGCCGGTCTGGTCGAACATGGCCCTGCACCGCCCGGCCGAGTTCAACAAGTCGCACATCCCGGCCTTCCTGGCCGACGAGACCGCCCGCGACTACGTCAGCGTCTACCCCTTCGTGCGCAGTTACGACTGGTACCTGCTGCCCGACGAGGACCGTCGCCGCATGCTCGCCGACCACGGCAAGATGGCGCGCGGCTTCCCGGACGTGCGTGCCAACACCGTCGCCTCCTTCTCTCTGGGCGACTACGAGTGGATGCTGGCCTTCGAGGCCGACGAGCTCTACCGCATCGTCGACCTCATGCGTCACCTGCGTGCCTCCGAGGCCCGCATGTACGTCCGTGAAGAGGTGCCCTTCTACACCGGGCGCCGCAAGTCCGTCGCCGACCTGGTGGCCGGGCTCGCCTGATACCTCCCCTGGGGGGAAGGAACCGGAGGCGCTACCGTCAGGTGGCCTCCTCCGGTGGATCGGGAGGCAGTGCCCCCGAAACGACGCAGCCGGAGATCCCGCCCGGAAGTTCAGACGACTGGCGGCAGCAGTGCCCTGGGGGCACGTGCTGCCCGGTCGTCCAGCGACACCGGTGCGGGCTCCGGATGCGGCGCACAGGTGACGTGACGGCCCGAGGTGTCACCCGTCAGCAGATACCGCTCCACGTGACGGTCCACGCAGTCATTGCGTCCGCCGACCACTCCGTGGCTGCCGGCCCCCTTCTCCGTGACCAGCGCGGCCTCGCCGCCCAGCCGCCGCTGAAGCTCCAGCGCACCCGCGTACGGGGTCGCCCCGTCCCGCTCCGCCGCGACGACGAGCGTCGGGGGAAGCCGGAGCGGCTGCGAGCCGACCGCCACCGGCTGCCGGCGCTCGCGCACCGGCCAGTACGCGCACGGCAGGTTCAGGAAGGCGTTGGCCCAGGTCTCGAAGGGGGCCGTGCGGGCCAGTTCGGTGTTGTCGCGGTCCCAGGTCTCCCAGTTCCCGGGCCAGGAGGCGTCGTTGCACAGCACCGCCGTGTAGACCGCCGTCGCGTTCTCGGCCGCGGCCGCCGCTGCCGCGTCGGGTGCGGCCTGCTCGGTCAGGGGCCCCGGGTCGCCGCGCAGGAACGCGGCCAGCGCCGCCGCCCGGTCCGGCCAGACGTCGTCGTAGTACGCGCTCTGCAGGAAGGCCGCCTGGAGCTCGCCGGTCCCTACGGTTCCGCCCGCCGGGGTACGGGCCACCGCGTCCCGGACGCGCTCGTAGCTCGCCCGCACGGCTGCCGGTGTGGCGCCGAGGCCGTACGTGCCGTGGTGCCGGGCCGTCCAGGCGCGGAAGTCGTGCCAGCGGCGCTCGAAGCCGGCCGCCTGATCGAGATTGTTGCGGTACCAGACGCGGCGCGGGTCCGGGTTGACCGCCGAGTCGAAGACCATCCGGCGGACGTGGCCCGGGTAGAGCGTCGCGTACACCGCCCCGAGGTAGGTGCCGTACGAGGCGCCCATGAAGGTCAGCTTCGGCTCGCCGAGCGCGGCGCGGAGCACGTGCAGATCGCGGACGTTGTTCAGGGTCGAGTAGTACGGCAGGGCCGCGCCGGCCCGCCGCGCGCATCCGCGGGCGTAGGCCTGGGCGGCGGCGATGCGCTGCCGCTTGTACGCGGGAGAGGGCTGGACCGGGACCTGTGTGGGGGCCTTGGCCCGGTCGGCGGGATCCTGGCAGGACAGCGGGGCGGAGCGGCCGACGCCGCGGGGGGCGTAGCCGACCAGGTCGTAGGCGGCGGCGATGCGCTCCCACTCGGGGAGGCCGGCGACGAGCGGGAAGGACATGCCGGAGCCGCCGGGTCCGCCGGGGTTGTGGACGAGGGCTCCCTGACGGGCGGTTGCGCGGGCGCGGGTGGCCGGGACCCGGCTGACGGTGAGGGAGATCTGCGGGCCGTCGGGGCGGGCGTAGTCGAGCGGAACCCGCAGGGTGGCGCAGCGGACGGGGGAGGGCAGGCGCTCGGCTCGGGGACAGGCGCGGAAGTCGAGAGCCGTCCCGGCCGTGCCCGCGCTCGCGCTCGCGGCGGCGCGATGGGCCGCGAGGGCGGCGCCGGCGTCCTCGGCGGACGTGCCGGCCGGCGGGCCCGGCAGGGCGGGGGCGGCAGCGGCGTTCGCCGCCGGGAGGGGAGCGCACAGGGAGAGGGAGAGCGCCGCCGCGGCGGCTCCGCGGCGTACGGGCGTCGTCGGCATGGCGGCCCCTTCATCTGATCCGATGAGCCGATCAGATGCCGGGGCCGCGCCTCTGTAAAGCATCACCGGCCGGTGTCGGGCGCGGTAGCCCCGGTTGCCCCAGGGCGGTGAGGGATCGTCAGGAACTGCTGGAGCTGCTGGAGCAGCTGGAACCGGACGAAGAGCTGCCGCAACTCGAACTACTCCAACTACTCGAACTACTCGAACCGCTGGAGCAGCTGGACCCGCCGCCGGAGCAACTGCTGCCGGACGAGCCGCAGCCAGATCCGCTCCCGCCGTCGCTCCCGGCGCACCAGAGGACCGGCAGGATCCCGGCGGAGGACCCGTACGACTGCGCCGCGGCCAGCCGGGTGCCGCGTGCGGCGGGTACCAGCTGCTCGCGCAGGTAGGGGTCCCGCAGACCGCGCAGCCCGAACAGCGCGGTCTGCACGTGCGGGGCCGGGTCGTTGACGTACGCGGCGCGGATCCCGCGCAGGGCCCGCGTCCCCGCCGGGGTGAGCCGGTTCCCGGCCCGGTCCGCGCACAGCCAGCCCACGAGGATCCCGGCCAGCAGAGCGGGCAGCACCTTCACGATGAACGGCACCTGAGAACCGGGCTGGAGGACGAACGCGAGGAAGCTCAGCGGCAACGACAGCGGGATCAAGGCCGCGCAGACCACGGCCTGGACGATCGCCCAGCGCCGCCGGCTCCGGCCCCATCCGGGTGGTGAGAGCAGCCCCCGGGCGGCCAGGGCGTCCCCGGTCTCCTGGACGGCCGGGTCGAGCATCGCGGCGTACCGCACCTGGTACAGCGAGCCCGACGGTGCGCCTCCGTACGCCTGGAGCACGGCGCGCTCGGCCGGGTCCGCGGCCCGCGCCCCGGGCCGGACGTGGACGATGCCCGGACCGCCGACCACCATGCGGCCGTCCCCGAGCAGCGAGACGAGCGCGGCGTCCACGACGGCGCCGGGGCCGCCCGCCAGGAAGGCGGCCTCGGACAGGTCGTGGAGGCCCGGCTCCGGTCCGGCCTGCGACGGCCGGGCCCGGCGCAGTCCGTGGACGAGCAGGACGCTGGAGGTGAGCACGGCGATCCAGAGGCCGAGGGCGAGGAGGTTCACGCCGCCCTCCCCACGAGCGCCCGGGCCCAGCGCACGATCCGGCGGGGCGGCCGTGCGCCGGCTCGGTCCTGCCACCACCTGGTGAGCCGGCGTCGGGCGGCCGGGTCGGCCGGCATGCCCTGGATCAGCAGGTGCTCGGCGAAGTCGAGTGCGTCGCGGTGGTATCCGCCCGTCATGGGCCTGCGGCGGGCGTATGCGAGGAACGCCTCCCGGTACGGGCCGTCGCCGCCCAGGATCGCGGGCAGCTCGGGCGCGAGCCGCGCCACGACCCCGGCCCGCTTGGCGGCCAGCGCCCGGCCCTGCACCCGGATCCGCTGCCGGTCGAAGCCCTCGGGCACGGGCGTCCCGGCCACCAGCGCCGACAACAGCGCGGCCTGCCCGAGCCCGACCCGGGTCCGGGCGCTCTCGGTGGCGCGGGCCGGGGCCCGCGGGGCCGGGACCGGGGTGCCTGGACCGGCGGCCCGCGGGGCCGGGATGCCTGGACCGGCGGCTCGCGGGGCCGGGGTGCCTGGACCGGCGGTGCGGGGACGACCGGCGGCGGTGCGGACGGCGGTCGCGCCGCCCGTCACCACCGCCCGGATCGCCGCCAGCTCGCCCGCGAGCTCCGGCTCCGCCGGGAAGTCGTCGTCCCGCTCCAGCAGCACACCCGGCGGGTCGATCCGGGAGCGGAGCTCGGCCAGCAGGTCGAGCACCACCGGCGGGACCGGGTGCGCATGGGTGTCGTGCCACACGCCGCCGCGCTCGACGCCGCCCGCCACGTGGACGTACGCCAGCGCCTCCAGCGGGATCGCGTCCAGCACGGCCAGCGGGTCCTCGGCCCGGTTCACGCGGTTGGTGTGCAGGTTGGCCACGTCGATGAGGAGCCGGACCCCGGTCCGCTCGACCAGCTCGGTCAGGAACTGCGCCTCCGTCAGCTCCTCGTCCGGCCAGGAGATCAGCGCGGCGATGTTCTCCAGCGCCAGCGGTACGGGCAGCGCGTCCTGCGCGATCCGGACGTTCTCGCACAGCACGTCGAGCGCGTCCCGCGTCCGCGGTACGGGCAGCAGGTGCCCGGCCTCCAGGGCAGGAGAGGAGGTCCGGACGAAGGCGATGTGCTCGCTGACGAGCGGCGCCCCCAGCGCCACCGCCCGCTCACCGAGCGCCGCCAGCTTCGCCGGGGCGGGGCGGTCGGCGCCGCCGAGGCCCAACGAGACGCCGTGCGGCACGACGCGCGTGCCCCGCTCGCGCAGCCGCAGCAGCGCCTCGGGCAGGTGGCCCGGGCAGATGTTCTCGGCCACGACCTCGACCCAGTCCAGGCCGGGAAGCCGCTCGACGGCGTCCGCGATCTCCGGCCGCCAGCCGATGCCCACCCCCAGGTGTGCCATGGGCTTCATGTCCCCTCGCCCCCTCTCATCGGACCGTGTGCCGATGTCATGGCCCCGGCGGAGTCGGGCCAACCGCCGGAAGGGACGTTCAGAGCAACATTTGAGGTTCCGGGAGCGCGCGCCGCAGGCGGGAACGCAGCGCCGGGTGATCCGCGATCACCGTCGCGGAATTCGGCGCGATTTCCGTGAAGCCCGCGTCCCGGACCACCGGCAGCCCGCTCCCGCGCAGCTCCGCCCACCGCTCGCGCGCCGCCGTCCGTACGGCCAGGCGGAAACCGGAATCCTGCCAGGCGGCCCGCTCCGGGCCGGTCAGCTCCCACCAGGCCAGTTGCGCTCCGTGGCCGGCCTGGGCCATCGCCTTGCCGGCCGACATGTCGAGGCCGGGGTTGAGCCACAGCACGGGGACGCCGGGCTCGGGCGGGGCGACCGGTCCGGGGTCGTCCAGGTCGGTGCCCGAGACCTGGAGCTTCGCGAGCTCCTTGGGCCAGCCGTCGAGGGGTACCGGCGGGAAGACCCGTACCTCCGACACGTCACCGTGCACGGTGACGCCGGGCAGTGTTCCCGCCTTGCGCCACTCCGCCCCGCGTGCCCGCCGGACCACCTTCCGGATCCGCGCGTCCTGCCAGTCCCGGACCGCCTCGGCCCACTCGCCCCCGCCGTGCGCCCGCTCGTCCGACAGCAGGACCAGCACCGCGCGGGCCGCCGTCTCCAGAGCGTCCGTACGGGCGGGCGGCTCGGCCTTCTCGATCCGCACCACCAGCGGCAGGACGAACTGGGGGGCTTCGTCGCGGGCGACGGCGGCCGCCGGGGCCCCGGCGGCGTCTTGGGCCTCGTGCGTGTGCTGGCTGCTCATCCTGCCAAGGATGCCAGCCTCAGCCTTCAGGATGATGCCCAGGGTGCTCGCCACAGGCGAGGATCGGAGGTATGAAGAGCGACCTTTTCGCGTCCGAGAACCTGGCCCAGGCGCCTGCCGCGCCCGGTATGACACTGCAGAACGCCAAGTCCGTGAAGTACACCGTCAACGGTGAGGTGCTCGCCCGCCAAGGCTCGATGGTCGCCTACCGCGGGAACCTCCAGTTCGAGCGCAAGGGCCAGGGCATCGGCGGCATGCTCAAGCGCGCCGTCACCGGCGAGGGCCTGGCGCTGATGTCCGTGCGCGGCCAGGGCGAGGCCTGGTTCGCCCACCAGGCCGCCAACTGCTTCGTCATCGACATGGAGCCCGGGGACGCCCTCACCATCAACGGCCGCAACGTGCTCTGCTTCGACCCCACCCTGTCCTACGAGATCAAGATGGTGAAGGGCGCCGGCATGACCGGCGGCGGCCTCTTCAACAGCCTCTTCACCGGCACCGGAAAGCTGGCGGTCGTCTGCGACGGCAGCCCGATCATCATCCCGGTCACCGCCCAGGCTCCCGTCTACGTCGACACCGACGCGGTGGTCGGCTGGAGCGCCCAGCTGGAGACCGGCCTGCACCGCTCCCAGTCGGTCGGCTCGATGATCCGGGGCGGCTCCGGCGAAGCCGTCCAGCTGATGCTGCGCGGCGAGGGCTTCGTCATCGTCCGGCCGAGCGAGGTCACCGAGACGGCGGCAGCGAGCTGAACCTCCACACGGTGGGCCGCCGCTACGGACTGCGGCGGCCGTGGGTGCTCCGCGGGATCTCGCTGGAACTGCCGCGCGGCGCCCTGGTACGGATCGAAGGCCGAAACGGCGGCGGCAAGTCCACGCTCCTGCGGCTCGTCGCCGGGATCGACGCCCCGAGCGAGGGGCGCGTCAGCGGCCGCCCCCGCCGCACGGCGTACGTACCCGAGCGTTTCCCGGCGGCGCTGCCGCTCACGGCGTCGGCCTACCTCACCCACATGGGGCGGGTGCACGGGCTGTCGCGCGCCGAGGCGGCCGGGCGGGCCGCCGGCTGGCTGGAGCGGTTCGGCGCCGCCGCGCACGCCCGCACCCCCATGGCCGAACTCTCCAAGGGGACGAGCCAGAAGGTGGCCGTGGCCCAGGCGCTGCTCGCCGAGCCCGGACTCCTCGTCCTCGACGAGGCGTGGACCGGCCTGGACGCGCCCGCCCGCGCGGAGCTGGACCTCGCCGTGGCCGAACGCACCGCGGCCGGGGGAACCGTGGTGTTCGTCGACCACGATCCGCTGCGGCTCGGCGGGGCCGCCGACGCGCACTACCGGGTCGAAGGGGTCGCGCTGGTGCCCGCGCAGCCGCATCCGCAGCGGCCTTCACATCCGGCGCCGCCCGGGCCGGCCGCAGCGGCGCGCCGCGTCCGGATCCGCGCCGCCGGACCGCCCGGCCGTACCCCGCCCGCCGGCCTCACCGCCGAACCCGCCCCGGACGGCGGCGTGGTGCTGACCGTGGACGGAGCCCGCTCCGACGCGGTGCTGCGCGAGCTGCTCACCGCGCGCCCGCCCTGGCACATCCGCGCCGTGGAGGAACTGCCGTGACCGCCCTGCTCCGCTACCAGGGCGCGCTGCTGCTGCGCTCGCAGCGGTGGCTCGCCCCGCTGACCGTGTACGCCGCCTTCCTGGCCATCGGCCTCCGGCCGGGCGACCCGGTGCTGGACTCCCTCGGCTACGCGGCCGCCGGTCTGGTCCCGCAGACGGCCTGGCTGGTGCGGATCTGCGTGACCGACGAGCCCGACGCGGCCCGCGACTGCGCGGCTGCCGCGGCAGGTCCGGTACGAGTGCACGCGGCGGCCCTGCTGACCGCCCTGGTCGGGGCACTGCTCGCCGGCGCGGCCGGCGCGGCCACGGCGCTGCTGCTGGGCGACCGGACCGGGCCGGGCCTCGCCCCGGCCGCCCTCGCCGGAGCGATCGCGGTGCTCGTGTGCGCGCTGACCGGCGCGGCCGTGGGGGCGCTGTGCAGCAGGCCGCTGATACGGCGCCGGGGCTACGCGGTCCTGGCCGGCGGCCTCGGCTCCCTGCTGGCCTGGGCCCTCGCCGTCTCGCCGGCCCGCAGCGCGGTGTCCGCGCTGGTCGCCGCCGCCCGCTCGGGCACCGTACCGCTGCCGCTGACCGCCCTGGCGGGTGCGTTGCTGCTGGCCGGCGGGGCGGGCGCGACCGCCTGCCTGGTCAGCGCGCGGCGGGGCTGAGTACGCTCGTATGTATGGACCAGCTGGACGAAACCCCGTCGTACTGTCCCGCTCCGGCGGCTCCGGCCGAACCCGCGCAGGGGCCGCCGTACGCCGACTGCGTGGAGTGCGGCAAGCCGACCGAGTACGGGGTCGCCACCCCCGGCGTGGTGCTCTGCCCCGTGTGCGAATGGCAGGACGCGGAGCGCACGGCCTGCTCCGGTTAGCGCCGGCCCCTCTACTCGCTGTACCCCCTGTAGTCCCTGTACCCGCGCCTATTTGCCCATCAGGTCGGAGACCTTCACGAACCGGTAGCCGCGCTCGCGCAGCTCCGGCACGATCTTCCGGATGGCCACCTCGGTGACCGGGGCGGCGCTGCGCGTGCAGTGCATGACCACCACCGAGCCGGGCTTCACCCCGGCGAGCACCTGTTCGGCCACCGCGTCCGGGTCCGTCGCGAAGGCGTCACCGCTGACCACGTCCCACTGGACGGCCGTGACCTTGGCCGCGGACAGGGCCCGCAGCGCCTGGTCGTCGTAGCAGCCGCCGGGGAAGCGGAAGTACGGGACGGTGTTGACGGCGCCCGCCTTGTGGAAGGCGGCGAAGGCCCGGTCCACGTCGGCCCGGGCCGCGGCGGAGTCGAGCGCGGGCAGCCCGTAGCAGGGGGACGTGAAGGCGTGGTGGCTGTAGGAGTGGTTCGCGATCTCGAAGTTGGGGTCGGTGCCGATGGACTTCGCCTGGTCCGGATACTCCTCGGCCCAGCGGCCCGTCATGAAGATCGTCGAGGGCACCTGGAGGGCGCGCAGGGTCGCGATCAGCTCGGGGTTGTCGAAGCGTTCGCCGCTCGCGGCGCGCGGTCCCTGGTCGGAGGTCATGTCGGCGTCGAAGGTCAGCGCGACGGTCTTGTCGTTGCGCTGCCGCGCCCGCTCGAAGACCGGGGTCAGGCCGTTGGGTCCGGGTGCCATGGTCGGGGCCTTGGCGGGCGCGCCGGCCTGGGGGGCGGCGGACGGGGCGGAGGAGGCCACGGGGGTGCTCAGGCGGGCTTCGCGGCCGGCGTTCGACGTGCCGGTGCCGCCTCCGCATCCTGCGAGGGCGGCACTGAGAGCGGCTGCGGCCGTCACTTTACGCACAGAAATGGTCACGTACGCAAAATATATGACTATGTGACAAGTAGGCGTCTACGGCACTCCTCGACATCGAAGTCACCCTTCGGGTACTGCGGACCGATCTCCTCCAGGTGTTCCAGCAGCAGCTTGCTGATCGCCCAGTTGCGGTACCACTTGCGGTCCGAGGGGACGACGAACCACGGCGCGGCGTCGGTGGAGCAGCGCTCCAGCGCCACCTCGTACGCCTCCTGGTACGCGGGCCACGCGGAGCGCTCCTCGATGTCGCCCGGGCTGAACTTCCAGTGCTTGTCGGGGTTGTCGAGCCGCTCCAGCAGCCGCTTGCGCTGCTCCTCGTAGCTGATGTGGAGGAAGACCTTCACCACGGTCGCGCCGTCGTCGGCGAGGGACTTCTCGAAGCGGTTGATCTCGGCGTAGCGGCGGCTGAGCCGACTGCGGGGCACCAGCGCGCGGACGCGGGCGATGAGGACGTCCTCGTAGTGCGAACGGTCGAAGATGCCGATCTCGCCCGGCTGGGGGAGGGCCTTCGTGATGCGCCAGAGGAACGGGTGGTTCAGCTCCTCGGGCGTGGGTGACTTGAAGCCCTTGATACGGCAGCCGGAGGGGTTGAACTGGCCGATCACGTGCTTGACGGTGCCGCCCTTCCCGCTGGTGTCCATGCCCTGGAGGACGAGCAGGAGGCGGCGGCGGTCACCGGCGGTGCTCGCCGCGAAGAGCCGCTCCTGGAGGGAGCCGAGCTGCTCGGCCATCCGGGCGGTGGCCGCCAGCCCGGCCGCCTTGTCCGCGGGGCCGACGGGAATCGCGGCGGGATCGAAGCCGCCGAGGTCGACGCGCTCGCCGGTGGGCACCCGCAGCGCCGCCCGCACCGCCCCTTCCTGCTCGGCCTGCGGCCCGGCGGCGGCCCCCCGCTCGGCCTGCGGCCCGGCGGCGGCCTTCCGGCCCGCCCTGGGCTTCGCGCCGGGCTCCGGGCCGGCCTTGTCCTGCTTCCCGCTGCGTTCCTTCGCCACCGCTGTCCACCCCAATCCCATCGATTCCGTGGACCGTCACACGCCCGCACCCGCATCCGCATCCGCATCCGCACCCGCGCCCGGGCCCGAGGTCAGTGCCAGGGCCCGGTCACCGCGAACGTCGTCCCCGGGGCATAGGCGTTGACGTACATCGTCTGCCCGTCGGGCGAGAAGGTGACTCCCGCGAACTCGCCCCACTCCGGCGCCCCCGGCCGGCCGGTGTCCTGCGCGTTGCGCGCCACCGGGTACACCTCGCCGCCCACCGTCACGCCGAGAACGTACTGCGCGCCACCGCCGTCCTCGCAGACCATCAGCCCGCCGTCCGGGGCGAGGCAGATGTTGTCGGGGGACTCGCCCGGCAGCCGGACGTCCGTGGCCGGGCCGAAGACCACCTCCAGCCGGAGCCGCGCCCGCCGCGGGTCGTAGAACCACACCTGCCCGTAGTGGTCCGCGGCCGCGCCCTCCCGGCCGCGGGCGTAGCTTGAGACGAAGTGGACGCCCGAGCCGCCCCAGTAGCAGCCCTCCAGCTTCTGCGCGTGGGTGATCCCGCCGGGTCCGAAGTCCTGGAGGCGGATCGGGGTCCGGGCCGCCGAGGGATCCGGTACAGGCACCCACTCCACCGGGAGTTCCGCCCCGGGCTCGTCCACCGCCGCCAGGTCCGCCAGACCCGGTACGCGCAGGGCCTCCAGGGCGCCTCCGGCCCGTAGCGAGCCGGGTCCCGCAAGCGGTCGCGCGGGCAGGAACCGGTAGAAGAGCCCGAAGGGCGCGACGAAGGCGTCCTCGGTCTCGTAGACCACCCCGCGGTACGGGTCCACGGCGACGGCCTCGTGTGCGAAGCGGCCCATCGCGGTGAGCGGGACCGCGCCGCAGCGGCGCGGATCGGCGGGGTGCACCTCGAAGACGTAGCCGTGGTCCAGCGTGTAGCCGGAGGTGCCCGCCCGTTCCTCGGTCTCCTCGCAGGTCAGCCAGGTGTTCCAGGGGGTCCGGCCGCCCGCGCAGTTGACGGCGGTGCCCGCCAGGGCGACGCGCTCGCCGGTGACGCGGCCGGCCGGATCGAGGTCGAGGACCGTGCAGCCGCCGAGCGCCTGGGGGTCGTACGTCAGTCCGGTGACGGCGGGGACGCGCAGCGCCGCGGTGGTGTGGTTCTCGTGGTTGCGGACCAGCCGTACCCGGCCACCGCCGCCGGCGTCGAAGGCGGCCATGCCGTCGCAGTTGGCCGGAACGGTCCCCTCCCCGGAGCGCAGGGGCTCGCCGGCGCGCGAGAGGACCCGGTACGAGAACCCCGCCGGCAGGTCGAGCAGTCCGCGCGGATCGGGCACGAGCGGCCCGTACCCCCGGGCCGTCGCCCCCCGGGCAGCGCCGACGGGACCGGTGAAGAGCGCGCCGAGCGCCCCGCTGAAGGCGATCCCCCCGGCGGCGAGCAGGCTGCGTCGGGTGAGGGACATCGGCGACTCCCGGCGGCGCGACTGGAGCGTGACCGGCTCGTGGTACCACGGGTGTCCGCCCCCGGGGCGTCGGCGCGGGCGGGCCCGCCCGGCCGTCACACCACCGGGTGTCCGTACGCGGTCCGGTTGCGCACTCCGACGGGGGCGCGGCCCGCCGCTCGGGGCGTGGCATGCCGGGGGCCGACCACGGCGGCGGAGTTGAGCCGCACACCCCGCCGGGGCGTCCGGCGGGGTGCGCGACCGCCGGTGCGGCCGGCCCCCGGAAGGCCCGGAACGCGGGCCGCAGGCCGGACGGCAGAGGCCGGACGGGGGCCGGACGAAGGACGGTCAGACGAGCTTGGCGCTCAGCGTGATCGTCGTTCCCGTCAGGGCCTGGCTGACCGGGCAGTTCTTCTTGGCGTCCTCGGCCGCGGCGGCGAAGGCGTCGTCGTCCATGCCCGGCACGTCACCCTCGGTGGTGAGGTGGATGCCGGTGATGCCCTGGCCGGGCACGAAGGTGACGGCGGCGGAGGTGGTCAGCTTGGCCGGCGGGTTGCCTGCCTTCGCCAGGATGTTCGAGAAGGCCATGTTGAAGCAGCTGGAGTGCGCGGCGGCGATGAGCTCCTCCGGGCTGGTCCGCCCGTTCGCCACCTCGTCGGTCCGCGCGGGCCAGGAGACGGGGTAGCTGCCGAGGTCGGACGAGTCGAGGGTGACGACGCCCTTGCCCTGGAGCAGATCGCCTTCCCAGACGGCATGTGCGTTGCGTGTGGCGGCCATGGTGGATCCCTTCGCAGAAGTGGAAACGACCGGGCGCGAGCAAGGAGCCCGGCGCTGCCAAACCTACTGGGAGACCAGGGGCTTCGCGTCGCGTGCCAGCGCGGTGAGCCGCGATATGGCGCGGAAGTACTTCTTCCGGTACCCGCCGTTGAGCATGTCTTCACTGAAGAGCCGGTCGAAGGCGCTCCCGGAGGCCAGGACCGGGATCTCGCGGTCGTACAGCCGGTCGGCCAGTACCACCAGCCGTAGCGCCGTCGACTGGTCCGGCACCGGGCCGACATCGGTCAGGCAGACCGCCGATATCCCGTCGGTCAGCGCGCCGTAGCGGCTCGGGTGCACCCGGGCCAGGTGGTCCAGCAGGCCGGGGAAGTCGTCCAGGCTCGCGCCCGGGGTCGCGTACGCGGCCTTGGCGACCTGCTCGTCGGAGAACGGCGCCGGCGCCTCCGGCAGGCCGCGGTGCCGGTAGTCCTGGCCGTCGATCCGCAGCGGCCGGAAGTGCGCCGACAGCCCCTGGATCTCCCGCAGGAAGTCGGCGGCGGCGAAGCGGCCCTCACCGAGCTTGCCGGGCAGGGTGTTGGAGGTGGCGGCCAGTGCCACGCCCTGCTCGACGAGGCGGCTGAGCAGGCTGGAGACCAGGACGGTGTCGCCCGGGTCGTCCAGTTCGAATTCGTCGATGCACAGCAGCCGGTGCCCGCCCAGGGTCTGCACGGTCTGCTGGAAGCCCAGCGCGCCGACCAGGTTGGTCAGCTCCACGAAGGTGCCGAAGGCCTTGAGCGCGGGCTCGGCCGGGGTGGCGTGCCACAGGGAGGCGAGCAGGTGGGTCTTGCCGACGCCGTAGCCGCCGTCGAGGTAGACCCCGCGCGGGCCCGTGGGGGCCGTGTTCTTCGGGGTCCTGGAGAACCATCGCCGCTTGCCGGCGCCGGTCGCGTGCGCGCCGCCGAGCCCGGCGGCGAAACCGCTCAGCACGGTGACGGCCTCGGCCTGGCTGGGCTGGGCCGGGTCCGGGTTGTACGTGTCGAAGCGGACCGAGTCGAAGCGCGGCGGCGGCACCATCTCCGCCACCAGCCGTTCGGCGGGCACCCGCGGCTCACGGGCGCACAGCGCCTGCGGGCCCGCGTCGGCCGACCAGGGCCGGTCAGGGGCGGAACCTGGGGCGGAGCCGGAGGTGGAGAGTGATGTTGACACAGCTCTTAACTCTACGGGGCGTGGCACACTGCACCGATGCGACGCCTGTTCCCTGTGACCGATCAGACATCAGCCCCGCGCCAGGACCAGGACGACCGCGAGTGGTCGCTGGACGAGCTCGCGGAGGCGTACGCGTACCCCGCGCTCCCCGGCGGCGCCCACTGGCTGCGGGCGAACATGGTCTCCACCCTGGACGGCGCCGCCCAGCACGACGGGCGCTCGCAGCCCATCTCCGGCGCGACGGACATGCGGATCTTCGGCACCCTGCGGGCGTTGGCCGATGTGGTGGTCGTCGGCGCGGAAACGGTTCGCCAGGAGGGCTACCGCCCGGCCCGCGCCCGGGAGGCCTTCGCGGCCCGCCGTGAGGCCGCGGGGCAGGGGCCCGCCCCCGCCATCGCGGTGGTCACCGCCGGCCTCGACCTGGACTTCTCTCTGCCCCTGTTCACCTCGCCCCTGGTGCCCACCCTGGTGGTCACCGGGGCCGCCGCGCCGGCCGACCGGGTGGCCGCGGCCGCCAGGGCCGGGGCCGAGATCGTGGTGGCGGGCGACGGGGCGGCCGTGGACCCGGCCCGCGCGGTGCGCGAGCTGGCCGAGCGGGGGCTGCGCCGCCAGCTGACCGAGGGCGGGCCCCGGCTGCTGGGCCAGTTCGTGGCCGCCGACGTGCTGGACGAGCTGTGCCTGACGATCTCGCCGATGCTCACCGCGGGCGACGCCCAGCGGATCTCCGGCGGCCCCTCGGTCGCGGTTCCGCACCGGCTGGCGCCTGCTTGCGTACTGGAGGAGGCCGGCTTCCTCTTCACGAGCTACCGTCGGATCTGACAAGGGGCGGAATTTCTCGTTCCGCTTAGCTTCCGCTGGGCACATATACCTGCGCAAGCCCCGTGCGACAGCGGGGCAGGATGGTTTCCGCAGGGGTCGGCCAGCCGACCTCGGCCCATGAAGGAGAGGGCGTCCGTGTTCACGAGCGTATTGATGATCGAGCAGCCGCTGACCACGGTGGACGTGGACTTCGTCACCACCCTGCACGGAGACGACCCGGTCTCCTTCATCGTCCTCATGCAACCCAGGGGCGACCAGGACCGACTGCTGCGCGCCATCGACGACGTAGCGCTTGGAGAGCTCCCCGAGGCCATTCGCGAGGCCGACGAACCGGAGGGCCCCGCCGCCCGCGGCCCCGCCGAGCAAGCCCTCGCACACTCGCTGGAGGCCCTGCGCAAGAAGGGCGCCAAGGCCGTCGGGCAGATCGTGGAGAAGCACCCGCTCGACCATCTCAAGGCCGTCGTGGACGAGACCGGCGCCGACGAGGTGATCGTCCTGACCGCCCCGCACTTCGTGGAGGAGTTCTTCCACCGCGACTGGGCGTCGCGCGCACGGCACAAGGTCGGCGTTCCGGTGCTCAAGCTCTTCGCCCACAACGAATAGGCTGGGGCGGTCAGAGCGCAAGCTCACCGCACAGCAATCGACTCTGGAGCGACCTGAATGAAGCCCGGCCTGCCGACCGCCATGGAACGGCCCCACTTCATCGGCATCGGCGGCGCCGGCATGTCCGGCATCGCGAAGATCCTCGCCCAGCGCGGCGCGCGGGTGGCCGGCAGCGACGCCCGTGACTCCGAGACCGCCCAGGCGCTGCGCGCCCACGGCGCCACGGTCCACATCGGGCACGCCGCCGGCCACCTCGCCGCCGACGCCACCTGCGTGGTCGTCTCCAGCGCGATCCGCGCCGACAACCCGGAGCTGGCCCGCGCCGCCGAGCTCGGGATTCCCGTCGTGCACCGCTCCGACGCCCTCGCCGGCCTGATGGAGGGCCTGCGGCCCATCGCCGTCGCCGGTACGCACGGCAAGACCACCACCACCTCCATGCTGGCGGTCTCCCTGTCGGCCCTGGGACTGGACCCCTCCTACGCCATCGGCGGCGACCTGGACGCCCCCGGTTCCAACGCCCACCACGGCGAGGGCGACATCTTCGTCGCCGAGGCGGACGAGAGCGACCGCAGCTTCCACAAGTACAGCCCGCAGGTCGCGATCATCCTCAACGCGGAGCTCGACCACCACGCGAACTACGCGTCGATGGAGGAGATCTACGAGTCCTTCGAGACCTTCGTCTCCAAGATCGTGCCCGGCGGCACCCTCGTGGTCGCCCACAGCCAGGCCGGCGCCGCCGAGATCGCCGCCCGGGTCGCGGGCAACGCCGGCCTCACGGTCGTCACGTACGGTGAGGAGGACGGCGCCGACGTACGGATCACCAAGATCACCCCACGCGGCCTGACCAGCGAGGTCACCGTCCTCATCGGTGGCCGGATGCTCACCTTCACCGTCTCCGTCCCCGGCCGCCACTACGCGCACAACGCGGTCGCGGCCCTCGCCGCCGGCGTCGCGCTCGGCATCCCGGCGCACAACCTGGCCTCCGCGCTCGGCAAGTACACCGGCGTCAAGCGCCGCCTCCAGCTCAAGGGCGAGGCGGCCGGCGTCCAGGTCATCGACTCCTACGCGCACCACCCCACGGAGATGACCGCCGACCTGGAGGCCATCCGCGGGGCCGCCGGGGACTCCCGCATCCTGGTCGTCTTCCAGCCGCACCTCTTCTCGCGCACGCAGGAGCTCGGCAAGGAGATGGGCCAGTCACTGGCCCTCGCCGACGCCTCTGTGGTCCTGGACATCTACCCGGCCCGCGAGGACCCGCTCCCGGGCGTCACCAGCGAGATCATCATCGCGGCCGCCCGCGCGACGGGCGCCGACGTCGCCGCCGAGCACGACAAGGACGCAGTCGCCGAGGTCATCGCGGGAATGGCCAAGCCCGGCGATCTCGTTCTCACCATGGGTGCGGGCGACGTCACGGACCTCGGTCCGGCCATCCTCGCCCGCCTGGCGAACTGAGGCGAACTAATAGGGAGCGGGACGTCATGGCGTACGAGGTCGAGAAGACGGACGAGCAGTGGCAGGCAGAGCTGACGCCGTCCGAATACCAGGTGCTGCGCCTCGCGGGCACCGAGCCGGCCTTCCGGGGTGAGTACACCGACAGCAAGACGGAGGGTGTCTACTCCTGCCGCGGCTGCGGGGCCGAGCTGTTCCGCTCGTCGGAGAAGTTCGAGTCGCACTGCGGCTGGCCGTCCTTCTACGACCCGAAGGACAGCGAGGCGGTCGAGCTGATCGCGGACACCTCGCACGGCATGATCCGCACCGAGGTGCGGTGCGCGAAGTGCGGCTCGCATCTGGGCCACGTCTTCGAGGGCGAGGGGTACCCCACCCCCACGGACCAGCGCTACTGCATCAACTCGATCTCCTTGCGGCTGACCCCCGTCGAGGCGCCGTAGGCGCCGGAGGTGCGGCCGCGCTGGTACGGAGCGGCGGCCCGCGGGCTGGCGGAAGCGATCTTCCCGGTCGGTCCGGGATACCGTCCCGCCTGCGGCTGCGGCTGCGGCAGGGGCTGGGCGGGGGGCGGCCGCAGGAAAACCCGGCTCCGCCGGGCACCGGGCTCCGCCCGGACCCGCGCCTCAAACGCCGGCGGGGCTGAGTTTGGCTCCGGGGCTGGGTTTGGCGCCGGAAGTGCGGACGCTCTCGGTGAAGGGCCCGTGACCGGCAGGGTGTCAGGGATGTCGCGGTTGGGTTCCGATACGGTCTCCGGCCTGCGAGACTGTGCCGCCGATACCACGTTCGGCATGCGGAAGACACCTATCCGCTTCTTCGGTGTGGCTGGTTATGATCGGCACCCTCACATCCCGCCGAAGCCGGAGCGGTTGTTCCCCCGACCCCTCCCAGGTCGTACCCGTCCCGGCTGTTGGCCCGTCCCCGCCTTCCTCCCGCTCCCGAGGACTGATGTCTCCCATAGAACCCGAAGGTGCACCAGGGCAGTCGACGACCCGTCGACGGCGTACGGTGCGCCTGCGTACGCTGCTCATCTGGCTGGCGGTGGTCCCCACCGTGGCGATGGGCGCCCAAGTGGCGGTGACCGCCGAGCGGTTGCTGGCGCAGTCGCAGCACCTGCGGGCCGACGTGGCCGCCGGTGAGCGGCTCGGCCCGCCCCTCTACACGCTCATGACCGACATGCAGGCCGAGCGGGCGGCGACCGCCGCACGCTGGTCGGGTGCTTCCGGGTCCGACAACGACCTGCACAACCGGCGCGCTGCCACGGACGGGGCCGTGGCCGAGTTCCGCCGGCTGGCCACCGGTCCGGCGGGAACCGCGCAAGTGGACCGCCACCTCGTGGAGGTGAACCGCCGCCTCGGCGACCTGGCCGCCCACCGCGAGCGCGCGGACGCCCGCAGCGGAAGCCCCGAAAGCACGACCGGCTACTACAGCGGCGTGATCGACGAGGTGATTCGCGTGTACCAGGAGGAGTTCAGCCACGCGGAGGACGCCGAGCTCACCCAGGAGAGCCGGCCGGTCGTCGCCATGCTGTCGGCGTCCGAGATGGTGGCGCGCGAGGACACGGTCCTCGCGCTGGCCGGGCCGTCCAGGGAACTGACCTCCTCGGGGTTCGACGAGTTCATCAGCGCGGTCGGGGCCCACCGGTACCTGTACGACACGTGGATCGTGCCGTATCTGCCCGCGCGGGAAAGGGAGTTCTACGAGCGGATGGCCGCCTCGCCCGAGTGGCAGGCGAAGACCCGCATCGAGAACGCGATCGTCTCCGACCACAAGGACATCGAGTCCGGCGTCAAGCTGCCCGCCGAGGTCGGCGGCTGGCGGGCCGCGCACGAGAAGTTCGCGGCCCAGCTGAGCACGCTCAATGTCGAGCGGTCGCGGGGCGTGCTCCAACGCGGCGACGCCAAGGCCGCGGAGTTGGAGACCGAGGTCGCCTGGCTGATCGCGGGAAGCGGCGGCGCGCTGCTGATCGTCGTGGTCGTCGTCGTGCTCACCACCCGCTCGGTGCTGCGCCGCCTGCGCGCGCTGCACGAACGCACGGTGACCGTGGCCGAGGACACGCTGCCCGCCGTCGTGGCCCGGCTCCAGCGCGGGAAGCCCGTCGACGCCGGGGTGCTGCCGGTGGTGAGCGGGGACCAGGACGAGGTCGGACGCATCAGCGACGCGTTCGCGCGGGTCGTCGCCGTGTCCGTCGACGGGCACAGGCAGCTCGCGGACGAGCGCCACGGCTTCGGCATGTTCGCCGCGGGCATCGCCTCGCGCACCGGAAACCTCGTCAGCCGGCAGTTGAGCCTGACCGAAGACCTCCAGGACACCTTCGGCCACGACGAAGCGCTGCTCGCCCAGTTGATGCGGTCCGACCAGTTGACGGTGGGGATGCGGCGGCAGATCGAGAACCTGCTCATCCTGTCCGGCGGTGAGGTTCCCGACCCGCACACCGAGCCCATGCGGGTCGCCGACCTGCTGCGCGAAGCCGCCGCCGAGGTCGAGGACTTCCGGCGCATCGAGCGGCAGGCCCTGGACGAGGCGAGCGTGGAACCGCGCGTGGTCAGCCAGATCAGCCACCTGCTGGCGGAACTGCTGGACAACGCCACCCGGTTCTCCCCGCCGAGGTCGAAGGTGGTCATCCGCGCCGAAATGGTGGCGGACGGGCTGTCGGTCGAGATCGAGGACCGTGGACCGCGGGTGACCCCCGCGAGCTACGAGGAGATGAACGGGCGCCTGCACTCCGCTCCGCCGTTCTCCGTCCTCGCGCAGAACGCGCACCGGCTGGGACTCTTCGTCGTCGGCCACCTCGCCGACCAGCTCCAGGCCACGGTCACCCTGCGCCGCTCCGTGTACGGAGGGACGTCGGCCGTGGTGATCCTGCCCCGGGAACTGCTGGTGCAGACCGAGGAGGAGGCGACGCCCCTCCCCGCACCGCGCCGTGCCGAAGAGCGCAAGCCCGAAGAGCGCCTTTCCAAAGAGCGCAAGCCCGAGCTGGTCCTGCACACGGGCGACGGGCTGCCGAGCCGCCGGACGCCGGAGCGGACGCACGAACGGACGCCCGAACGGATTCACGAACGGACGCCCGCGCGCCCGGTGGACACCCCGCCGGCGACTCGGCCGGCGGCAGTGGGCGGCGGCGGGCGGCCGGCCCTGCCCGAGCGCGTCCCGCAGACCCACATCGCCGAGCAGCTCCGCGCGCCACGCGTACCGGAAACAGTCGTCGTCCAGGACGAGTCGACACCCGAAGAGGTGGCCGACGCCTGGGCGGACTACGAGCAGGGGACCCAGACAGTGGAAGAAGAGCTCCGACAGGATCAGCCATGACTACGACATCCAGCAGTGCGACATCCAACGCTGCGGCATCCAACAGCGTGATCTACAGCGTCCTCGACAACAACCTGAGCAGGATCGCCGGCATCCAGGGCGCGGTGCTCCTGTCCAACGACGGCATCAAGCTCAGTGCCTACCTCCTCGACCAGCCCCAGGCGGAGCGCATGGCCGCCGCGGCCTCCGGCATCGCGGCCACGATGAAGGCGATATCCCGGGAGGTCGACGGCGGCCGGGTCATCCGCCAGCTGGTCGAGATGGACGACCGGTACCTCTGCATCGTCGGGTGCGGGGAGGGAAGCACGCTCATCGTGGTGACCTCCCGCAAGGCGCGCCTCGGCGAGCTCGGCGGCGAGGCCGTGCGGACCGCCCAGGCGCTCGGTGAGTGGCTGAGCACCCCCGAGCGCGCCCAACTGCCGACCTCGTAATGCCGGACGACGAGGCACAGCCGGTACGCCGCCGCAGGACGCGGCTGTACGCCCTGACCGACGGGCGTACGGCCGCTCCGCACACCGTCCTCACCATGGACACCACGATCACGGCGGCGGTCGCCGAGGACGCCTGGGGCGGCCTGCCCAGCGAGTGGCAGGCCATCCTCGCCATGAGCGGGGAACCGGGCGGCCGGGCGGTCGCCGAGATAGCGGCGCGGATGCACATCCGCCTCACCCCGATGACGCTTCTGCTCGGCGAACTCGCCGACCGAGGGCTGATCCACCACCGGCCGCCCCTGGAAGGGGCCGAGACCACCAATGTCCACCTGCTCATGAGAATCAGGGACAACCTTGCCCGGATATGACACTCCTGCCCCGCAGGAAGCGGCCCCCCTCAAGATCCTCATCGCCGGGGGATTCGGAGTCGGCAAGACGACCCTGGTGGAGACGATCTCCGAGATCGAGCCCCTGCGTACGGAGGAGCGGCTGACGGCCGCGGGTGTCGGCGTCGACGACCTCGACGGCATCGAGTCCAAGACGCTCACCACCGTCGCGATGGACTTCGGGCGGATCACCCTCACCGACGCCGGAGTCGTCCTCTACCTGTTCGGCACGCCCGGCCAGGAACGCTTCTGGTTCATGTGGGACGACCTGCTGAACGGGGCTCTGGGGGCGATCGTGCTGGTCGACACACGACGCCTCGACCGCAGTTTCCCGGCCGTCGACTTCTTCGAGAGCCGGGGCCTGCCCTTCGTGGTGGGTGCGAACTGCTTCAACGGCGAACAGCCGTACACGGCGGAGGAGATCGGAGCGGCGCTGCACCTGCGTGACCCGAACACGCCCGTCCTCATGCTCGACGCCCGCTCCCGTGAGGACGTCCGCAGCTCGCTGCTCGCGCTTCTCGACCTGCTCATCGCCAAGACGGAGGCCCCGGCGGCCCCGGCGACCCCTGCCTACGGCTGACCCCCTGCCACCGGCGCCGGCCGCGGGTATCGGTCACGCGTGTCCAGCACGCTCGTGACCGATGCGCCTGGCCGGCGCGTCCGCCTCCGGCCGCCGCCCGGCCACGCCGCCGCAGGGCCTCCCTCCCGGTAAGCCCGGCACGCTGTTCAGGTGACCTGGCCCGCCGGGACCACCGAGGCCGTGTAGTCCGCCAGAGTCCGGCGCGGGACCCAGCCCTGGCCTCGGGCCCGGCTCAGGTCCAGCACCACCGAGTGGGCCAGCTGGTCCACCGCGTAGCGGCTGAGGGCCGGTTCGGCGCCGGTGAGGCGGGCGAGGGTCTCGGCCGCCCGGGCGGCCGTACGGGCCACCGGCAGGGGCAGGTGGCGAATGCGGGCGGTGACACCGTGTGCCCGCAGGACCTCCCGTACGGCGGCGTCACGGGCGTACGGCTCCGCGTCGGCCACGTTGTACGCGCCCGGCGCCCAGCCGGCCGCCGCGAGAGCGGCGTCGGCGAGGTTCTCCACCGCCGTCAGGCTCAGCCGCACGTCCGGCCCCGGCAGCGCCAGGGTCCCGGCCCGTACCCGGGAGAGCAGCCGGGGCAGCAGCTGGGTGTCGCCGGGGCCGTAGACGGCCCGCGGCCGCAGCACCACCGCGCCCGCGGCCAGGGCGAGGGCCTCGCCCGCCGCCTTGGTACGGCCGTAGGCGTTCAGTTGCCCGGTGCGCGGATGGTCCTCGCCGATCAGCCCGCGGCTGCGGCGCGGATCGTAGACGCTGGCGCTGCTCACCCACACCACGGGCCGGCCGCCCGCGGCGTCGAGCAGCCGGGCGGCGCCGTCGACATTGACCGCGCGCATCTGTGCCTCGGCCGCCGAGCCGGGCGCCGGATCGCCGACCGCCGCCGCGCAGTGCACCACGAGGTCGGCGCCGGAGAGGTCCGGTTCACCGTGGGCGGCGTCCCAGAAGCGGTGTTCTCCGGCGGGGCCGGGCCTGCGGCCCACGCACACCACCTCCGCCCCGCCGGCGGCGGCCGCGCGGGCCACGTGCCCGCCGCAGAAGCCGCTCGCCCCCGTGACGACGATCCGCGGCCGGTCCGTACGGTCCGTACGGGCCGTCACGCGCCGGCCCTCACCGTCAGGCAGCGCCAGCCTGGCAGGGCGGCCCCGCGGTCCACGCGCGCCCGCGTCACCACCGGCCGGTGCGGGGCCAGCGCCCCCAGCACGTCGGCGAGCTGTACGCGGGCCAGCCGCGCCCCCGGACAGACGTGCGGGCCGGCGCCGAACACCAGGTGGGCCGTGGCAGGGCCGGCCGGGCGGCGGGCGTCGGGGTCGCGCCGGTGTGCCTCGGCCGCGTGCCGCGCCACCAGCAGCAGCCGGTCGCCGCCGCGCACCGGACAGCCGCCGACGGCGCCGTCAGCGGCGGCCACCCGCGGCAGCAGCGGGGAGGCCGCGGTGACCCGCAGCAGCTCGTCGGCCAGCGCCGGGCGCAGCTCTTCGTCGGCGGCCTGGTCCCACAGGCCGGCGTCGGCGCACCACGCCACGGCCCGGGGCAGCGCGGCGACGGTGGTGTTGACGGCGGCCACCGCCACCATCGCGGCCAAGGCGTCGACCGTGCCCGCCTCGCCCGTACCTGCGTAGGCCGTGCCCGCGGCAGCCGTGCCGGGGCTGCCCAGCAGCCGCCGGAGCCGGTCGGCGGCCCGTGCGGCGGCGGCCTCCGCGCGCGGGCGGCGCGGGCCGGGCAGATGGCTGCGGACGGACGCGGCCGCGGCCTCGGCGGCGGCGTCCGCGACGGCCAGTGGATCGGCGGCGGAGTCCAGCAGCGCGCACACCACCGAACCGGCCAGCTCCCGGGCGAGCTGCACGAGGTCCACCTCGGCGCCCCGCCCGAGCGGCGCCAGCCGGCGGACGAGCAACGGCTGCCACACCGCCCGCAGTTGCTCCACCCCGGCCGAGCCGAGCCCGTCCGCGAGGCCGCGCCGGTCCGCCCGGTGGCCGCCGCCCTCCTGGTCGAACAGCACCCCGGCGCCCCCGGGAGGTGTCGTGCCGATCAGGCCGGGCTCGCGTCGCCCGGCCCCCGTGCCACCGGAGAGCGCGGTGCGCGCCGCGGCGCCCGTGGTACCCGCCGCCGTCCGGTCCAGCGGCAGTCGGGTCAGGGCCTCCCGGTAGGCGTCCGCGTCGTGTACGAGCAGGGTCCGGCCGAGTCTGCGCACGGGCCTGCCCCGCGTGGCGGCGAGCAGCCCGAACAGCAGGGGATGGCTGCGCAGGTAGACCAGGCGGTCCCGGCGGCGGGCCCGTCGGTGGGCGGGGTCGGGACGCGTCACGCGCGCACCTCCGTGAAGTCGGCGGACCGGCGGCGCCGGCCCGGTGGCGGGGTTCTGGACGCGTCCCGCACGGTGGTCCGGGAGACGGGGCGGATACGGGCGCGGCAGCCCGCGCCCGTCATACCCGTACCCCGAGGCGCCGCGCCGCCAAGGCGGCCGCCGCCGCCCGGTCCGGCTTGCGGGACCGGCCCGACAGCGGGATGTCCGCGAACACCAGCGCGTCGGGCCGGGCCGTGCCCATCCGCCGGATCGGCCCCGACAGGGCGGCGCGCAGGGCCGGTTCGCCGGCGCCGCGCCGCGGCTGAACGACGGCCACGAGCCGTTCGTCACCGTCGCCCGCCGGAACTCCGACGAGCAGGGCCAGCTCCACGCCCGGAACCTGCAGCGCGGGCTCGTACAGACCCGGGTAGATGTTCTCCGCCCGCCGCAGCACCATGTCCTTGCACCGGCCTTCGAGGACGATCCGGCCCGCTCCGTCCAGACGCGCACGGTCGCCCGTACGCACCCACGGGTCGGGTTCCTCCCCGAGGTAGCGGTGGCGGGCCGCGGCTCCGGCGAGCAGCAGCTCCCCGTCCGCGTCGGGCTTGGCGACGACGCCCGGCAGCGGGGCTCCGACCAGGTCCCCGGTGCCTTCGAAGGCGGCCTTCTCGCGGGCCTCCACCGCGGCGGCCGGGAACAGCTCGGTGAGCGCGTACACCCCCCACGCCTGCTCGGCGCCCGCGGCGCGCACCCGTTCCAGCAGCCCGGCGTCGGCGGGCGCCGAGCCCGTCCACACCCGCCCGTGGAAGCGCGCTCCCGCGCCGAGGGCGTCCCGCAGCTGGGGCGGGGTCAGATAGGTGTCCTGGGGACGCAGCCGGTGCAACTGCCGGGACAGGACCCGCGGGTTGCGGGCCGGGAGGGCCACCGGGGCGCCGCCCGTGAGCGAGGGGACGAGGACGAAGAAGGTGCCGCCGAGGACCGGCTGATCGGGCCGCGCGTCGAAGAGGGAGGCGACCGTGGCCATCCCGGCGGCCAGGCCGGCCCGGGTGTGGACCACGGCCCGGGGCCGGGAGGTGGTCCCGGAGGTGAAGACGATCACCGCGTCGCCGTCCGCGTCACCGTGCACGGGGACGCCCTGCCGCGGCGCGGCCGGGTCCAGCGAGGGCGCGCAGCCCGGCAGCCGGCGCCCGACGGTGGCCACCGGACCCAGCCCGGCCAGGTCCGGCAGCGCCAGCCCGGCCCGGCGCGCCAGCGGCCGGGCCCAGCCGGCCACCGCCTGCGCGGCCGCGTCGGCGAGGACGAGGGAGGGCCGGGCCAGGGCGAGGCGGGCGCGCAGCACGTCGGGACCCGCGCCGGGGTCGAGCACCGCCCCGCGCAGCCCGAGCCGCCACAGCGCGAGCAGGACGGCGAGGGCCCGCGGCCCGGGCCGTACGGCGACACCGACGGTGTCACCGGCGCGCAGCCCGCGCGCGTGCAGGGCGGCGGCGAAGGCGTCGGCCAGTTCGGCGAGTTCGCCGCGGGTGGCGCGGACCCGGGTCGCGCCGGTACGGGTCGTGGTGAGGACGGCGGGCCGCTCGGGGCGGCTGCGCAGCGCGTGGTCGAGGCGGTCGAGCATCAGCGCGGATCAGCCCCCTTCGCACCGCTGCCCTGGTCGAGGTACCAGCGGGCGGTGCCCGTGATCCCGTACGCCCGCAGTCGTCGCGTCGAGTTCTCCACGACCATCTCCCGGCAGTGGGTGATCCGGTCGGTGTGGCGGCGTACGGCGTTGAGGAAGAGCCGGTCGGTCGGCGAGGGGCGCCGCGGCATGCCGCCCACGGCGAGGTACAGCTCGGCGGTGATGGCCATGTTGTTCCCCGCGTGCATGCGGTACGGGGCCCGGTAGCCGTTCCTGCGGGCGTGCCGGGGCCGCAGGCGGCCGAAGAGCGCGGCGAGGGCCACGAGGGCGGCGAAGCCGGCCCGGCCGAGCGGCCCGTGCTCGTCGCGCCGGGCGGTGATCCGCCCGCACACCAGCCCGGGGCTCCGCGTGAGCGCGGCCCGCGCGGCGCGCGTCCAGCCCGGCCGGGGCAGGCAGTCGGCGTCGGTGCGGGCGAGCAGGACCGCGCCCCGCTCGATCGCGTACCGGAATCCGGTGTCCACGGCGGAGCCGACGCCCTTCTCCGGTTCGTCGATCACCTCCACCGGGAACGGCGCCGCCGCGGCGAACTCCCGGGCGATGGCCCCGGTGGCATCCGCCGACGCGTTGTCGACGACCAGCAGCGTGAAGTCCCGGTCCTGCTGGGCGGCGAGGGCCCGCAGTGTGCCCGCGAGCCGGGCCTCCTCCTGGTGGGCGGGCAGGACCACCCACATCCGCCGGTTCACGCCTTCTCCCAGACCATCGTCATGATGCTGATGCCGCCGCCGAGGCCCACGAACAGCACCCGTTCCCCCGGCGCCAGTTGGCCGAAGACCCGGTCCAGCTGTACGCCGATGCTCGCGCTCGCGATGTTGCCGAGCTCGGGCACCGTCACCACCAGCTTCTCCGTCGGCACCCCGGTCAGCTCCGCGAACCGCTCCAGGTACGGCACCGTCACCTGGTGCACGAGCACCTTGGCGAAGCCGTCCCAGTCCATCCCGGTCCGGTGCAGCGTCCGGTCGATGACCGCGGTGCCCACCTTCTCGAAGACGCCGCGCAGTTCGTGTCCGTCACCGCGGAAGTAGGTGTACGCGTCCCCGCGCGGGTGCCGTGACCCGCCGCCCGGGATGCCCCCGACCTCCCAGTGCTCGGAGTGGGTCTCGGTGTCCACGTCGAGGATCCCGCCCCGCTCCACCGCCTCCACGACGACGGCGGCTCCCGCGTCGCCGAAGGTGTAGCCGGCGAAGCCGCTGCGGAACTCCGCGAAGTCGGCCGGGGAGGTCCGCACGGCCCGGCTCGGGGTCTCGCCGGTGACCACGAGGGCCCGGCGCGCCCGCCCGGCGAGGATCATGGACCGGGCGAGGTCGATTCCGTTGATGAAGCTGTTGCAGGCGTTGGTGACATCGAGTGCGTGGGCCCGCGACCCGAGCTCCGCCTGCACGATGTGCGCCGTGGCGGGCTCGACCATGTCGCGGGAGGCGGAGGCGAACAGCAGCAGGTCGACGTCGAGCGGGCTGAGCCCGGCGGCCGCGAGCGCCCGCCGTCCGGCGCCCACGGCGAGGGTGGAGGCGTACACGCCGTCGCCCGCGACGCGGCGGGAGACGATCCCGGTGGCCTGGGTCAGCAGCCTCGGAGGCAGCGCCAGTCCACTGGTGAGCGCCACCTTCCGCTGGAGGCCGTCCGAGGACAGCACCTCCTCGGGAAGCAGGCTGCCGACGGCGGTTATCCCGGCGCGCGGCGGCGGATCACACGGCTGAATGAACATGTTCACATGATGACAGCCGCGTTCTCCCGGGCCTGAGTACGGATGCTCAGATCGGTGCCCGGGGTGGTGAGTAGGAGCGCGGGCCGGCAGCGGTGGGGGAGGGCGCATCACCGTCGGAGCGGGGTCGTACCCGTGGTCGAGTACCGCTGGGCATCCGCACCGGCGCGATCGGTGTCCGCCTCAACGAGCGGGGCTCCAGGGTCTGTTGCGCGGCGAGGGGTTCCCCGTACCGTTTCTCCAGCGGCGGCAGCAGCAGGCCGCAGAGCGCGCTGAGACAGCAGGCCGGCATGCCCGAGGACATGCCCGAGGACATGCCCGAGGACAGGTCCGAAGAGAGGCCGGGAGCCTCCCGGGGGACTGCCCCGGCCGTCCGCCACGCGCTCTTCGTTCTCCGGTTGTACGGCGCACCGTCACGAACCGCTCTCCGTCCGGTACCCCGGGACCGCTGTTCTTGGGGCGCCCCTCGACTCCTCCCCTCACCCCCCAGAGGTCGTCACTCCATGACTGAACTCAATCGCCGCAGGTTCCTGCAGATCGCCGGCGGCACCGCCGCCGTCGCGATGCTGAACGAGAGCATCGCGCGGGCGGCCGCCATCACGGCGCAGGGCAGTACCGGGACCATCCAGGACATCGAGCACATCCTCGTCCTCATGCAGGAGAACCGTTCCTTCGACCACTACTTCGGCGCGATGAAGGGCGTCCGGGGCTTCGGCGATCCGAGGCCGGTCCTGCAGGACAACGGCAAGTCGATCTTCCACCAGTCCAACGGGTCGAAGGACATCCTGCCCTTCAACCCGCAGGTCGAGGACCTGGGCATGCAGTTCCTCGAAGGGCTCAACCACGACTGGGCCGGCGGCCACCAGGCGTACAACAACGGCAAGTACGACAAGTGGGTGCCGGCCAAGACGGCCGCGACCATGACGTACCTGAAGCGCGACGACATCCCGTTCCACTACGCGCTCGCCGACGCCTTCACGGTCTGCGACGCCTACCACTGCTCCTTCATCGGCGCCACCGACCCGAACCGCTACTACATGTGGTCGGGCTACACGGGCAACGACGGCGTGGGCGGCGGCCCGGTCCTCGGCAACCAGGAGGCCGGCTACGGCTGGAAGACGTACCCCGAGCGCCTGGAGTCCGCCGGGGTCTCCTGGAAGATCTACCAGGACATAGGCGACGGTCTGAACGCGGCCGGCCACTGGGGCTGGATCAACGACGCCTTCCGCGGCAACTACGGCGACAACTCGCTGCTGTACTTCAACACCTACCGCAACGCCCAGCCCGGCAGCCCCCTGTACGAGAAGGCGCGTACGGGCACGAACGCCAAAGCGGGGGACGGCTACTTCGACCGCCTGCGCGCGGACGTGGTGAACGGGACCCTCCCGCAGGTGTCCTGGATCACCGCCCCGGAGGCGTTCAGCGAGCACTCGAACTGGCCGTCGAACTTCGGTGCCTGGTACATCTCGCAGGTCCTGGACGCCCTGACGGCGAACCCCGCGGTGTGGGCGAAGACGGCCCTGTTCATCACCTACGACGAGAACGACGGCTTCTTCGACCACGTGGTCCCCCCGTACCCGCCGGCCTCCTCGGCCTGGGGCCTGTCCACGGCGCCCGTCTCGGGCGACCTGTACCCGGGAGGCGGCGGGTACGCGGCCGGCCCCTACGGGCTCGGCCCGCGCGTGCCGATGATCGTCGTCTCCCCGTGGAGCAAGGGCGGGTACGTCTGTTCGGAGACCTTCGACCACACCTCCCTGATCCGCTTCATGGAGAAGCGCTTCGGCGTGCGCGAGCCCAACATCTCCCCGTGGCGGCGCGCCGTGTGCGGTGACCTGACCTCGGCGTTCGACTTCAGCCGGGCGGACGCCGCCCCGGCCGTGCTCCCCTCCACCGCCGGCTACGTCCCGCCGGACAAGAACCGCCACCCGGACTACGTGCCGACCGTGCCGGCCACGGGCACCCTCCCGAAGCAGGAGGCGGGCTCCAAGCCGACGCGCGCCCTGGGCTACAACCCGTACGTGGACGGCAAGGCGGCGGTCTCGACCGGCAAGTTCACCCTCACCTTCGCCGGCGGTCCCGCCCTCGGCGCCCACTTCCACATCACCTCGGGCAACCGTACGGACGGCCCCTGGCCCTACACGGTCGAGGCGGGCAAGACCCTGTCGGACACCTGGAGCACCAGCGGCTCCACCGGCAACCAGATCAACCTCACGGTCTGGGGCCCCAACGGCTTCCTGCGAACCTGGAAGGGCCCGGCGAAGAAGGCCGGCCCCGAGGTCACGGCCCGCCACGTCGCCGCCACCGGCAACCTGACGCTCACCCTGACCAACTCCGGCGCGGCCGCGGTCAACCTCACGGTGACCAACGCCTACGGCGGTGCGGCCCAGACCTTCAAGGTCCCGGCCGGCGGGACGGTCTCCCACACGGTCGACCTCCGTGCCACGGCCCGCTGGTACGACGTCAAGGTCGTCTCCGACGCCGACCCCGCCTTCCTCCGCCGCTTCGCGGGCCACGTCGAAACGGGTGCCCCGGGCGTCTCGGACCCGGCGATCAAGACCGTCTGACGCGGTCCCGCCGCGCGCGGCAGCCGCCCTTCCGGGGACCGGCAGGTCCCCGGGGCGGCTGCCGCGAGCGCCCCCGGAGATCGCCGGTGCATCCCCGGGAACGTGGAAAGGCCCGTGGGGTACGAGGAAGACCTCGTACCCCACGGGACCGAAAGGGTGAGTGACGGGACTTGAACCCGCGGCCACCTGGACCACAACCAGGTGCTCTACCAACTGAGCTACACCCACCACGAAGGGTGGCGGACCACCCGTTCGATGTGCATGCACAGCATAGCCGATCAGCGGGGTGGTCCCGCGACGCGTTATCGCGCCACGGCGGCCGCGGCCGTAGCGTGCGCGACCGCGGCGGCGGCCAGGGCCCGCACGACGGGGTGCGGCTTCGCCCCGTCCCCGTGGAGTTCCGGCTGGAACAGCGTGGCGAGGAAGAAGGGGTGCCCGGGCAGCTCCGCGATGCGCACCTGCCCGTCCTCGTCGTGACCCGACAGCCGCAGCCCGTGCGCGGTGAGGGCCGGCAGGTGGCGGGGGGAGGGCCCGTAGTTGCAGTGGTAGCGCTCCATCGACCGCTCCGCGCCGAGCGCGGACTCGGCGAGCGATCCCGGCTCGGCCCGTACGAGGCCCTCGTGCCCCACGAGCGAACAGGCGAGCGGCGCGATCAGCGGGTCCTCGGCCGCGGGGTCGTTCTCGGCGTGCGCGGCGCCCGCGATCCCGCAGACGTTCCGGCCGTACTCCAGCAGGGTGTGCTGGAAGCCACCGCAGGTCCCGAGGAAGGGAATGCCCTCCTCCCGGGCCACGCGGATCGCTTCCAGCGCACCCGCCTCGCTGGCGTACGGGCTCCCGGGCAGCACCCAGACGGCGTCGAAGCGGGCCAGCGCCCCGGAGGCGGCCTCGGCCCCGGCGTCGCCGGTGGGGATCCAGTAGGCGTCCAGGACGAGCCCGTCGCGGGAGGCGAGCGAGTCCAGGAGGATCGGGATCCGGGTGTGGGACTTCACGTGCGGGGAGCGGTCGCCGATGAGGGCGAGCCGTGCGACAGGTGCGGTGGGTGCCGCGTGTGCCGCGTGTGCCGCGTGTGCGGTGGGTTCGGTGCTCATGTGGATCATCGTGCGACCGATTCCACTTCAGCGCCAACGATTGTTCCTGCTGTATCGATAAGCAGGACTGATGCATGCTGAGCCGTATGGATCCGCACCTGCTCCGGACTTTCGTCGCCGTCGCACGGCTGGGCTCCTTCTCGGCGGCCGCACGGGAGCTCGGGTACACCCAGTCCGCCGTCTCGCAGCACATCGCCGCGCTGGAGGGCGACCTCCGGACCGGACTGCTCACCCGCCGGCCCGTGGCCCCGACCCCGGCCGGGGTACGGCTGCTGGAACACGCCGGGCCGCTGCTGCTGCGGCTCGACGCGGCGCGCGCCGACGTGCTGCGACTGGCCGCCGCGCCGCCCGGGCGGGTCACCCTCGCCGCATCCCCCCTCGCCGTCGGGCCCCGGCTGCTGGCGGCCCTGCCCGCCACCGGCGTCACCCTGCGGGTGCTGCCCCCGGCCGAGGTGCCCGCAGCCGTCGCCACCGGGGGCTGCGACCTCGGCCTCGTCGACGGCCTGGCCGCGCCCAGCGATCCGCTGCGGCTGCCCGACGTGGCCCCGCTCACCGTGACGGGCGTGGGTGAGGAGGAGCTGGCCGTGCTGCTGCCCGCCGGGCACCCCTTCGCCGGCCGGGACTCGCTCCGGCTGGACGACCTCACCGACGCGCGCTGGCTCGACGCCCCCGACGTGGGCCTGCCGCTCACCGCCGCCCGCACCGCCGTGCGCTACGACGGCACGGACCTGCGCGCCCTCTGCGCCCTGGCCGCCGCCGGGCACGGCCTCGTGCTGCTCCCGCGCCGCGTCGCCGAGGCCGCCGGGGCGGGGGTCGCCGTACCGCTGTCCGCGCCGCGCCTGGTGCACCGTACGGAACTCCTCTCGCCCGGCGCCCCGACCGGCGCGGCCGTTGCCCTGGCGGCACGGCTTACGGGAGGATCCCGTCATGACGTCCGACCCTGACCTCGTGCCCGCCGACCCCGTCGCCGACCCCGTCTCCGAGTCCGCCTCCGACCCCGCCCCCGCGCCCTTCACCGCCGCCGACTACGCCGCGCGGATGGAGGCCGCCGCGCAGAGCGCCGCCGACGCGGGACTGGCCGGGCTGCTGATCGCCCCCGGTCCCGACCTCGCGCACCTCACCGGCTACCGTCCCACCGCCGAGACCGAGCGGCTGACCGTCCTCGTGCTCGCCGCCGGGCAGGAGCCGGTGCTCGTCGTGCCCACGCTGGAGGCCCCCGACGCCGCCAAGGCCCCGGGTGCCCCGGCGCTCACCCTGCGGGACTGGGCCGACGGGAAGAACCCGTACACGGTGGCCGCCCCGCTGCTGGACCTCGCCGGGCGGTTCGGGGTGAGCGACAACACCTGGGCCCTGCATCTCCTGGGCTTCCAGCGGGAGTTGCCGACCACCTCGTACGTCCCGCTCACCGACGCCCTGCCCATGCTGCGCGCGGTCAAGGACGAGCGGGAACTGGAACGCCTCGCGGCGGCCGGCGCGGCCGCCGACGCCGCCTACGCGCAGATCCTCCACGTCCCCTTCGCCGGCCGCCGGGAGACCGACGTCGCCGCCGACCTGGCCGCCCTGCTGCGCGTACACGGCCACTCCCAGGTCGACTTCACCGTCGTCGGCTCCGGCCCCAACGGCGCGAACCCGCACCACGAGGCCGGGGACCGGGTGATCCGGCACGGCGACATGGTGGTCCTCGACTTCGGCGGCCTGCGCGACGGCTACGGCTCCGACATCTCCCGCACCGTGCACGTCGGCGAGCCGAGCGCCGAGGAGCAGCGTGTCCACGACATCGTCCGCGAGGCCCAGCAGGCGGCCACCGCCGCGGTCCGGCCGGGCATCGCCTGCCAGGAGGTCGACCGGGTCGCCCGGGCGGTGATCACCGGGTTCGGCTACGGGGACCGCTTCATCCACCGCACCGGCCACGGCATCGGCGTCACGACCCACGAGCCCCCGTACATGGTCGAGGGCGAGGAACAGCCCCTCGTCCCCGGCATGTGCTTCTCGGTGGAACCGGGCGTCTACCTGCCCGGCCGGTTCGGCGTCCGCATCGAGGACATCGTGACCGTCACCGAGCACGGCGGGCGCCGCCTCAACAACGCCCGGCGCGAGCTCGCCGTCGTCGAGTGACGACACGGCCCGGCGAACGCAGCTCCTTTCTGCCGGCCCCCGACCCCGTCCGGGCCCCCGTCCACAGCCCTTAGGGGCCGAGGATCACCGCCGACTCGCCCGGTACGTGGATCCGCCCGTCCGGACTCGGGGGTTCGAGGGGCTCCCAGGCGGCGAGCACCCGTACACCGTTGCGCCCCAGGGCGATCGTGGCCGGGTCGGGGGAGAGGTTCACGACCACCCGTACGTCACCACGGCGGAAGGTGAGCCAGCGCCGCTCCTCGTCGTGGGCCACCCGCACCGACGCCAGGTCCGGGTCGCGCAGGTCCGGATGGGTGCGGCGGAGCGCGACGAGGGTGCGGTACCAGGCCAGCAGCCGCGCGTGCGCGTCCTGCCCGGGCTCGGCCCAGTCCAGGCAGGACCGGTCCCGGGTGGCCGGGTCCTGCGGGTCCGGGATCTCCTCGGCCTTCCAGCCGTGCGCGGCGAACTCCCGGCGCCGGCCGGTGCGGACCGCCTCGGCGAGCTCCGGGTCGGGATGGTCCGTGAAGTACTGCCACGGCGTGCCCGCGCCCCACTCCTCGCCCATGAACAGCATCGGCACGAACGGCCCGGTCAGCGCCACGGTCGCGGCGCACGCCAGCAGCCCGGGGGAGAGGGAGGCGGCGAGCCGGTCGCCCAGTGCCCGGTTGCCGATCTGGTCGTGGGTCTGGGTGTAGCCGACGAAACGGTGGGCCGGGGTGCGTCGGTGGTCCACCGGTCGGCCGTGGCTGCGGCCGCGGAAGGAGGACCAGGTCCCGTCGTGGAAGAAGACCCGGGTCATGGTCTTGGCGAGGGCGGCGAGCGGGGCCGCGGCGAAATCGCCGTAGTACGCCTGGGATTCGCCGGTCAGCGCGCAGTGCAGAGCGTGGTGGAAGTCGTCGTTCCACTGGGCGTGCAGGCCCAGACCGTTCTCGGCGCGCGGGGTGGTGGTGCGCGGGTCGCACCGGTCGGACTCGGCGATCAGGAACAGCGGGCGGCCGGTCTCGGCCGCCAGTTCGTCCACGGCCGCGGCCAGTTCCTCCAGGAAGGTCAGTGCCCGGCCGTCGGCCAGCGCGTGCACGGCGTCGAGGCGGAGCCCGTCGATCCGGTAGTCGCGCAGCCAGGCCAGCGCGCTGCCGAGGAAGTAGGCGCGCACTTCGTCGGAGCCGGGGGCGTCCAGGTTCACCGCCGTGCCCCACGGGGTGTGGTGGGTGTCGGTGAAGTACGGGCCGAAGGCGGGGAGGTGGTTGCCGGAGGGCCCGAGGTGGTTGTGGACCACGTCCATCACCACCCCCAGCCCGGCGGTGTGGGCCGCCTCCACGAAGCGGGCGAGGCCGGCCGGGCCGCCGTACGGCTCGTGCACCGCCCAGGGAGCGACCCCGTCGTACCCCCAGCCGTGACGGCCGGGGAAGGAGCAGACCGGCATCAGCTCCACGTGCGTGACGCCGAGCGCGCTGAGGTGCCCGAGGCGGGCTGCCGCGGCGTCGAAGGTGCCCTCGGGGGTGAAGGTGCCGATGTGCAGCTCGTACAGGACCGCGTCCTGAAGCGGAGTGCGCGGTGGCGGTCCCTGAGGGGTGAGTTCCCGGAAGTCGACCACCGCGGACAACCCGTCGGGCCCGTCGGGCAGCCGTCGCCCGCGCGGGTCCGGCCGTACGACGGCGTCCGCGTCGGCGCCGTCCAGCAGGAACCCGTACCGCGCCCCGTCGGCGGCGGGGGCCGCCACGACCCACCAGCCGTCCCGGTCCGGATCGCGCGCCATGTCGTACGTCGCGTCGTCGAGTCGCATGGCGACATGACCTGTCAGCGGTGCCCAGACCTCGAACTGCACGGACGGTCCCCTCGTCTCCGGCGGTGTCCAGCATGCGTATCCTGCCCATCATTCCGGGCACCGCGCGGGAGTTCTGGACACTCCGGCCCCGACGGGCCGACAATCACCCTGTGACGTCGAGTTTCGAGTTCCCCGCCTTCCCCGTGCCGCGCCTCTCCGATGCGGAGCGTGACCACGCGCTCGGTCAGCTCAGGGAGGGCGTGGCCGTCGGCAAGCTGTCGCAGGACACGTTCATGCGCCGGATGGAAATGGCGCTGGTCGCCCGCCGGCCCGAGGACCTCGCCGTCCTCACCGCGGACCTCGAAGGCCGGAAGAGCACCGAAAACCCTTGGGTCCGACGACTGTTCGGCTGGGTCGGCCGGGCCTCCGCCGTGACCGTCGGTGTCCGGCGTGCGTGGGCCGTCGAGAGACTGCCCAAGCTGCTGCTCCCGCACCCGAGCGTGGGGGCCCTGGGAATCGGCCGCGATCCCGGCAACGGGCTGCGGCTCACCCACGAGACCGTCTCCCGGGCGCATGCGGAGCTCATACTGCGGGACGGGGTGTGGGTGCTCAAGGACCTCGGGTCCACCAACGGGACCACGGTCAACGGGCGCCGGGTGACCGGCTCGGCCGTGGTCCGGGACGGTGACCAGATCAGCTTCGGGAAGGTGAGCTTCCGGCTGTCGGCGAGCTGACGCCGCCTGAGGGCACGGCCGGCGGGGCGGTCCCTCGGGGCGGGGGCATGTCGTGCCCGGCGGACGCGGTGGACGCGGCGGGCGCGGTGGACGCGGTGGACGCGGCGGCGCGCTGCCGGGAGCCACCGCGCAGGATGGCCCCCATGGACTGCCTGCACCTCACCGAGGACGCCCGCGGCCACGCCCGCCGCCCCCGTCAGCGGCCGGCCGCCACGAGCCGTTCGTACGCGGCCAGTACGGTGCGGGACTGGTGCTCCACCTGCGCGGTCACCGGCACCCAGCGTGCCTGGAACCGGGCCGCGAACTCCTCGCACCATCCCGTGACGAGCCGGTCCAGTCCGGGCGCGGCCGCATGTCCCTGCGTGCGCAGCACCCGCAGCAGCATCGCGGCGGCCCGCAGCGACAGGCGGCGCCCGAAGGCGTCGATGCCCGCGATGTACGCGGTGGTGGCCTCCGCGGGGGCTTCGGCGCCGGTCCACCCGGCGCTGATGCGCGGGATCAGCGCGAGCGTCCAGTCCACCGCGCGCAGCAGCGGCGCCGCGGCCGGGTCATCGTACGGCGACAGCGGCGGTGCGGGCCGGATCCCGTCCCGCACCCCGGCCACCAGGGCGGCATCGCGGTCGAGCCGCCCGGCCAGCATCCGCAGGACGCCGCGCGGGTCGGGGTGCGGCGCCGGATCGTCCACCAGGTCCGAGGCCCACATGGGGACTTCCACGATGGCGGTGGTGCCGCCGTACCGGTGGGCGTGGTACCAGGTGCTCAGCCGCGTGTCCTCCGGATGGAAGGTCCCGGCGGCCTCGCTCCCCGGCTCCGGGATCACGAAGATCCCGGGCCCGGGGGAGGGCCAGCCCGCCGCGTCCGCGGCCCCGGTCTCCACCGGAATGTGCAGCTCCGCGGCGGATGTGGCGAAGGGTTCGGCGAGGGCGGGGATGTCCCGCGTGAGCTGCACCCAGGAACCGCCGAGGTCCGTGGCGTGCAGGGAGACCTGGAGGACGGGCCGCAGCTCGTCGATGAGCGCGGTCAGGGCGAGGGTTTCGGGCGGCAGCCGGTCCGGGGGCAGTAAGGACGGCGCCCACTCGGGCTGTTCGGGCCCGGGGGGCCGGAAGAAGTTGCGGTGGTAGTCGAGGAGCGAGTACGGGTGGGGCGTGCGGTGCAGGTCCGCGCCGTCCGGGTCCGCGCAGAGCAGGAAGTGCCAGCCGCACCCGGCGCGCGGCGCCGGGTCGCGGATGACGCGGCGGGCCAGGGAGAGGACGGTCGCGCCGCCGACGGGCTCGTTGGCGTGTGCCCCGGCCACGACCAGGACGTTGCGGCCCGGCCCCGGCGGGCCGTCGGCGGCGGCGACGGACAGCAGCCACAGGGGCTGCCCGGCCCGGGAGGTGCCGGTCTGGCGGAGCCGGACCGGGCCGGGATGCGCGTCCGCCAGCACACGGGCTGCCAGCGCGAGTTCGTGCGGGGTGGGGTAGCGCATGTCACGGAGGAGGGTCACATGGGATGCCATGCCCGCCGCGCCCGCCCCCTACTGCTCCGCGCGCCCCGCACTTGCCATCGATGGGGCGGCGGGCGCGGTCGGCTTCACCCCGCGCACGGTGCTGCGTACGGAGCACACCTCGACGGCCGTACGGATGGCGGCCGCCGGAGTCGGCGTCGTCGTGGCCCCGGCCCACATGGTCCGGGGCGCCCTCGGCGAGGACTGCGTGCTGCTCTCCCTCGACCCGCCGTGGCACCGGCCCCTGGCAGTCTTCTCCCGGGTGCCCCTGACCGGTGCGGCGGCGGCCTTCGCCGAGCTGATCGCTACGGCCTAGCCTCGGATGACGGCCGGAACGCCGGTGCGGCCCACACCGGAGGGGCAGCTGCCGGGTCGCCGCCCAGAGGGGCTCCGGCCCCCGAGGTGCCGCCGTCCGTCGGCGGCGTCGGCTCCGGTCAGCCGCGCCGGGTCCGGCGTGCGGGCGCGCCCGGCGGGTGTGGTGACCGGCCGTACCCGGTCACCGGGGTCCCCGGACAGCCACGCTCTGGTCGTCCCGGAGCAGGACACCCACCGGCCAGGTGGAGAGGAGCTCGTCAAGTCCGGCCTCGCCCTCGTACGGGGTGCCGTGCGTCCCCGGCGCTGCCAGGAGCGGAGTCCACCGGCCCGGCGGCAGGGGCAGGGTCGTGCCGCGCCAGCCGCCCGAGGCGGCCAGCCGGTGGGAGAGCCTGGTCGTCAGCGCCACCAGGCCGGGTGACCGGGCGAAGGCCAGGCAGTGGTCGGCGGCCGGGCCGCGGGCCGCGAGCGGGGTGTAGCCGGTGAAGAGGCCGGGCCGGTCCCGGCGCAGCCGCAGCAGGGCGGAGGTGAGCGCCAGCTTCTCGTCCGCCTGGCCGTGCGGGGCGGCCCCCGCGTCGAGGCGGGCCAGGTCTTCCCGGGGGAAGACGGCCGGGCGCCGGTTGTCGGGGTCGACCAGGGCCCGGAACTCGGTCTCGGCTCCCTGGTAGATCTCCGGGACGCCGGGCATCGCCAGGTGCAGCAGTGTCATGCCGAGGAGGTTGGCGCGAGCGGCCTCGGCGAGTTCCGGCGGCAGGTCCCGGGAGGCCGGGACGTACCCCGGCACGGTCGCCTCGTACGCTTCGTCCCGGTCGGTCCAGCTGGTGTGCAGGGCGGCTTCGCGGACCGCTTTGAGCAGGGCCTGTGTCAGGCGGGGCAGGGCCTGCGGAGCGTGCCCGAGCCCCAGGGCGGTCTGCCCGGCCACCCACGCCAGCTGGGGATCCGGGCCCGCGGGCCGCTCCAGCAGTTCGGGCGCCTGCGACAGCGCCGCGATCCGGGCCCGGACGTCCGCGCTGCGCTTGGTGTCGTGCGTCGACAGCACGGTCCCGGATCCGGGCCATTGGCGGGCCAGGTCGGCGCAGTACGCGTGGAACTCCGCCGGCGACACCGCCGGTCCGCCCGGTTCCCCGCCGACCTCGGTGGCCGAGAGCAGGGGGGCGTACCGGTAGAAGGCCCGGTCCTCCAGGGACTTGGCGCGCAGGGCCGCCGAGGTCTGGGCGAAGCGCGCGGCGAAGGCGGGATCGCGACGCAGCAGCTCCCGTACGCCGGCCACCGCGCCCGGGCCGGCCACCTCGGCCGCCCGCTCCTGCGCCTGCGGATCCGGCTCCGGCTCGCCGGGGTAGGGCCGGTAGACCGGATAGGCGATCAGCAATTCGCGGACCGCTTCGGTCAGTTCGGGCCCGGCCTGCCGCTCCAGCGCCGCCAGCTCGGCGGCCAGGTCGTCGGTCAGCACCTCACGCGCGCACGCGGCGGCGGTCTCCTCCCAGCCCGGAAGGCCGGTGGACTGCGCATACCGCCGCGCCAGTTCGGCGGCGCCGGCCGGGTCGGTGAGCACCCCGTCCACCCGGTGCAGGGCGTCGTACCCGGTCGTCCCGGCCACGGGCCAGGCGGCCGGGAGCCCCTCGTGGCGGGCCAGGATCTTCTCCACCACCACCCAGCAGTGCGGTCCCGCCGCCGCCCGCAGCCGCCGCAGGTACTCCTCCGGGTCCGCCAGCCCGTCCACATGGTCGATCCGCAGCCCGTCGACGACCCCGTCCCGGACCAACTCCAGCACCTTGGCGTGCGTGGCGGTGAACACCTCCGGGTCCTCCACCCGGACGCCGATCAGATCCGAAATGGTGAAGAACCGGCGGTAGTTGAGCGCGGTCCGGGCCTCCCGCCACCAGGCCGGCCGGTACCACTGCGCGGCCAGCAGCGCGGACTGCTCCAGCCCCGCCGTCCCCTCCCGCAGCGGAAACTCGTGCTCCCCGTGGCGCAGGACCTCCCCGTCCACCTTGAGCGCGCTGGAATCAAGCGGTCCGGCGAGCACCGGCAGCAGTACCTGGCCGCCGCCCGCCTCCCAGTCGATGTCGAACCAGCGGGCGTACGGCGAGCGGGGCCCCTCGCGCAGCACTTCCCACAGGGGCCGGTTCAGCCGAAGCGGCGTCGGCACCGCCATGTGGTTCGGCACGATGTCGAGCACCACGCCGAGCCCGTGGGCCCGGGCGGCCGCGGCGAGTGACCGCAGGCCCGGTTCGCCGCCGAGCTCGGCGCGTACGCGGGAGTGGTCGGTGACGTCGTACCCGTGCGCCGAGCCGGGCACCGCTTCCAGCACGGGGGAGAGGTGCAGGTGTGACACGCCCAGAGAGGCGAGGTACGGTACGGCTGCCTCGGCCGCCGCGAAGGGAAACTCCGGACGCAGCTGAAGGCGGTAGGTCGACGCTGGAGTGACAGGAGTCGGAGCATCGGATTCCGGTTGCGTGTTTGACTGCGGCTGGCTCATGAGAACGTACGTACCCAGCCTGCCGGATTCCGTGCCATTACCCAATGCATCCGAGTGACTGCACCGGGTTAACGTCCCTCGGGTGGTTGGAACCGTCAACACCTATCGAAGAGTCATCGCCCTGACCGGGCCCCTACTCCCGCTCGTGTCGTTCCTCGCCCGACTGCCCGTCGCGATGTCCCAGTTCGGGAGCGTCCTGCTGGTCGCCCAGACCAGTGGCTCCCTCGCCACCGCCGGCATCGTCGGCGGCACCCTCTCCGCCGGTCAGGTGGTCTTCGGACCCGTCCTCGGCCGGATCTCCGACCGCCACGGGCAGCGGCCCGTCGTGCTGAGCGCCGCCGCGGTCAACGCCGTCGCCACCGCCGCCCTCGTCGCCGGGGCCCTCGGCGGCCTCGCGACCGTCCCGCTCGCCGCGATCGCCGCTGTCACCGGGGCCTCCGTACCGCTGATCGGACCCCTCGCCCGGACCCGCTCCGTGGCCCTGGCGCACCGCGCCGAATCCGACGAGAGCGTCGTGGGCGCCGTCCACTCCCTGGAGGGAACCCTGGACGAGGTTTCCTTCGTCTTCGGCCCCGCACTCGTCGGACTCGCCGCGCTCATCGCGCACCCGGCCGTCGCCCTCGGCGGCGCCGCCGGACTCGTCGCCGTCTTCGGCACCGCCTACGCGCTGCACCCGACCGCCGCCGTCACGGCCGGGACGCGGGCATGGGCCGCCGGCAAGGAGGGCAAGGGCCCGGCCCGGGTCCGGGGCGGGGAAGGCAAGGGCCCGGCCCGGCTCCGGACCCCGGCCCGGCTCCAGCTCCCGGCCCGGCTCCGGCACCCGCGCGTCGTGTACGCCGTGCGCGGATCGCTCGCGCTCCAGGGCGCCATGTTCGGCGCCTGCCAGGCCGGAATCGCCGCGCTCACCGCCCAGTTGGGCGTCCCCGGCCAGGCCGGGATCGTCTATGCCGCCATGGGTGTGGTCAGCGCGGCCGTGGGCCTCGGGCTCGGCGCGCTGCCGGCCCGCTTCGGGCTGCGGCTGCGCTGGCGGGTCGCCACCGGCGCCGCGCTGGTGCTCTCGGTGCCGCTCCTCTTCACCGACACCCTGGCGCCGCTGTACGCGGTCGTCACCGTCCTCGGAGCCGCCTACGCCCCGCACCTGATCACCGCCTTCGCCCTCACCGAGCGGGCCGTGGAACCGGCCCGGCTCGCCGAGGCGATGGCCTTCGCCGCCAGCTCGCTGGTCGCCGGCCAGGCCATCGCGCTCGCCGTCTCGGGGCGCCTGGCCGAGCGGTACGGGCCCGCCGGGGCCTTCGCGGTCGCGGTGGGGGCGGCCGCGCTGTGCCTGGCCCTCGCCCTCGTCACCCGGGTGCCCGCCGCCCGTACGCATGCCGGGGCCTTCATCCCCGCACGGCAGACGGATTCGCCGGAGGCCTCCCCGGCGGCCCCGCCGACGGCCTCCCCGGCTGCCGACCGGGCCCCTGGGGAGAGCACCGCCTACGCCGGGCGCTGAAGGACCACCAGGCACCTCCCCGCCAGCGCCACCCGGTCCCCGGCCGCATACTGCGGCCCGGTGCCGGGTGCCAGTACGTCCGCCCGCGCGGTGTCCACGACCAGCCGCCACTGCGCGCCGTGCCCGGCCGGGATGGTGAAGTCCTGCGGCTCGGCGCCCGCGTTGAACATCAGCAGGAACGAGTCGTCGGTGATCCGCTCCCCGCGCGTGCCGGGCTCGGAGATCGCCTCCCCGTTGAGGAACACCGTCAGCGCCCGGGCGTGCTGCGCCTGCCAGTCGCGGGCCCGCATCTCCTCGCCGTACGGGGTGAACCAGGCGATGTCGGAGAGCTCGTCGTGCGTGCCCTCCACCGGCCGCCCGTGGAAGAACCGGCGCCTGCGGAACACCGGGTGGTCGCGCCGCAGCCACACCATCCGCCGAGTGAACTCCAGCAGGGCGGGGGCCGGTTTGCCCGGCTCGGGCCAGCACACCCAGGAGAGCTCGTTGTCCTGGCAGTACGCGTTGTTGTTGCCGCCCTGGGAGCGGGCGAACTCGTCGCCGTGGCTGAGCATCGGCACGCCCTGAGACAGCATCAGCGTGGCGATGAAGTTGCGCATCTGGCGCTCCCGGAGCTCCACGATCTCCGGGTCCTCGGTCGGTCCCTCCACCCCGCAGTTCCAGGACCGGTTGTGCGTCTCACCGTCCCGGTTGCCCTCCCGGTTGGCCTCGTTGTGCTTCTCGTTGTACGAGACGAGGTCGTTCAGGGTGAAGCCGTCGTGGCAGGTGGTGAAGTTGATGGACGCCAGTGGCCTTCGGCCGTCGTCCTGGTAGAGGTCGGAGGAGCCGGTCAGCCGCCCCGCGAACTCCGCGAGCGTGCGCGGCTGCCCGCGCCACAAGTCCCGTACGGTGTCCCGGTACTTGCCGTTCCACTCGGTCCACAACGGCGGGAAGTTGCCCACCTGGTAGCCGCCCTCGCCCAGGTCCCAGGGCTCGGCGATGAGCTTCACCTGGCTGACCACCGGGTCCTGCTGGACCAGGTCGAAGAACGAGGACAGCCGGTCCACCTCGTGGAACTGGCGGGCGAGGGTCGCCGCGAGGTCGAAGCGGAAGCCGTCCACGTGCATCTCGGTGACCCAGTAGCGCAGCGAGTCCATGATGAGCTGGAGGACGTGCGGGGAGCGCATGAGCAGCGAGTTCCCGGTGCCGGTGGTGTCGGTGTAGTGCCGCATGTCGTCCGACAGCCGGTAGTACGAGGCGTTGTCCAGCCCGCGGAAGGACAGCGTCGGGCCCAGGTGGTTGCCCTCGGCGGTGTGGTTGTAGACCACGTCCAGGATCACCTCGATCCCCGCCTCGTGCAGGGCCCGGACCGCCGACTTGAACTCCAGCACCTGCTGGCCCCGGTCACCCGAGGCGTAGCCGTTGTGCGGGGCGAAGAAGCCGATGGTGTTGTAGCCCCAGTAGTTGCTCAGGCCGTCGTCGACGAGACGGTGGTCGTTGACGAACTGGTGTACGGGCATCAGCTCCAGCGCCGTCACCCCCAGCTTGGTGAGGTGCCCGATGACCGCCGGGTGCGCGAGCGCCCCGTACGTGCCCCGCAGCTCCTCGGGGAGGTCCGGATGGCGCATCGTCAGGCCTTTGACGTGGGCCTCGTACAGCACGGTGTGGTGGTACTCGTGCCGCGGCGGCCGGTCATTGGCCCAGTCGAAGTACGGGTTCACCACGACCGAGCTCATGGTGTGCGGGGCCGAGTCCATGTCGTTGCGCGAGTCGGGCCGGCCGAAGTGGTAGCCGTACACCTCCTCTCCCCAGTCCACGCTGCCGCTGATGGCCCGCGCGTACGGGTCGAGCAGCAGCTTCGCCGCGTTGCAGCGCAGCCCGTGCTCGGGGGCGTACGGGCCGTGGACGCGGAATCCGTAGCGCTGGCCCGGCATGATGCCGGGCAGGTAGGCGTGGCGGACGAAGGCGTCCGTCTCACGCAGTTCGACGGCGGTCTCCGAGCCGTCGTCGTGGAGAAGGCACAGCTCGATGCGTCGGGCGGCCTCGGAGTAGACCGCGAAATTGGTGCCGGCGCCGTCGTAAGTGGCGCCGAGCGGATACGCCTGTCCCGGCCAGACCTGCATAGATAACGACTCTTCCCATCCTGCTCCGGCTTTGATCCGGCGTGGACCACGTCACTGCCAGATCTTCCCCGAAAGAGGGGCGCCACGCGTGGACATGGGATGCGCCTACCGGGTGACCCGGAGAGCTGATATGCGGGTCAGTGGACTGTCCGCGCATCCGATAATGGGTCAACGGGCAGCCGGTGTACGGGCCATCGGGCTGCATCGGGCCGCGCGCGCGGAGTACCCTTCCGTGATCACTGGAGACGGGCGTCCAGACGCAGAAGGCGGTGCACGGGTGAGCTCGGGAGGTCTGGAGCTGCCCCCTGGTGACAGCGGTCACGAGGGTGGCCCGGCGGACTCCCCAGGGAGTGCCCCCGGCGGGGCATCGCCGGGGGTCGCGGCGGGGGCGGTCTCCTTGGCGGGCGGCCCGGCGGCGGCCGGAGGCGTACGGGCCGGGGCCGAGCTGGACTGGAGCGCGGAGGCCTGGAGCGAGGTGCGCACCCGGGCGCAGCGCGCGGGCCGGGCCTACATCTGGCTCAATCTGATCGAACAGCGGCTTCGGTCGGTGGTCGGGGCGGTGCTGCGGCCCATCTACGAGCCGGTGCACGGCGGCGACGACTGGGTCGTCGCCGCGGCCGGACCCGCCGGGCAGGAGTGGGTGCAGCGGGCCGTGGCCGTGCGCGAGGTCAGCCGGCGCAAGGGCTACCTGCTCGACTCGGCCGACGACAACGTACTGAGCTTCCTGACGCTGCCGCAGCTGCGGGAACTGATGGTCCAGCACTGGCCGTGCTTCGAGCCGTACTTCGACGACCGGCGCGAGATCGAGCAGGCCCTGGACGAGCTGGAGGTCACGCGCAACGTCGTCTCCCGCAACCGGGCGCTGTCGCGCGCGGTGCTGGAGCAGGCGGAGCGGGCCTCGGCGCGGCTGCTGGAGGTACTGGGCGGGGGCGCGGGCAGCCCGTCCGCGGACCGGCTGCCGATCGACGCCGTCGAGGACTTGGTGGGCGACCGGTACGCGGACGTCATCTCGGTCCACCCGGACCGGGTACGGCTCCAGCGGCAGCTTCCGGCGGAGGACCTCTTCGGCGGCGCCCGGCGGCTCGACGCCATCGGCATAGGTCTCAACCTGCTGGTCCAGAACTTCTCGGGCCGAAGACTCGTCCGGCTCACGGAGGCCGGCTGCCGGGTGCGGCTGCTGTTCCTGAACCCGGCGAGCAGCGCGGTCAAACGGCGCGAGCGGGAACTCGGACTGCGCAAGGGCGAGCTGAGCCGCTCGGTGGAGATGAACATCCTGCACGTGCGGCGGGTGCGGGCGGGGCTGCGGGACCCTTCGCGGTTCGAGATCCACGTCTTCGACGAGACCCCGCGCTTCACCGCCTATCTGGTGGAGGGGGAGTCCTCGGGCATCGCGGTCGTGCAGTCCTACCTGCGGCGGGCCCGGGGCATGGAGGCGCCGGTACTGGTGCTGCGGGGCGGCGGGCGGGGTGTGCCCAAGGACGCGGACCACGGGCTCTTCAGCACGTACCGGGAGGAATTCGAGTCGGTGTGGGAGGATTCCCGGCCCGTGTCCTGAGGGTCGTCCGTGCCGGCCGTCCCCCCGGTGTGCCGACGCTGGTCCCGGCCCGGTGCCCCCACCGGTGTCCTGACAGTCCGGGAGGGGCCGCCGCACCGCTGTCAGTGCTCCGTGTCAGGCTGAAGGCCGTTGACGTACGCACGGGGGAGGGGCACGGGGTGGAGGGCTGGCACGGCATGGGGGACTGGCACGGCGGTGTGCTGATCGGGTTCGACCTGGAGACGACCGGCACGGAGCCGGGTGAGTCGCGGATCGTGACGGCCGCGGTGGTCGAAGTGCGGGGCGGTGAGGTGCGCGAGCGGCGCGGCTGGCTCGCGGATCCGGGGATACCGATCCCCGAGCAGGCGTCGGCGATCCACGGGATCAGCACGGAGCGGGCGGTCGCCGAGGGCCGCCCGGTGCGTGAGGTCGCGGACGAGATCGCGCAGGTGCTGGTCGGGCACTGGCGGCGGGGCGCGGTGGTCGTCGCGTACAACGCGGCCTTCGACCTGACCCTGCTCACGGCGGAACTGGCCCGGCACGGGCTGCCCTCGCTGGCCGACCGGCTCGGCGGGATGGAGACCGGGCCGGTGGTCGACCCGCTGACCATCGACCGGGCCGTGGACCGCTACCGGCGTGGCAAGCGGACCCTGGAGGCGGTCTGCGGGGTGTACGGGGTCACCCTCGACGACGCCCACGACGCGGGGGCGGACGCCCTGGCCGCGGTCCACGTGGCCCGCGCGATAGCCGCGCGCCACCCGGAAGTGGCCGCCCTCACCCCGGCCGACTTGCACACCCGCCAGGGCACCTGGCACGCGCGCTGGGCCCGGGACTTCCAGTCCTACCTGCGCCGCCAGGGCGCTCCGGACGCGGTGATCGACACGGCGTGGCCGTTGCGGGGGCTCGTACCGGCCTGAGATGAGGCGGCGTCACGCACCGCCGGGCGGCCGGGGGGTCCGCACGGCGAGGACACGGGCCCGGCCCCGGTGGTCAGAAGGCGTACCAGCGCGTTTCCCGGTCGTCGTCGCGGAGGGAAGCGACGCGGCGGCGGAATTCGGCGCGTGCCTTCGGGCTGGCCGGTGCGTGCTGGGAGACCCAGGCGCAGCCGGCCGTTTCGCGGGCGCCGCGCAGGACCGCGCAGCCGGCCCAGTCGCGGACGTCCCAGCCGTATGCCGTCACGAAGGCCTCGTACTGCTCGGGGGGCAGTCCGTACCGGTCGCGGGAGAGGGCCATCACCACCAGGTCGTGTTCCCGCAGATCGGCCGATACCGTCTCCAGGTCGAGCAGGACCGGGCCGTCCGGGCCCACATGGACGTTGCGGGGCAGGGCGTCGCCGTGGATGGGCCCCGGGGGAAGGTGCGGGGTGAGCGCGGCCACCTCGTCGGCGTAGGCATCGCGCCGGGCCCGCAGGTAGGCGGCGTCCGCCGGGTCGACGGCGTCGCCGGCCAGCCGCAGCCAGCGCTCGACCCCGCCCAGCAGATCCCGCGCGGGCAGGGCGAACGGCGGCGCGGGCAGGGCGTGGATCTGCCGGAGCAGTACCGCGAGGTCCTCGGCGCCCGCGGGCCGGACCGGGTCCGGGAGCCGGTGCCACAGGGTCACCGGGTGTCCGGCCACCAGCCGCGGCTTCGGCTCGGCCGGGCGGACCGCCGCCACCCCGGCCTCGGCGAGCCAGCGCGCCACGGCGAGTTCCCGTTCGGCCCGCGCCAGCAGTGCCGTCTCCCGGCCCACCTTGACCACCAGCTCGCCGACCGCGAACACCGCGTTCTCGCCGAAGGCGAGGAGGACGGGATCCCGGTCGCGCGTGAGGCCCGCCGCCGTCAGTACGTCCCTGGCCTGCGCCTCGTCCATGCCGTTCGTCTCGTCCTTCGCCGGATCGTCGTGAATCCGCCAAGTCTCGCATCGCGGTGTGCGGTGTCTTGACGCGCCATCAGGGGCTGCGCACGATGACCGGGGCGGATCCGGATCCGGGTGATCCACCCGGAAGGCGGGTACAAGGTGACCTCTGCCGTCACGGCCCCGGCGTCTTCGGGGCGGGCGCGCCGCCGGGCCGACCACGGGGCCTGGTTCCTGGTCCTGCCCGCGCTCATCCCCATCCTCCTGCTCAGTGTCGGACCGCTGCTCTACGGCATCGCCCTCGCCTTCACCGACTCCCAGTCCGGCCGGACCGCCGCCACCCAGTGGACCGGGCTCCTCAACTTCCAGGACCTGCTGCACGACCGGCTCTTCTGGGAGTCCTTCCGGATCGGCCTGCTGTGGGCCGTAGGGGTGACCGTCCCGCAGTTCCTGCTGGCCCTCGGCCTCGCCCTCCTGCTCAACCAGAACCTTCGCTTCCGCTGGCTGGCCCGGTCGCTCGCGATCATTCCCTGGGCCATGCCCGAGGTGGTCGTCGCGATCTTGTGGCGGCTGGTCTACCACCCGGACGCGGGGGTCCTCAACGAGACCCTGTCCGGCCTCGGCCTCGCCGGGGACACCGACTGGCTCAGCGGGCTCGCGACCGCCCTGCCCGCCGTCATCGTCGTCGGCATCTGGGCGGGCATGCCGCAGACCACGGTCGCCCTGCTGGCCGGCCTGCAGAACACCCCGCACGAACTCCACGAGGCCGCCGCCCTCGACGGCGCCGGGGCCTGGCGCCGCTTCCTGAGCGTGACCTGGCCCGCGATCAAGCCGGTGGCCCTCTCCATCAGCGCCCTCAACCTGATCTGGAACTTCAATTCCTTCGCGCTGGTCTACGTGCTCACCAGTGGCGGGCCCGGCGGCCGCACCCGGCTGCCCATGCTCTTCGCCTACGAGGAGGCCTTCCGCTACGGCCAGTTCGGCTACGCCGCCGCCATGGGGTGCGTGATGGTCGCGGTGATCTCGGTCCTGCTCGCCGTGTACCTCGCCGGACGGCTGAAAGGAGGCGAGGCACGGTGAACAGCGCCCCGCGCCGGACCGCCCCGCGCCGGACCGCCCCGCGCCGGACCGCCCCGCGCCGGACCACCCCTCGCCGAACGGCTCCGGGTCCCACCGCCCGCGCGGCCCGTGCCGCACAGTACGCGGCGCTCGCCGCCTACCTCGTCTTCCTCGCGTTCCCGTTCCTGTGGCTGCTCTCCACGGCCTTCAAACCGCCGCGCGAACTCGGCAGCCTGCACCCCACCTGGATCCCGAAGGACCCCACGCTCGGCAACTTCCGCCAGGCCTTCGCCGAGCAGCCCCTGCTGATCGCCGCGTCGAACAGCCTGATCGCCGCCCTGTGCGCCGCCCTGATCGCGGTCGTGCTCGCCACCCCGACGGCCTTCGTCCTCGCCCGGCGGCGGGGCAGGCTGTCGGCCGCCGCCACCGGCTGGGTCGTCGTCAGCCAGGCCTTCCCCTTCGTACTGGTGATCATCCCGCTGTTCCTGGTGCTCAAGAGCCTGCACCTGATCAACTCGGTGGCCGGTCTGATCCTCGTCTACGTCGTCTGGTCGCTGCCCTTCGCGCTGTGGATGCTCGTGGGCTACGTCCGGGCCGTGCCGCCCGAGCTGGAGGAGGCGGCGGCGATGGACGGGGCCGGGCGGCTGCGCACGCTCGTCTCGGTGGTCGCGCCCCTGCTGGCGCCCGGCATCGTGGCCACCGCGCTGTTCGCCTTCATCACCGCCTGGAACGAGTTCTTCTTCGCCCTGGTCCTCCTCAAGACCCCGGAGAAACAGACCTTGCCGGTCGTCCTCACCCACTTCCTGGGCGCGGAGGGAGCCGCCGACCTCGGCCCGCTCGCCGCCGCCGCGTTCCTCGCGACCCTCCCCTCCCTGGTGGTCTTCTCGATCATCCAGAAGCGGATCACCGGAGGCATGCTGGCAGGGGCGGTGAAGAGCTGATGAAGGTGCTCACGGACGCGCTGCGGCGGTTGTGCGCAGCGGTGCGGCCCGGATCGGCGGGCGCCCGCGCCCGGGTGGCCCGTACGGCCCCCGGGTGGGCCGGGACGCTCCGGACCGCGGGGTCCCGGCCCGGACGGCGGCGGGCGCGCGCGGCCGGGTGGGCGGTGGCTCTCGGCCTCGCGCTGACGGCCGGGACCCTCGGCGGTTGCTCGGCGCCGGACGGCAACGGCGGCGGCACCGGGCAGTCCGGTCCGGTCAGGCTCCGCTTCCAGTCGCTCGCGTGGCAGAAGGAGTCCGTCGACGCCAACAAGTCCCTCGTCGCCGAGTGGAACGCCGCCCACCCGGGCATCCAGGTCGAGTACGTCCAGGGCAGCTGGAACAGCGTCCACGACCAGCTGCTGACCTCCTTCGAGGGCGGCGAGGCGCCCGACGTCATCCACGACGCCTCCGACGACCTGGCCGACTTCGCGTACGGGGGCTACCTCGCCGACCTGCGGCCGCTGCTCTCGGACCGGCTCAAGACAGACATCCCCGCCGCCAGCTGGGAGAGCACCACCTTCGGGGCGGACGGCGGGGTGTACGGGGTCCCCTTCCTCCAGGAGCCCCGGGTCCTGATGGCCAACACCGAGCTGCTGCGGGCCTCCGGGGTCCGCATCCCCACCCCTGCAGCTCCTTGGAGCTGGGCCGAGTTCCGCTCAGCCGCCCGGCAGCTGACCGCCGACGGCCGGTACGGGGTGGCCTGGCCGCTCAAGGACCCCGTCTCCGCCACCCTCAACCTCGGCCTGTCCGCGGGCGGCCGGCTCTTCCACCGCGCGGCCGACGGCAAAGCCGTGATCCGCTGGGCCGAGGGCGACGCCGTCGTCCCCTCGACCATCCGGGCCCAGACGGACACCGATCACAGCGCCTCCCGCACCACCCTCGGCATGGGCGGCTCCGACACGCTGCCCGGCTTCTTCGGCGGCAAGTACGCGATGGTGCCGCTCGGGTTCTCGTACCGCCAGCAGATCGTCCAGCAGGCCCCGCCCGGCTTCGCGTGGCAGGTCCTGCCGCCGCCGGCCGGTGGGGGCGGCCCGGACGGACTGCTGCAGGGGGTCAGCCCGCAGACGCTGTCGATCGCGCAGGACAGCCCGCACAAGAAGGAGGCGGCGGCCTTCATCGACTTCCTGCTGAGCCCGGCCAACATGGTCCGCCTCGCCCTCGGCGACTGGATGCTGCCGACCGGTACCCGGGCGCTGGCCGACCCGGCCCTGCGCACCCCCGAACGGGGCTGGGCCGTCGGCGCGGCGCTGGCCGGCGGGCTGCGTCCGGCGCCGGCGCAGTCGGTCCGCGGCTATCCGGAGTGGAAGGACAAGGTCGCGACCCCGGCCCTGCAGGAGTACTACAGCGGTGCGATCGACCTCGCTGAGCTGGAGAAACGCCTGGTGGTGGACGGGAACCGGGTGCTGGCGCGGTATCAGCGGTAGAGGTCGGCGGCAGGGCCGGCGCCAGGGTCGTAGCCATGACCGACGATAAACACCTTGCACGAGACGTATCGTCTCGTTAGGGTCGGATCATGACCTCAGCCAAGCCCGCGCACATCGCCATGTTCTCCATCGCCGCCCACGGGCACGTGAACCCGAGCATCGAAGTGATCCGGGAACTCGTCGCCCGTGGTCACCGCGTCAGTTACGCCATCCCCGCCTCCTTCGCCGAGAAGATCACGGAAACCGGCGCCACCCCGGTGATCTGGAACTCCACGCTCCCCACCGACGACGAGCCCGAGGCCTGGGGCACCGAACTCATCGACAACATCGAACCCTTCCTCGACGACGCCATCCAGGCGCTTCCGCAACTCGCAGCCGCCTTCGAGGGCGACCAGCCGGACCTCGTCATCCACGACATCACCTCCTACCCCGCGATCGTCCTCGCCCGCCGCTGGGGCGTCCCGGCCGTCTCCCTCTCTCCGAACCTCGTCGCCTGGACCGGATACGAGGAGGAGGTCGCCGAGCCGATGACGGCCGCACTGCGTGCCTCCGAGCGCGGCCGGGCGTACTACGCCCGCTTCCGCGCCTGGCTCGACGAGAACGGCATCGACGAGCACCCGGACCGACTCGTCGGCCGCCCGCGCCGCAGCATCGTGCTCATCCCGCGCGCCCTCCAGCCGAACGCCGACCGCGTCGACGAGTCCGTCTACACCTTCGTCGGAGCCTGCCAGGGCGACCGCACGGCGACCCGGGGCAGCTGGCCGCACCCCCCGGCGGCCGAGGGGAGGAAGCTTCTGCTGGTCTCGCTCGGCTCCACCTTCACCAAGCAGCCCGCCTTCTACCGCGCCTGCGTCGAGGCCTTCGGGGACCTCCCCGACTGGCATGTGGTCCTACAGATCGGCAAGTTCACCGACGAAGCCGAACTGGGCGAGATCCCGGCCAACGTCGAGGTCCACCGCTGGGTTCCCCAGCTGGACGTCCTGCGCCAGGCCGACGCCTTCATCACCCACGCGGGCGCGGGCGGCAGCCAGGAGGGCCTGGCCACCGGCACCCCGATGGTGGCCGTCCCGCAGGCCGTCGACCAGTTCTCCAACGCCGACATGCTGGCCTCGCTCGGCGTGGCCCGGCACGTCCCGATGGAGGAAGCGGACGCCGCGACCCTGCGGGAAGCCGTCCTCGCCCTGACCTCCGAACCCGGGGTCGCCGCCCGCTGCGAAGCGGTCCGCGCCCAGATGGCCACCGAGGGCGGCACCCGCCAGGCGGCCGACCTCATCGAGGCCCAACTGTCGTAGCCGACGCCTAGGGTGCGTCCATGACGAAGAAGGCCGTGACGGTGAAGCCCGTGATGATGAAATACGCGGCGCTGCTGCGCGGCGTCAACGTGGGCGGGGCCAAGAGGGTTCCGATGGCGGAGCTGCGCTCCGTGCTGGAGGGCCTCGGCCACGGCGACGTACAGACGTACCTGCAGAGCGGCAATGCCGTCTTCAGCAGTACGCAGAAGGACCCGGCGGTGCTCGCCCGGGAGCTGGAGGCGGCCATCGAGGCCCGCTTCGGCTTCCGGGTGCCGTGCCTGGTCGTGGACGGGGACTACCTGCGCGCCGTCGCCGACGCCTGCCCCTTCCCGGCCGCCGAGCTGGAGGGCAGGCAGCTCCACGCCGTCTTCTTCTCCGAGCAGCCGGCCGAGGACCGTTTCGCCGCGCTCGACGCGCCGTCGTTCCTTCCCGAGGAATACCGGATCGGCGACCGCGTCCTCTACCTCTACGCCCCGAACGGCCTCGGTCGCTCCAAGCTGGCCGAGGCCCTCGCCAGGCCCGCCGTCGTCAGGGGCATCGATGTGACGACCCGCAACTGGAACACCGTCGTCAAGCTCGTCGAGCTGACCGGCGCCTGACCCGGTGCCGGGCGGCCCGGTTCACACGAGCGCGTCCAGGAGCGCCAGTTCGCGCGGGGTCAGGTGGACGGTGGCCGCGTCCAGATTCTCCGCCAGGTGTACGGGGGAACCGGTGCCCGGCGTGGGACACAGGACGGGGGAGTGGTGCAGCAGCCACGCCAGGGCGATCTGGCCCGGCCCCGCGCCGTGCGCCGTGGCCACCGCCGTGACGGCGGCCGCGCTCTCACGGGTCAGGGCGCCGCTGCCCAAGGGGTGGTACGGGAGGAAGGCGATCCCGTGGGCCTCGCACAGCGCGAGCACCTCCGCCGAGGACCGGTCCAGCAGGTTGTAGGGGTTCTGGACCGACGCGATCGGAATCAACTCCAGGGCGAGACGCAGCTGTTCGGCGGAGACGGTGTCCAGGCCGATGTGCCGGATCTTGCCCTCCGCCTGCAACTGCGCCAGCGCGCCCAGCTGTTCCGCCATCGGGACCGAAGGGTCGAGGCGGTGCAGCTGGTAGAGGCCGATGCGCTCCACGCGCAGCCGCCGCATGCTCGCCTCGCACATCGCCCGCAACTGTTCCGGGCGCCCCGCCCGGTGCCACTGGTCCGGCCCGGTGCGTACCACACCGCCCTTGGTGGCGATGACGAGCTGCTCCCCGTACGGGTACAGGGCCTCGGCGATCAGTTCCTCGGCGAGCTCGGGTCCGTAGTTGTCGGCGGTGTCGATGAGGGTGACTCCGCGCTCAACCGCCGTGCGCAGCAGCGCCCGGGCCTCGCCGCGCTCGCCGCGCGGGCCCCAGTAGCCGGGTCCGACCAGGCCTCGCGTGCCGAGGCCGAGTCGCCGTACCGGCAGGTCCCCACCCAGGCTGAACGTCTCTTCCACCATGCCCCGACGGTAACGCAGGGCGCCGGATGTGACAGGCTCGCGGACATGCGGTACATCATCATCGGCGCGGGCGCGGTGGGCGCCACCATCGGCGGACGGCTCGCGGAGGCGGGCGGCGACGTCGTACTCGTCGCACGTGGCACGCACGCGGAGGCCCTGCGGGCGGACGGTCTGCGGCTCACGACGGCCGACGGGGCCCGGGTCCACCGGCTGCCCGTGGTCGGTGGACCGGCCGAATTGGGCGAACTGCGGCCCGACGACGTCCTGCTGCTCACCGTGAAGACCCAGGACGCCATCGCCGCGCTCGACGCGTGGGGCGATGCGGAGGTCGCGGGCGGCGGCACGGCGGCGCAACGGCTGCCCGTGCTGTGCGCGCAGAACGGCGTGGAGAGCGAGCGGCTCGCCCTACGGCGCTTCGCCCGGGTGTACGGGCTGTGCGTATGGCTGCCCTCCACCTTCCTGGAGCCCGGCGTGGTCTCGGCCCTGTGCGCGCCGCTCACCGGGATCCTGCACCTGGGCCGGGCGGCGGGCGGCGCGGACGGCCTCGCCCGCAGGATCGCGGCAGACCTGGAGAAGTCCGGGTTCGAGGCGCCGGTGGTCGAGGACGTGATGCGGTGGAAGTACGCCAAGCTGCTGGGGAATCTGGGCAACGCGATCCAGGCGACGACCGGGCCGGAGCCGGACCCGGCGAAGGCGGCGCTGCTCCTGCGGGCGATCCGCGAGGGGAAGGCGGCCTACGAGGCCGCGGGCATCGCGTACGCCTCCGAGGCGGAGCAGTCGGCGGCCCGCGACGGCAAGGTCGACCAGCCGCCGGGCGTACGGGGCGGATCCTCCTGGCAGAGCCTGGCGCGGGGGACGGGGTCGGTGGAGGCGGACTACCTCAACGGGGAGATCTCGCTGCTGGGCCGCCTGCACGGTGTCCCCACGCCGGTCAACGATGTCCTGCGGCACGCGGCGAACATCTTCGCGCGGGAGTCGCTGCCGCCGGGTGCGATGTCGATCGCGGACCTGACGGCCTTGGCCGACGAGGCCGCCGCCCGCGGGTAGGGGACGCCGGGTCCGCTGCGCGCAGGCCTCCCGGGCTCTGCGCGGGGTCCGGGGCGGAGCCCCATGGGTCCAGGCGGCGCCCGGGCTCAGGCCGTGAGGGCGGGGACCAGGGCCGGGGCCGAGGCGGCTGCGTCGAAGCGGCGCAGCAGGAGGCGGGCCAGTTCCGGGGCCGCGCCCAGGACGCCGGCCACGATGTCCGCGCCCGCGGCCTCGGCGCCCGCTGCGATGCGGTCGGGGAGGCGGCCGGGGGCGATGACGTACGGGGCCACCGCCACCCGCCGGAAACCCTCGGCGCGCAGGGCCCGTACGGCGTCCTCCGTACGGGAGAACCCCACGGGAAAGGCTCCGGAGGCGAACGCAGGCCGCACGGCGCACCAACCGGTGTGCCGCCACTCCCGCGCGGTTTCAGCGATCACTGCGATCGCCTCCGGGTCTGAGGAGCCGGCGGACGCGAGCACCACCGCGGTGGTGGCGCGGTCCGCCGGGGTGAGGCCGGCTTCGGCGAGCCGGCGTTCGAGGGCGGAGAGGAGGAGCGGGGACGGGCCGAGGACCTCCGCCACCCGCACGGACAGTCCGGGGAGGCGGGCCGTCGACTCGGCCAGGGCCGCCGGTATGTCGGACTTCGCGTGGAAGGCACGGGTCAGCAGGAGCGGGAGCGCCACGACCTCCCGGACGCCGGACAGGTACAGGGCGGACAGGGCCTGCCCGACCGACGGGGTGTTGAAGTCCAGGAAGGCCGTCTCCACGCGCAGTCCGGGCCGCAGGGCCCGCGCGCGCCCGGTGAGGGCGTGCACGGTCGCGGCGTGCCGCGGGTCGCGGCTGCCGTGGGCGATGACGAGGAGTGCGGGTGCGCGGGACACGGGACTCAGCTCTTGACCATCAGGCCGCGGGTGCGCAGCACCCACCGCTCGACCGGGCTGAAGATCAGCAGGTCGATGGCGATGCCGACGAACAGGATCAGGATGATCGCGAGGAACACGCCCGGCATGTCGATGTTGTTGCGGCCGTTCTCCAGCAACTGGCCCAGGCCCAGGCCGAGGTCGGGCGAGGAGGCGATGATCTCGGCGGCCATCAGCGAGCGCCAGGAGAAGGCCCAGCCCTGCTTGAGGCCGGCGAGGTAGCCCGGCAGCGCGGCCGGCATGACCACGTGCCAGGTGCCGCGCAGCCCCGTGGCGCCCAGAGTGCGGCCCGCGCGGAGGAAGAGCGGCGGCACCTGGTCCACGCCGGACACCAGGCCGTTGGCGATGGACGGGACGGCGCCCAGCAGGATCACCGCGTACATCATCGAGTCGTTCAGGCCGAGCCAGATGACGGCCGGCGGCACCCAGGCCACCGAGGGCAGGGACTGCAGACCCGACAGGATCGGGCCGATGGCGGCGCGGATGAACTTGACCCGGGCGACCAGCAGGCCGAGCGGGGTGCCGATGGCCAGGGCGAGCAGGAAGCCGAGCAGACCGCGCGAGACGCTGGTCCAGACGACGTCCAGCAGAGTGCCCTTGAGCCACATGTCGGACAGGCCGTCCCACACGGCGGACGGAGCGGGCAGCTTCGTCTGCTCGGTGACGTTGGTGGAGACGAGGATCTGCCAGGTCAAAAGCACGAGGCCGACGGCCACGAGCGGGGGCAGGACCTTCTTGACGAGGACCTCGCCGACCGGCGTGCGGTGGGTCTCGACCGCGTCGAGGGCATCGAGGCCGGCCTCCAGGCCCGCCAGGTCGTCGCCCTTGCCCTTGGCCGCGACCTTCGGGGTGGTGTCAGTGCTGGCCATGGCGGCGGATCTCCCCACGCAGGTGTTCAGTGATCTCAAGGGACAGCTCCGCGACGTCCGCGTCCTCGATGCGGCGCGGCTGCGGGATGCCCACGGTCCATTCCTTGGCGACCCGGCCGGGCCGGGAGGAGAGCAGGACCACGCGCTGGGCGAGGCGGACGGCCTCGCGCACGTTGTGGGTGACGAAGAGGACCGACAGGTTGCCCGCGGCGGAGCCGCTAGTGTTCGCAGCTTCCCAGATGCGGGTGAGCTCGCCGTGCAGCACGTCCCGCGTGATGGCGTCCAGCGCCGCGAACGGCTCGTCCATCAGGAGGAGCTGGCTGTCCTGCGCCAGGGCGCGGGCCAGGGCGACGCGCTGGCGCATACCGCCCGACAGTTCGTGCACGCGCTTGCCGTGGGCGCCGTTGAGGCGGACCAGGTCCAGCAGCCGTTCGGCCTCCGGACGGCGTTCCGCCTTGGGGACTCCGCGCAGGCGCAGGGCAAGTTCGATGTTCTTGCCCGCAGTCAGCCACGGGAAGAGGGCGTGCTCCTGGAACATGAGCGCCGGACGGCCGCCGGGGGTCTCGATCGACCCCGCGGTCGGCTTGTCGAGGCCCGCGACCAGGTTCAGGAGCGTGGACTTGCCGCAGCCCGAGGCCCCCAGGATGGTGACGAACTCTCCGGGAGCGACATCGAGGCTGATGTCGTCCAGGACGAGCTGCGATCCGGCCGGGCCGGAGAAGGACTTCGAGACGTGCTCGATGCGGGCGGCGTGCGGGTGCGTCTGCTCCGCTACGGTGCCCTCGGCAGCCTTGGCAAGCGTGGTGGCCATGGTCGTCACCTCCTGGGGGTTGCTGAACTACGGGTTACTTGGCGCCGAGACCGGCGTCGGAGACCTCGGGCTTGCCGACGGCCTTCAGGACCTTGTTCAGGAGCGTCAGGTCGTAGATGCCGGCCAGGTCGTGCTGCTCGAGGAGCTTGGCCTTGACCGCCCACTCGGACTGCGTCTTCAGCGTCGCGGCCAGCGGGTCGTCGGTGATCGCGATGCTCGGCCACGCCGGGTCGATGACCTTGGCTTCGAGGGGCTTGCCGCCCTCCTTCTCCAGCGCCGCGTTCGCCGAGGCCTTCGCCTTGTCCGGGTTGGCGTTGATCCACTCGTTCGTCTTCACGGTGCCCTTGAGCACGGCCTCGACGACGTCCGGGTGCGCCTTGAGGAACTTCTGGGACACGATGACGTTCGTGATCACGAACTTCTGGTCGGGCCACAGGGTGGTCTCGTCGAGGAGGACGGCGCCGCCGTCGGAGACGAGCTTGGAGGCCGTGGGCTCCGGAACCCAGGCGCCGTCGATCGAGCCCTGCTTGAAGGCGTCCGGCATGACCTTGTTCTCGGTACGCACGACGGAGACGTCACCCTTGCCGGACTCCGGGTCGACCTGCCAGCCCTTCTCCGAGATCCAGTTGAGGAACGCGACGTCCTGCGTGTTCCCCTTCTGCGGAGTGGCGATCTTCTTGCCCTTGAGGTCGTCCAGGGTCTTGATCTTGTCCGGGTTCACGACGAGCTTGACGCCGCCCGAAGCGGAACCGGAGACGATCCGCAGGTTGGAGCCCTTTGACTTCACATAACCGTTGATCGCCGGCGAGGGGCCGATGAAACCGATGTCCAGAGAGCCGCCGTTGAGGGCTTCGATTTCGGACGGGCCGGCGTTGAACGCCTGCGGCTTGAGCTTCGTGCCGCCCAGCTCCTTGGCGATCAGGCCCTCCTGGAGGCCGACCAGCGCGGTGGCGTGCGTCAGGTTCGGGAAGTAGCCGATGCGGACCTCGGCGGCGGAGAGCGCCTTGCCGTCGGTCGCGGCGACGTCGGCCTTCTCGTCCCCGGCGGCCTGCGAGCCGTAGCCGCAAGAGGCGAGAGCGCCGATCAGGAGCGGGAGGGCGGCAGCGGCGACGATGCTGCGGCGCAGAGTGTTACGCGTGGTACCGGTGGCAGGCACGGGAGGACTTCCTCTCGAAGCGCCGTGGAGTCACGGCGCAGGTCTTCGTCTGTGAAACAAGGGCGGGGACGGCTCGTGGGGGGTGAGGGCGCGTAGGCGGGATCCCGACGGCAATTCGGTCATCGCGCACATCGCGCCACTCCCCCCTGGCCGCTGCCGAGGCGGCCACTGCCCACGCGGCCGCCCTCCTTGGCGAAGGTGGAAAAGATGTCGGCAGGCATGATCAGAAGTCCCACCCTTCCTCGTCCGCCTGAACGGTGGTCTCGGCCGTGGAGGCGAAGGACTCGCCCGCCATGCCCGCCGCGAGGGTGGTTCCGTCGGCCGGGTCGATCAGCAGGAAGGACCCGGTACGGCGCGAGTCCGCGTACGCGTCGAGCGCGAGCGGCTCGGCGGTGCGGACCACCACGCGGCCGATGTCGTTGGCGACGAGCTGCCCCGGGTTCGGGTGCTGGGACAGGTCGTCCAGGGTCAGCCGGGAGGGGATCTCCTTGACGATCGCCTTGACCGTGCGCGTGGTGTGCTTGAGCAGCACGCGGGCGCCGACGGCCAGCGGCTGGTCCGCCACGTGGCAGACCGTCGCCTCGACGTCCTGCGTGGTCGCCGGGGCGCTCGCGGACGGGGCGATCAGGTCGCCGCGCGAGATGTCGATGTCGTCCTTCAGGCGCAGCGTCACCGACTGCGGGGCCCAGGCGATGTCCACGCTCTCGCCGAGCGCGTCGATGCCCACGATGGTGCTCGTACGGCCCGAGGGCAGGACGGTCACGGCCTCGCCGACGCGCAGCACGCCGGAGGAGATCTGACCCGCGTAGCCGCGGTAGTCCGGGTGCTCCGCGCTCTGCGGGCGGATCACGTACTGCACCGGGAAGCGCGCCGGGCAGGCGGTGAGGTCGTGGCTGACCGGGACGGTCTCCAGGTGCTCCAGCACCGTCGGGCCGCCGTACCAGTCCATGTTCGCGGACGGCTCCACGACGTTGTCCCCGGCCAGGGCCGAGATGGGGATCGCCGTGATCTCCGGGACGCCGAGGTCCGAGGCGTACGCGGTGAACTCCTCGGCGATGGACGCGAAGACGGACTCCTCGTACCCCACGAGGTCCATCTTGTTGACGGCCAGGACCACGTGCGGGACACGCAGCAGGGCGGCGACGGCCGCGTGCCGGCGGGTCTGCTCGATCACGCCGTTGCGGGCGTCGACCAGGACCACGGCCAGGTCGGCGGTGGAGGCACCGGTGACCATGTTCCGGGTGTACTGCACGTGCCCCGGAGTGTCGGCGAGGATGAACCGGCGGCGCGCGGTGGCGAAGTAGCGGTACGCGACGTCGATGGTGATGCCCTGCTCCCGCTCGGCCCGCAGGCCGTCGGTGAGCAGCGCGAGGTCGGGGGCGTCCTGGCCGCGCTGGGCGGAGACGGCCTCGACGGCCTCCATCTGGTCGGTCAGCACCGACTTGGAGTCGTGCAGCAGGCGGCCCACCAGGGTGGACTTGCCGTCGTCGACGGAACCGGCGGTCGCGAAGCGCAGCAGTGTGGTCGCCGACAGATCGGCGAACTGCTCGGTGGTGCTGGTCATGTTTAGAAGTACCCTTCGCGCTTGCGGTCTTCCATCGCGGCCTCGGACATCTTGTCGTCGGCGCGGGTGGCGCCCCGTTCGGTGAGGCGCGAGACGGCGATCTCGGCGATGACGGCGTCCAGCGTGGCGGCGTCGGAGTCGACGGCGCCGGTGCAGGACATGTCACCGACGGTGCGGTAGCGGATGAGACGCGTCTGGGTCGTCTCGCCCTCCTTCGGGCCGCCCCACTCGCCGGCCGTCAGCCACATGCCGTTGCGGGAGAACACCTCGCGCTCGTGGGCGAAGTAGATCTCCGGCAGCTCGATGGACTCCCGGGCGATGTACTGCCACACGTCCAGCTCGGTCCAGTTGGAGAGCGGGAAGACGCGCACGTGCTCGCCGGGCGCGTGGCGGCCGTTGTAGAGCTGCCACAGCTCCGGGCGCTGGCGGCGCGGGTCCCACTGCGAGAACTCGTCGCGGAGGCTGAACACCCGCTCCTTGGCGCGGGCCTTCTCCTCGTCGCGGCGGCCGCCGCCGAAGACGGCGTCGAACCTGTGCTGCTGGATCGCCTCGGTCAGCGGGACGGTCTGCAGCGGGTTGCGGGTGCCGTCCGGGCGCTCACGCAGCTTGCCCGCGTCGATGTAGTCCTGGACGGACGCCACGTGCAGGCGCAGTCCGTGCTCGGCGACCGTGCGGTCGCGGTACTCCAGCACCTCGGGGAAGTTGTGGCCCGTGTCGACGTGCAGCAGGGTGAAGGGCACCGGCGCCGGCGCGAACGCCTTCAGCGCCAGGTGCAGCATGACGATGGAGTCCTTGCCGCCGGAGAAGAGGATCACCGGCTTCTCGAACTCGCCCGCCACCTCGCGGAAGATGTGCACGGCCTCGGATTCGAGGGCGTCGAGGTGCGACAGCGCGTACGGAGCGGCGGCGGAATTGTCCGCGGCGTCGTGCAGGTGGGCGACGGTGGTCATGCCAGACCCCTCTCGGTGAGCAGCGCGTGCAGGGCCGAAGCCGACTCCCGCACGGACTGCGTGTGCGACTCGATACGGAGGTCCGGGGTCTCCGGCGCCTCGTACGGGTCGTCGACCCCGGTCAGACCGGAGATCTCGCCCGCCGCCTGCTTGGCGTACAGGCCCTTGACGTCACGCTCCGAGCAGACCTCCACCGGGGTGGCCACGTGGACCTCCAGGTACGAGGTGCCCTCGGCGGCGTGGCGCTTGCGTACGGCCTCCCGGCTGTCCGCGAACGGCGCGATCACCGGCACCAGCGCCTTGACGCCGTTGCTCGCGAGGAGTTCGGCGACGAACCCGATCCGCTGCACGTTGGTGTGCCGGTCCTCGCGGCTGAAGCCGAGGCCGGCGGAGAGGAACTCGCGGATCTCGTCGCCGTCGAGGACCTCCACACGGTGGCCCTCGGCGCGCAGCCTCTCGGCCAGCGCGTAGGCGATGGTGGTCTTGCCCGCGCTCGGCAGCCCGGTCAGCCACACGGTGGCGCCCTGGTCGCTCACGCTCATCTGCTTCTTCTCCGTCGGTTCTGTGTGATGCGCCGTCAGCCGTGTCATCAGCCGTGCAGTCCGCACTCGGTCTTGCCCCGCCCGGCCCAGCGGCCGGCCCGCGCGTCCTCGCCCTCCGCCACGCGGCGGGTGCAGGGGGCGCAGCCGACGGAGGCGTAGCCGTCCATCAGCAGCGGGTTGGTCAGTACGCCGTGCTCGGTGACGTAGGCGTCCACGTCCTCCTGCGTCCAGCGGGCGATGGGCGAGATCTTGACCTTCCGCCGCTTCTCGTCCCAGCCGACCACCGGGGTGTTCGCCCGGGTCGGGGACTCGTCGCGGCGCAGGCCCGTCGCCCACGCGTCGTACCCGGTCAGGCCCTCTTCCAGCGGCTTGACCTTGCGCAGCGCGCAGCACAGGTCGGGGTCGCGGTCGTGCAGCTTCGGGCCGTACTCGGCGTCCTGCTCGGCGACCGTCTGGCGCGGGGTGAGCGTGATGACGTTGACGTCCATCACGGCGTCGACCGCGTCACGGGTGCCGATGGTCTCCTCGAAGTGGTAGCCCGTGTCGAGGAAGACCACGTCCACGCCGGGGAAGACGCGGGAGGCCAGGTGGGCCACGACCGCGTCCTCCATGGAGGAGGTCACGGCGAACTTCTTGCCGAAGGTGTCGGCCGCCCAGCGCAGGATCTCCAGCGCGGAGGCGTCCTCAAGGTCCCGGCCCGCCCGCTCGGCCACGTCTTTGAGAGCCGCGGCCTTCAGGCTGCTCGTCTCCTGAGTCTTCGTCACGTCTCGTCCCTTCCAGCGTCGTTGGACTGAACTCCGCGGGCCAGCAGCCCGAGGTACTTCAGCTGGAAGGCTCGGTTGCAGGCCCTGCATTCCCAGGCGCCGTGGCCCTGCTCGTGGGGGAACAGGTCCTCGTCGCCGCAGTACGGGCAGTAGAAGGGGGCGGCGCGCTCGCTCACGACAGTGCCTCGTCGCTCGCGCGGGTCACCCAGGCGGCGAAGCGCTCGCCGTCCGCACGCTGCTCCTGGAAGCGCGTGACGACCCGCTCGACGTAGTCCGGCAGCCCGTCGGCGGTGACCTTGAGGCCGCGGACCTTGCGGCCGAAGCCGGCCTCCAGGCCGAGGGCGCCGCCCAGGTGGACCTGGTAGCCCTCCACCTGGTTGCCGTCGTCGTCGAGGACCAACTGGCCCTTGAGACCGATGTCCGCCACCTGGATACGGGCGCAGGCGTTCGGGCAGCCGTTGATGTTGATCGTGAGCGGCTCGGCGAACTCCGGCAGGCGGCGCTCCAGCTCGTCGATCAGCGAGGCGCCGCGCGCCTTGGTCTCGACGATGGCCAGCTTGCAGAACTCGATGCCGGTGCACGCCATCGTCCCGCGGCGGAACGGGGACGGCTTGACCCGCAGGTCCAGCGCCTCCAGCGCGGCGACGACCGAGTCGACCTGGTCCGCCTCGATGTCGAGCACGATCATCTTCTGCTCGGCGGTGGTGCGCAGGCGGCCCGAGCCGTGCTGTTCGGCGACGTCGGCGATCTTGGTGAGGGTGGCACCGTCCACGCGGCCGACGCGGGGTGCGAAGCCGACGTAGAAGCGGCCGTCCCGCTGCTGGTGGACGCCCACGTGGTCGCGCCACTGACCGGTCGGCTGCTCGGGCGCCGGGCCGTCGGTGAGCTTGCGTCCGAGGTACTCGTCCTCCAGGACCTGGCGGAACTTGGCCGGACCCCAGTCGGCGACGAGGAACTTCAGGCGGGCGCGGGTGCGCAGGCGGCGGTAGCCGTAGTCGCGGAAGATCGAGATGACGCCCTCGTAGACGTCCGGGACCTCGTCGAGCGAGACCCAGGTGCCCAGACGGACGCCGAGCTTGGGATTGGTCGACAGGCCGCCGCCGACCCAGACGTCGAAGCCGGGGCCGTGCTCGGGGTGGCTGACGCCGACGAACGCGATGTCGTTGATCTCGTGCGCCACGTCGAGGAGCGGCGAACCGGAGACCGCGGACTTGAACTTGCGGGGCAGGTTGGAGAAGTCCGGGTTGCCGACGATGCGGCGGTAGATCTCCTCGATCGCGGGCGTGCCGTCGATGATCTCGTCCTGGGCGATGCCGGCGACGGGCGAACCGAGGATGACGCGGGGCGTGTCACCGCAGGCCTCGGTGGTGGACAGCCCGACGGCCTCCAGGCGGCGCCAGATCTCCGGGACGTCCTCGATCCGGATCCAGTGGTACTGCACGTTCTGGCGGTCGGTGAGGTCGGCCGTGCCGCGCGCGAACTCCTCGGAGATCTCGCCGATGACGCGGAGCTGGTCGGTGGTCAGCCGACCGCCGTCGATGCGCACGCGCAGCATGAAGTACTTGTCGTCCAGCTCCTCGGGCGCCAGGATCGCGGTCTTGCCGCCGTCGATCCCGGGCTTGCGCTGGGTGTACAGGCCCCACCAGCGCATGCGGCCGCGCAGGTCGTTGGGGTCGATCGAGTCGAAGCCCGTCTTGGAGTAGATCGTCTCAATGCGTGTCCGCACATTGAGACCGTCGTCGTCCCTCTTGAACTGCTCGTTGCCGTTGAGGGGAGTGTGGTGTCCGACGGCCCACTGGCCCTCACCGCGGTGACGACCGGTCTTGCGGCGCGCGGCGGCTGCGGGCGCGGCTGCGGGCGTTTCGGGGGTGGCGGCCATGGCGGTACGTCCTTCTTCGGCGGCTCAAGGCAAGGGCAGGGGGAGCGGCGGCCCGCCCCCGGTCACGTCGGCGCCGCTGAGCGGGTGTGGCTGACCTCCGCGCCGGTGCCGGGGTTGCCGGCGGGCAGGGCGGTATTCGGCCTTCGGGGGGCTGGCGATGATCGACGCGTCCGCGGCGGCGGGGCCGGGGGCTGCGGCGATGTGCGGCGGTTGCTGGTTCCGTCAGCGCGCCGGACAGATGGCGCTGGACATGCGGCCGAGGTCGACGTGCCGCCGACTCACCAAGGCAATTCCAGCTCCATTCATGGCGGAAGCGTGTCATGTGCCGATTGGAGGAGTCCACTACTGTCCACCATGCGGACGAACTCGTCCCGCATTATGGGATGGCGTGACGGGCGTCACTCCGCCGTCCGCCCCCGGGCCGGGGCGCCCCGGTCCGGGGACGCGGCTCCGGTCACGGACGGCGGGCCCGTCACGACGGCGCTACGCGCCGGGCCACGGGCCGGGGGTAGGGGTGGCCTCCGTGGATTGCGTTTCCGTCTTGAAGAGCTTGAATCCGCGCCGCAGGTAGTTGTCCATCGCCGTCGGTCCGTCCAGGCTGCACGTGTGGAGCCACACGCGGCGGGTCGGCTCCCGCTCCGGCCACCGGGAGGCGAGGTCCCAGGCGCGGGCGATGCCCACGGACAGCAGGTGGCCGCCGATGCGGCGACCGCGGAAGTCCGGCAGGAGGCCGAAATAGACGATCTCCACCACACCGTCGTCCTGGGGGTCGAACTCGACGTACCCGGCCGGCGTGCCGCGGTCGTACGCCACCCACGTCTCCACTCCCGGCCGGCCCAGCTGTTCCACCCACTGCGCCCGGGTCAGGGACAGCCGGTCCGTCCAGTGGATGTCCCCGCCCACCGACGCGTAGAGGAAGCGGCTGAACTCGGGGGACGGGACCTCCGCCCGGGCGATCGTGATGTCCGGGCCCGGTGCGGCCGCAGGGACGAGGTCCGAGGGAGAGGTCATTTCCAGGGACCACGTGGTGAGGGTGATGGTGCTCATACGGTCAGGGAATCACATCCCCCGACTACCGCCGGGGGGTCCCCCAGGGCCCCGTCCGGCCCAGCCGGGCCCGGATCACCGCCGGGGCGGTCGAGTGGGGGAGCAGCGCGGCCGGGTCCTGCGGGCGGATCAGCTCCACCTCCACGTCCTGCGCGAAGCGGTACGGCCGGTGGGTCAGCACGCCCGCGAGGTGGCGGCGTACGCGCGACATCTCCGCCCGGACCGTCACCGTACGGGTCGGGTCCCCGAACACTTCCGCGGAGAGCTCCGCCGCCGAGCGGCCCCGCGGGTTCTCCGCCAGCAGGAACAGCAGCTCCGCGTGGCGCGGGCTCAGCTCCTGCGACCAGCTCCCGGCGGCCCCGTACACCGTCGCCGACCAGGATCCGGCCCGGCTGAGGTCGAGCACGATCCGGGTCACCGCCGTGCTCGTACGGTCCTGCGCGACCCGCAGCAGCCAGCCCCCGGGCAGCGGCTCCACCACGCAGTCGCCGAGCTGCGGCACGCACACCCGCCCCGGCCCCATGGCCTTCGGCAGCGTGACGCGGTCCGTCGGGGCCAGCCCCGTCACCGCCGCCGTCCAGCCGTGCGGGTCGACGGCGACGGCCCGCCCCGGCAGCCGCGCCAGCAGCGGGGCCGCCACCGCGCGCAGCCGTTCCAGCGACTCCAGGTGCCGGATCCGCAGTTCCCGCTCGGCGAGCCGGGCCACCGAGCTGACCCAGGCCAGCGTCGCCGGGTGCATGGTCGCCAGCGGCCCGCTGACGTCGACCACGCCGAGCAGTCGCCCGTCCCGCGGGTCCCGTACGGGCGCCCCGGCGCAGGTCCAGTCGTGGTGGCTGGAGACGAAGTGCTCCGCCGAGAACACCTGGACGGGCCTGCGGGTCACCAGGGCGGTGCCCACCCCGTTCGTGCCGACCACGGCCTCGTCCCAGTCGGCCCCCACCGCGAAGCCCAGCCGGTCCGCCTTGCGCAGGATGGAGCTGTGGCCCTCCCGCCACAGCAGCCGCCCGTCGGCGTCGGCGACGACCATGATGTGCAGGGACTCGTCCAGCGTCGGCAGCAGCCCTTCGCGGAGCACCGGCAGGAGTTCCCGCAGCGGCGAGACGTGCCGGCGCTCCTCGGTCTCGGCGGCCGACAGCATCCGCGAGCGCGCGTCCCGGTCGGGGTGCACCCCGACGGCCAGCATCCGGCGCCAGGACTCGGCGATCTCCGGGCGCGGCGCGGCCGGCGGGCGGTCCCCGGCCAGCGCGGCCGCCCGTACTCCCTTGAGCAGACGTGCGGCGTCCCGCGCGTCCATGGCCGAGATGCGTGCCACATCGACCGTGCCGTGTGCGGTGTTGGCCACCGGAACCTCCCCGTGCGAACAGGACGTACGACGCGAGCCGCGGGGCGGTCCCGCGGGTGCCGCCTCCCCGGGCACCCCCGGCGGGCGGCTGCCGACTCAAAGGTTGCAACGGTATGCAACTCTCGCCAAGTCCCGGTCAGCCGACCGAAACTGTTCCGACGCCGCTGAGGTGGCGTGACAGCTCCTCCTCGGGGCTTCTCGGATCAGGGGCGGTGCCGAGTCGGCGCGGCGCCACCCCTGATTCCGGTCAACGGGCCCGGATCCCGGCTCGGGCGGTTTGGGGACCGCTCTAGCCCGCGATCCGCGCCCGTTCCACGATCGCGCCCAGGCCCAGGCTGTGCGGCAGCGTGCCGAAGGCCGCGCCCCAGTCACCACCCAGCCGCGAGGCGCAGAACGCGTCCGCCACCTCCGGCGGAGCCCAGCGCACCAGCAGCGACCCCTGCAGCACCAGCGCCATGCGCTCCACCACGCGGCGGGCGCGGGCCTCGATGCCGTCCAGGTCGGCGAGCTCCGTCAGCAGGCTCTTGATGGCCGAATCCAGCCGGTGGTCGGCGCCCGTGGCCCGGCCGACCTCCTGGAGGAAGGCGTTCAGCGCCTGCGGCTCCCTCTGCAGGGCCCGCAGCACGTCGAGAGCCTGTACGTTGCCCGATCCCTCCCAGATCGAGTTCAGCGGAGATTCGCGCAGCAGTCTCGGCAGCCCGGACTCCTCGACGTACCCGTTGCCGCCCAGACACTCCAGCGCCTCCGCGACCATCGGCGTACAGCGCTTGGTCACCCAGTACTTGGCGACGGGCACCGCCAGGCGCAGGAAGGCCTTCTCCTGCTCCGTCCCGGCGTCGTAGGCGGCCGCCAGCCGCAAGGTCAGCGTCGTGGCCGCCTCCGACTCCAGGGCCAGGTCGGCGAGCACGTTGCGCATCAGCGGCTGCCGGAGGAGCGGCGCTCCGAACGCGGACCGGTGCTCCGCGTGGTGCACCGCCTGCGTCAGCGCCTGCCGCATCAGCGAGGCCGAGCCGATGACGCAGTCCAGCCGGGTCGCCGCGACCATCTCGATGATGGTCCGCACGCCCCGCCCCTCCTCGCCCACCCGCCGGGCCCAGGTCCGGTCGAACTCCACCTCGCTCGACGCGTTCGACCGGTTGCCCAGCTTGTCCTTGAGCCGCTGGAGTGCGAAGACGTTGCGCGTACCGTCCGGCAGCACGCGCGGCACGAGGAAGCAGGTCAGCCCTCCCGGGGCCTGCGCCAGCACCAGGAAGCCGTCGCACATCGGCGCCGAGCAGAACCACTTGTGCCCGGTCAGCAGGTACTCCCCGGCGGCGTCCAGGGGCACCGCCGCCGTCGTGTTCGCCCGTACGTCACTGCCGCCCTGCTTCTCCGTCATCCCCATGCCGAAGAGCACACCGGCCTTCTCGGCGGCCGGCCGCAGCCCCTCCTCGTACACGTGCGAGGTCAGCCGCGGCTCCCACTCGGCGGCCAGCTCGGGATCGGTCCGCAGCGCCGGCACGGCGGCATGCGTCATCGAGACCGGGCAGCCGTGCCCCGACTCGGCCTGGGACCATACGAAGAAACCGGCGGCGCGGCGCAGATGCCCGGCCGGACGCCCCCAGGCGTCCGTGAGCCCGGAGGTCACCGCCTTGCCGAGCAGCCGGTGCCAGGCCGGATGCAACTCCACCTCGTCGATCCGGTTCCCGTACCGGTCGTGGGTCCGCAGCTTGGGCGGATACTCGTTCGCCTGCCTCCCCCAATCCTGGGCCTGCGCGGAGCCCGCCGAGCGCCCGAGGCGGGTGAGCTCGTCCTGTACGTCGCCGAGGAGTTCGGGCTCCGCGGAGGCGAGATGCCGCTCCACGCCCTCCGTGAGGGCCCGGTCGCCGCCGTAGACGTCGTAGCCCACCAGGGGCGGGGCCTGATTGCTGACTGTGTGGGTGGTGGCTGCCATGCGGATACCGTAAGGACGTGCAGCCAGCAAAAGAAACACCCGAGCGGCTCTCAGGGCGGCTCCATCGGGCCCGCGCCCTCTACCGCAACGTCTCCAAGCGCAAGATGGCCTGGCTGCTGCTGAAAGACACGGTCAATTCGTGCATCGAGTACCGGATCCTCGGGCTCGCCGCCGAGGCCGCCTTCTTCACCCTGCTCTCGCTGCCCCCGCTCTTCCTCGGCCTGCTGGGCCTGCTCGGCTACGTCGACGGATGGACGGACACCCAGACCGTCGCCAGCATCGAGGAGAACATCCTGCGCGCGGTCGGCACCGTGCTGTCCGACCGGGGCGTCAACGACATCGCCCGACCGCTGCTGGACGACGTGACCGGGCGCGGCCGCCCGGACCTGATCTCCCTCGGCTTCGCCTTCGCCCTGTGGTCGGGATCGCGCGCGGTCAACGTCTTCATCGACACGATCACCGTGATGTACGGGCTCGACGGGCACCGGGGAATCGTCAAGACCCGGCTGCTGGCCTTTCTGCTCTACATCATCGCGCTGCTGATCGGCGCGATCGTGCTGCCGCTGATGGTGGTCGGACCGGACGCGGTGGTACGGCTCGTGCCCTGGGGCACGGAGCTGATCGCCGTCCTGTACTGGCCGACCGTCACGCTGCTGTCCATCTCCTTCCTGACGACGCTGTACCACGTGTCGGTACCGGTGCGCTCGCCGTGGATCGAGGACGTGCCGGGCGCGCTGGTGGCGCTGGCCATGTGGGTGGTGGGCTCGTTCCTGCTGCGGATCTACCTGACCAACACCGTGGAGGGACCGACGATCTACGGGTCGCTCGCCGCGCCGGTGGCGGTGCTGCTGTGGATCGGCATCTCGGCCTTCGCGGTCCTCGTCGGCGCGGCCGTGAACGCCGCCATCGACCGGGTCTGGCCGTCCGTGGCCACGGCCACCGCGCGCGAGGCGAACGAGCGGGCCCGGGAGGCGGAGGCCGCGCAGCTGGTGGCGCGGGCCGCCGCCTGGCGGGCGATGGCGGAGGGCGAGTCGGAGGACGACGAGGACGAGGGGATGCCGTCGGAATTTCCCGAGCGGTGGTCGAAGTTCCTGCCGCCGGAGGACTACTCCGCCCGGCTGCGCAAACACTGACCCCACGGCTCCGGCCCTCCCGCGACAGCCGCCCGGTACGCCGATCAGGCCCCCCTCGACCGTCGGACGCGCACGCCGGCCGGGACCACGCCGAGCTCCTACGCCGGGGCGAAGAGCGAGACCCCGGAGCCGTCCGGGTCGAAGACCATGGCGTAGCGCTGGCCCCAGAAGGCGTCCCAGGGCGGGAGATGGCCCTCGTACCCGGCGCCGGTCAACTCGGCGTACAGCGCGTCCACCTCGGCGGGGGAATCGCACAGGAAGGCGAGCTCGCGACGGCTGTCCCCGATGGGCCTGGTCCAGGTCGGATCGAAGGAGAGGATCGTCTCCTCGGTGTCCCACGCGATCCGCAGTCCGCCGGGCAGGGCGGCCTCGACGTGCGGCTGCCCGTCGGAGTCGGCGGGGATGTCGAGCCCGAGGCGGCGGTAGAAGGCGAGCGAGGCGGCCATGTCGGAGACGACCAGGCCGATCATGTCGAGTCGTGGAGTCATGCCAGCAGGCTAGGCACGCGCCGGGCCGGGGGTCTTGAACGAAACGGACATCATCCGCCCGTGCCCGCCCCCTGCCCGCCGTCCGGCTGACCGCCAGGTGCCCCTGCCGGTGCGGGTGCGGGCGATCCGGGTGGGCGGCCTCGCGCGGGACCTGGCCGGTCCGCCGTGCCGACGGGGAGCGCGCTGCCGCGCCGGCTCCGAAAAGAACTGGCCCCCCGGTGAGGGGGCTTGTTACGGTGGTGCCCGTTCCCGCCGGCCGGTGCGGAACACGTCCGCACGTGCATGACCCGGAGGTGAGTTCGTTGATGACTGTCGTCGCGCAGGGCGCTGCCCGCACTCAGAAGACCATCAATGTCACTTCCGTGGTCTCCGGCTGACCTCACACCTCTTCGCGCGCCGACGCTGAGCTAGCGCGCGCTGCCGGGGCCACCCTGTGAAGGGTTCCCCTTGTCTTTCTCCGCTTCCTCCGCTTCGGCTTCCGCTTCCGCCTCTCTCCCGCAGGCCGCGCCCCCGCACGCCCTCGCCCCCCTCGGCTGGGACGACGCGTGGGAGGCCGAGTTCACCCCCTACGCCGAGCAGGGCCTCCTGCCCGGCCGGGTCGTACGGGTCGACCGCGGTCAGTGCGACCTCATGACGGCGGACGGCATCGTCCGCGCCGACACCGCCTTCGTCACCCCGCACGACCCGCTCCGGGTGATCTGCACCGGTGACTGGGCCGCCGTCGAGGCGACCGGCAATCCGCGTTACGTGAAGGCGTACCTGCCGCGCCGCACCGCCTTCGTACGGTCCACCTCCTCACAGCGGTCCGAGGGGCAGATCCTCGCCGCCAACGTGGACCACGCGATCATCGCGGTCTCCCTCGCCGTGGAACTGGACCTCGGGCGCATCGAGCGCTTCCTGGCCCTGGCCTGGGAATCGGGAGCGCAGCCACTGGTCGTCCTCACCAAGGCGGACCTGGTCCCGGACCCGGCGACGCTCGGGCACCTCGTCCAGGACGTGGAAACCACGGCGCCCGGGGTCCAGGTGCTCACCGTCTCCTCCCACACCGGGGAGGGTACGGACGTCCTCGCGGCCGTCGTCGCCGACGGCACCAGCGTGCTGATCGGCGTCTCGGGCGCGGGCAAGTCCACCCTGGCCAACGCGCTGCTCGGCGCCGACGTCATGGAGGTCCGAACCATCCGCGACGTCGACGGCAAGGGCCGGCACACCACGACCACGCGCAACCTGCTCGCCCTGCCGGGCGGCGGCGTCCTGATCGACACACCCGGGCTGCGGGGCGTCGGGCTCTGGGACGCCGAGGCGGGGGTCGGCCAGGTCTTCTCGGAGATCGAGGAGTACGCCGCGCAGTGCCGCTTCCACGACTGCGCGCACGAGGCGGAACCGGGGTGCGCGGTGCTGGCCGCCGTGGACTCGGGGGAGCTGGCCGAACGCCGTCTGGCCAGCTACCGCAAGCTGCTGCGGGAGAACCAGCGGATCGTGGCGAAGACCGACGCCAGGGTCCGCGCGGAGATCCGGCGGGACTGGCGCATGAAGTCGGCGGAGGGCCGCGCGAACCATGCGGCGAAGCGGAACGGCCGGGCCTGATCCCGTACGGGGGGGGCGGGCGGGCCGCACGGCTCCCCGTCCCTTTCCGGGCCCCGCCCTTTCCGGGCCCCGCCCTTTCCGGGCCGGCCCCGGCCCCCGCCCTTTTCGAACGGCGGGGGCTGGTGAGCGGCCTACGCCACCGTCACCGCCGCCACCCACGCCCCCACCACCAGCAGGCACGCGAAAAGCTCCACCAGCACGCTCGTGCCCACCGCCCGCATCACCGCCCGGGCCGAGGCCCAAGCCTCGCCACGGGCCCCCAGGCGCAACCGCTCGCACAGGTAGACGCCGCCCACGAAGCCCGGGACCGCCCCGAGCACCGGCACCAGTACGAAGCCCAGTACGGCGCCGGCGCCCGCGTACGCGGCCATCCGGGGGGTGACCCCCACACCCCGGATCCGGCGCGGTGGCAGCAGCCACTTCACCACCTGCACCACCAGTAGCAGGGCCGTCGCCGCGACCAGCAGGGACCAGGCCGGCCTCGACCGTTCCTGCAGCGCCCACCACATCAGCCCCGCCCACACCAGCCAGGTGCCCGGCACGCCCGGGACGAGCACCCCGACCATCCCGAGCAGGAGCACCAGCCCCACCAGCAGCAGCTGAGGCACGTCCATCTGCTCAGCCTGACCGACCGGGGGCTATCGGGCCACCCAGCCCCGTTCGTACGCGTGCCAGCCGAGCTGGAGCCGGGTCGTGACCCCGGACAGCTCCATCAGGCCCTTGACCCGCCGCTGCACCGTCCGCAGGCCCAGCTCCAAGTGCTTCGCCACGCTCGCGTCCGTCATGCCCGCCAGCAGCAGCGAGAGGATCTCCAGGTCAGTGGCGTCGGGGCCGCCGCCGGTCTCCTCCGCCGAACCGGTCGCGCCCAGCCGCAGCGGCAGCGACTCCCGCCACACCGCCTCGAACAGGCCCATCAGGGACTCCAGCAGCCCCGACGCGTGCACCACCAGCGCGGCCGGCTCCGCGCCACGGGCCGTCAGCGGGACCATCGCCAGCGTGCGGTCCGCGATCACCAGCTTGGTCGGAACCTGCCCGGCGACGCGAATCCGTTCGCCGCGCGCTAGCGCCGTCGTGGCCTCCCGGAGTCCGCTCGGCAGGGTCAGCACCTCGCGCTCGATCACCACCCGGTACTCGACGCCGCGGACGGCGGCGCGCTCCTCCGCCGTGTTGTCGGCGCCCGTCACCACCTGCGGCCGGCCGTGGACCAGCGCGCAGACCTCCTTCACCGCGCCCAGCTGGAGCTGGTGGAAGCGGTGCGCCACCGCGCTCGCCCCCTGCACGACCTCCACCAGGTCGTGCACCGCAGGCTCGGCCGCCTCCGCCCGGTACTCCTGTGCCAGCAGCGCCGCCGTCAGCTCCGCCTGTTCGAGCTCGTGGCGCTGCCGGGTGAGCAGCGCGCCGAGCGCCACCTCCGGCGGGGCCGCCACCCACCGCCCGGGCCGGGCCGAGGACCGGGCCGCCAGGCCGTGCCGCTCCAGGTGCTGCAGCGCCCGCTCGGTCTGAGGCACGGGCAGGGTCAGCCGGTGCGCGAGGTCGGACGCTTCCGCCGCCCCCAGCGCCACCAGCGCGCGGTACGCCGACTCCTGGCCCTCGTCCAGGCCTATCGCACCCAGCAACCCGTCCTCCACCCTCTTCTCAGCGCAGCACCTGGCGGGAAGCGGCCACGGCGCGAACCCGCCGCGGACATCATCGCCACACCGCCCGCCTCTCTGCCACGGTGACGTCACCGCGGCCTCAACATCCGTCGCCCGTACGCCCTTTGCGCGGCAGCTTGCCGTGCAATGCGAGGGTTGGCCGGAAATCAACCGGGGAGGGCGACGCGCCGGATATCGCGTACGGCGCGCTGAAGTCGGCGAAGCTGTCGTACTCCTACGACGGCGACGACTGGACCGAGGCGACGGTGGGTGAACGGGCCGACGCGAACGGCGCCACGGTCAGCCAGACGGCCGTGCGGACGGTCGTGCGGGCGTATGGCATCCGCTCGTTCGTACGGGTACAGCGGGAAGGGTCCACCGGGCGGCGGCCCCGTGGACCCTTTTCGTGCGTTCCGCGTTTTCCGCCCCTGCGGAAGGCCGACAATAAGGCCATGAGTCAGCAGGGCGCGGACGACTGGTGGCAGAAGCTCTACGAGGGCCCGGACACGGGACCGGAGCCTGATCCCGGGGACACGCTGGACAACCGGTTCCGGTCGGCGGAGGTGATGGTGACGGGACCGGGACCGGGACCGGGACCGGGACCGGGACCCGGAGCGGAACCGGAACCCGCGCGGTCCGCGGAGGCGGAGCCCGGACCGACGGAGCCGTTCCTCCCGTCCCCGCGCCGGGCCGAGGCCGCGACGGCGCCCCCGGCACCGCCAGCACCCCCGGCCCCGCCGCCGACCCTGCCCCCACCCCCGGCCGCCCCTCCGCGCGCCGATCCGCCGCCCCCGCCGGAGGCGCGACCTCCGGCCGCGACCGTCGCCCCGCCGCCCGCGCCCGCCGCCCCGCCGCTTCCGGCCGCCCCGCCGCCCCCGCGGCGAGATCCGCGGCTCGGGGCGACCGGGTACGCCCTCGGGGATGTGGACGTGCCGCCGGTGCAGCCGATCGGGCTGCCGCCCTGGAGCCGGCGGGTTCCCCGCCGCCAGGACCGGTCCGGCGTGGACCCGGCGCTCGACCGCGAGCCCGGAGCCGCCGCCGGGCGCCCCGCGGTGCACCACCTCGGCGACCGCGCCCCCACCTACGCCGCCGAACCGGGCGCGCTCCCTCCCGCCGACCCGGCCGCCCTCGACGGCCTGACCCCCGACACCGTCCTGGAAGGCGCCCGCTACGGCACCTACACCCTGCGCGCCGCCTCCCTGCGCGGGGACTCCGCCCGCTTCCGCGGCGAGGCCCGCCGGGACTTCCTGCTCACCGCCCGCTTCGGCAGCGGTGACGACGCCCTGGTCCTCGTGGTCCTGGCCGGCGGGGACCGGGCCGCACCGGGGGCCGCGGAGGCCGCCGCCGAACTGTGCCGCACCGTCGCCGCGGCCGTCGGGCGCAGCCGGGAGCGGCTGGCGGACGACATCCTGGCCGGGCGGCGCGACGCCCTGCGCTCGGGCCTCCAGCGGCTCACCGACCGGGGCTACGGCCGACTGCGGGCCCACGCCGAGGAGCTGGGGATCGCGGAGGAGGCGTACAGCGCCGGCCTGCGCGGCCTGCTCCTCCCGGTGGATCCGCGATGCCGCACCCGCGTGTGCTTCGGCGCGGGCGCGGGCGGGGTGTTCCGGCTCCGGGCGGGGCAGTGGCAGGACCTGGAGTCGGGGGGACAGGCCCGACCGGATGAGCCGACGTCCGCCGGTCCGGCCGAGTCGCCCCGGCCGGCCGGGCCCGCCGGGGGCGGCTTCCGGTTCCGTGCGGCCGTGGCCCGGCCCGGCGACACGCTGCTCCTGTGCTCCGGCGGCCTCGCGGAGCCGATGCGGGAGGAGGCGGTCCTCGCGGCCGAGCTCGCGGCGCGGTGGGCCGAGCCGGAACCGCCCGGCCTGGCGGCCTTCCTCGCGGACACCCAGCTCCGCCTCAAGGGGTACGCCGACGACCGGACGGCCGCCGCGGTCTGGGAGGCGTAACCGGCGCACGCATGGCTGGATGGGAGGCACAAACAGGACCGGACCGGAGACCGGAAAGGGTGCCCCCTCATGGCAAAGCAGAACGTGGCGGAGCAGTTCGTCGACATCCTCGTGCGCGCCGGCGTACGGCGGATGTACGGAGTCGTCGGCGACAGCCTCAACCCCGTGGTGGACGCGATCCGCCGGACGGGTGACATCGACTGGATCCAGGTCCGCCACGAGGAGACGGCCGCCTTCGCGGCCGGCGCCGAGGCTCAGATCACCGGCCGCCTCGCCGCCTGCGCCGGCTCCTGCGGACCGGGGAACCTGCACCTGATCAACGGCCTGTACGACGCCCACCGCTCGATGGCCCCGGTCCTCGCGCTGGCCTCGCACATCCCCTCCAGCGAGATCGGCCTCGCCTTCTTCCAGGAGACGCACCCCGACCAGCTGTTCCGCGAATGCAGCCACTACAGCGAGCTGATCTCCAACCCGAAGCAGATGCCCCGGCTGCTCCAGACGGCCGTGCAGCACGCCATCGGCCGCAGCGGGGTCAGCGTGGTCGCGCTGCCCGGGGACGTCGCCTCCCTCCCCGCACCGGAGAAGGCGGTCGAGCACGCTCTCGTGACGGCGCGCCCGACGGTGCGGCCCGGCGAGGGGGAGATCGAGAAGCTCGTCCGTCTGATCGACGAGGCGGACAGGGTCACGCTCTTCTGCGGCAGCGGCACCGCCGGCGCGCACGCCGAGGTGATGGAGTTCGCCGGCCGGGTCAAGGCGCCCATCGGGCACGCCCTGCGCGGCAAGGAATGGATCCAGTACGACAATCCGTACGACGTCGGCATGAGCGGGCTGCTCGGCTACGGCGCCGCCTACGAGGCCACGCACGAGTGCGATCTGCTGATCCTGCTCGGCACCGACTTCCCGTACAACGCCTTCCTCCCCGACGACGTGAAGATCGTCCAGGTGGACATCCGGCCCGAACACCTCGGCCGCCGCTCCCAGCTGGACCTGGCCGTCTGGGGTGACGTACGCGAGACCCTGCGGGCCCTGAACACCCGGGTCAAGACCAAGACGGACCGCCGCTTCCTGGACCGGATGCTGAAGAAGCACGCGGACGCGCTGGAGGGGGTGGTGAAGGCGTACACGCGCAAGGTCGAGAAGCACACCCCGATCCACCCCGAGTACGTGGCCGCGGTCCTCGACGAAATGGCGGACGAGGACGCCGTGTTCACCGTCGACACGGGCATGTGCAATGTGTGGGCGGCGCGCTATCTTTCCCCGAACGGCAAGCGGCGCATCATCGGTTCCTTCAGCCACGGCTCCATGGCCAACGCGCTTCCCCAGGCCATCGGCGCACAGTTCACCGACCGCGGCCGTCAAGTGGTGTCGATGTCCGGTGACGGCGGTTTCTCGATGCTGATGGGAGATTTCCTCACCCTGGTGCAGTACGACCTGCCCGTCAAAGTTGTCCTCTTCAACAACTCATCTCTCGGAATGGTCGAGTTGGAAATGCTGGTTTCCGGCCTGCCCTCCTACGGGACGACGTACAAGAATCCCGACTTCGCCGCCATCGCCCGTGCGGCGGGCGCGTACGGGGTCCGCGTGGAGAAGCCCAAGCAGCTCACGGGGGCTTTGAAGGACGCCTTCCGGCACAAGGGACCCGCCTTGGTGGATGTGGTGACCGACCCCAACGCGCTGTCCATTCCGCCGAAGATCAAGGCCGAGATGGTGACCGGTTTCGCACTTTCCGCCAGCAAGATGGTGCTGGACGGCGGCGTGGGCCGGATGCTCCAAATGGCTCGATCCAACCTCCGTAACGTGCCGCGCCCTTAAGCCCGCAGGAGTGCGGAACCGTCCGGGGGGCATGCATCCCGTAGACCTGTTCGACAACGACACGGACGCGGGGGGTACATCGCGGTGCGCGTGGGGGCGAAAACGGGAAAGCAGTGGCGGGGGAGGCCTGTACCGCGCGAACCGTACGCAGGGGACGGGGGAGCGGTGGACACGCTGCGGATCACGCGAAGCGTGCGCCGGGCGGATCTCAAGGCGGTGGGCGAGGTCCGCAGGGCGTTACGGGAGGTGATGCGCCACCGGTGCCGGGCCGACACCGCCGAAGCGGCGGAGCTGCTGATCACCGAGCTCGTCACCAACGCCCTCGTCCACACCGACCAGGGCGCGGAGGTGTCCGTGAGTCTCGGCGCCACCCGGTTACGGGTGGAGGTCCGGGACTACGCGGCCCGCCGGCCCCGGCCGTACGTACCGGCCGCCGACCACGGTACGCACGGCAGGGGGCTGTTGCTGGTGCAGGAGCTCGCCGACGCCTGGGGGGTGGATTCCCCGGCAAGGGGCGGCGGCAAGGTGGTGTGGTTCGAACTGGAGGAAACGGACGCCGCGGGGCCCGCCTGAACAGGAGGGCCCCGCGGCGTCCGTCGGGAGAGGCCCGGTCAGCCGAACTGCTGCTCCAGATCCTTCAGTTTGCGCTCCAGTGAGTCGAGCCGGGGGAGGGTCTGGGTGTCGTCCTCGGCGGTGAGGTCCACCGTCCGCAGACCGCCCGGATCAGTGGATTCGATCCCCGTCACGGCCTGGAGGGAGGGCCGGCCGGGGGATCCTGCCAGGGGTAGCTGATGCAATGGCGGCAGTTGTCCCGGTTCCGATATGGCGGGCTCCGCGCCGACCGGCGCGGAGCCCGCTCCCGGGGCCAGCCCCGGGATGTCGACCTGCCGGGCGCGGGCACGCCCGAACGCCCGGTTCTGTCGGCCCAGCGCCCTGAAGTGCGCACGGTCCAGGCGCTGCTGGTCCCGCCTGCGGTGGCGGTCCTGCTCCTTCTCCTTCTTGTCCTCGCGCACCTCGTCCACGGCCTCGTCGAGGGTGCGTACCCCCTCCAGTAGCATGAGCGACCACGCGCCGAAGGTCTCCCGGGGCGCCCGCAGCCAGCGGACCATCCGGATCTGGGGCAACGGCCGCGGGATCAGGCCCTGTTCGCGCAGCGCCGCCCGGCGGGTCTGTTTGAGGGCCCGGTCGAAGAGGACGGCCGCCGAGAGCGACATGCCGGCGAAGAACTGCGGGGCACCGTCGTGGCCCAGGCCCCGCGGCGCGTGCACCCAGTTGAACCAGGCGGCCGCTCCCGCGAACAGCCATACCAGCATGCGCGAGCCGAGGGCCGCGTCACCGTGGCTGGCCTCGCGGACGGCGAGCACCGAGCAGAACATGGCGGCGCCGTCGAGGCCGAAGGGGACCAGGTACTCCCAGCCGCCGGTGAGGTTCAGGTTCTGCCGGCCGAAGCCGACCAGCCCGTGGAAGGAGAGCGCGGCGGCGACCGCCGCACAGCAGAAGAGCAGGACGTAGGAGGCGGTCCCGTAGACGGCTTCCTTGCGCCGCCGCCGTTCCTCGCTGCGCTCCCAGCTGTCCTCGGCCGCGGCCTTGTCGCCTTCGCGCTTGCCACGGGCCAGTACCGCAACTGCCGCAAGCACGCCCAGGATCAGCAGGCTGCCGGGCAGCAGCCAGTCCAGCGATATGTCGGTCAGTCTCATGCGGATGTCCCTTGCCTCGCGTATGCGGCTGTGCGGCTTTCCGGGCGCCATAGTGGCGCAGCGGGTCCGCCGTGCACGCGGCTTTCGGGACAAGTGGACGCCATCGGGGGGCGGGGCCCGCCGGATAGGGTGTTGTGGCTCGAACTGGGGATCGGACGCACCGGGTTGGGTTCGAATACGGCCACCCCTGCGGGTGGGTTCAGGCGGAGGCGGCCGCCGTGAGGCGGGCGATGCGGTCCGCGTCGCAGGTCCGGGGGCAGGTGACGCAGGTGTCCTCGGGGCGGATCGTGTAGAAGAGGCAGCAGCTGGCCCGGTTCCGCGTGGGCAGCTCCGCGCCGTTCGGACCGGAGAGCGTACGGAATCCCGCGCCCCCGGTGTACGGGGCGGTCGAGCCGGGCAGCAGCGCCTCCAGCTCGGCCATGGCCCGCTGCTCCTCGCCGAGCAGGTGCCCGATGTACCAGAGGCTCTCGACGACCTCGTCGGTCACCATGCCCCACAGGGCGCGCCGGCCGCGCCGCATGCGCGGACCGAAACCTTCCAGCACCGGTTCGAAGTGCTGGGCCACCGCAGCCCGCACCTCCTCGCGCAGCGCCTCCTCGTCGGGCACGACCCGGGCCCCGGGCAGGGCGGCCGCCGGGTCGTCCGGCAGGCAGGCGAAGCCTTCGATGCCGACGGCCATCCGGCCGCGGGTCCGCTGGAAGGCCACGGCCCCGGCCGGCAGCCGGGGGACCCGCCTCTGCAGGAACCACGGCAGGGTGATCAGCAGGCAGGCGGGCCACGCGTACCGGTGCAGTCCGAAGGTCGCCACCACATCGGGGCGGGCCTGGTGCCCGTAGTCACTCAGGATCTGGGCGTTGTCCCAGGCGAGGAAGGCGTCCAGTCCCGGCCCGCCGGCCGCGAGCTCGTCCGCGCCGACCCACCCCGCACCGCGAGGGGCGGATTCGTGCGCGGCTCGCTCGACGACGCGCAGTCCGGCGAAGACCTCGGCCAGCCGTGCGTAGGTATCCGCCACCGGAGAGCCGGCCGGGGCGGACGGGGAGGCACTGACGGCCATGACGGTCATGACGGACCACCGAATCACGCGATCGTTAACAGGTAAGCCTTACCTTACCCGATCTCCATCGGTCCGTATCGTCACGCCCCGCACCCCGTCACCTATTCTCAAGACAGGTCGAGACCTGTAGGAGGACCGAGTGCACGAAGCGGCCCAGGCCAGGGTGTCGCCGCAGCCGTCGATTCCGGCGCAGCACGTTCCACGGAAGGTGCTGCGCCATTCGGTGCGCGGGCAGATCCTCGACGCCCTGCGCGCGGCGCTCATCGACGGCGACCTCGTGCCGGGAGAGATCTACTCCGGCCCGGCCCTGGGCGAGCGCTTCGGAGTCTCGGCGACACCCGTGCGCGAGGCCATGCAGCAGCTTGCGCTGGAGGGGGCGGTGGAATGCCTGCCCAACCGAGGCTTCCGCGTCCTGTCCCGCACCCCGCGCGAACGGGCCGAGCTGGCCGAGGTCCGGGCGCTGCTCGAAGTCCCGGTCATGCTGCGGCTGGCCCGCGCCGTGCCCGCGGCCACGTGGGAGGCCCTGCGCCCGGCGGCCGCCGCCACGGCCGAGGCCGCCGCGGCGGGGGACCTTACGGGGTACGCGGAGGCGGACCGGGCGTTCCACCGCGCGGTGCTCTCCCTGGCGGGGAACGACCAGCTCGTCCAGGTGGCGGAGGCACTCCACCGCCGGGCGCAATGGCCCCTGCCGGGCGCTCCGCGGGTGCGGCGCGCGGATCTCGTCGCCGACGCGGCGGAGCACTCGGCGCTGCTGGAAGCGTTGATCGCCCGGGATCTCCCCGTGGTGGAGTCCCTCGTACGGGAACACTTCACGGGCTCCCGCCCCTGACCCCGTCAGGAGTACGGGGCGCGGGCGCGGAGCCGCCCGGGCGCCCCGGCGGGCCCCGGGCGGCGGGGGGGGGGGGGTGGCGCGCC